>DASXTE010000001.1:0-9720 GCA_036505595.1 Pyrinomonadaceae bacterium
TTTTATCAGGAAGCAGTCGGTGCGATTGAGATTCCCGACAGTCAGCCGGGGATTTATACGGATTTATTGAGATAGGTTTCTGTGTGGCCAAAGAATAACCCTTCCGTCAGCGAACTCGCGCGCGTAGTTAGCGCCGGCAAGCGTTCAAGAACCATGGATCGCCCACCCGGTCCGCAAGGTACTCCCATCATGGGCGTGATGCGCGAGTTCAATCGCGACATGCTCGGCTTCATAGACAGCGTGCAGCGCGAATATGGCGACATTGCATGGATGCGCTTCCTCTACGTGCCGGCGATATTTCTTTATCATCCCGACCACGTTCAATACGTGCTCGCGACGAACCCGCGAAACTTCAAAAAGGCTATGACGCTGCGGTCGAATTTCTTTCAGCGTTTGGTGGGCAACGGCCTGCTGACGAGCGAAGGCGAGCAATGGAAGCGACAGCGACGCTTGTCATCGCCGGCATTCCATCGCGAACGAATTGCGACTTATGCGAAGACGATGGTCGACTACACGACCCGTCTGGTATCGAAGTGGCGTGATGGAGAAGTGCGCGACATTCACAGCGAGGTAGCGCGTCTGACTCTGGAAATCGTAGTGCGATGTTTATTCAACGCTGACGTTTCGAACGATGTTGACGAAGTTGGAACGACTCTGAAAAAACTCGTGAAGCCGTTTGCCGCGCAGGCTACTTTGAAATGGATCCTGAACAATCGTCTGCCGACGCCACATCACATACAGTTTCACCGGCAGGCAAAGAAAATCGATCGCGTTGTTTATCGAATTATCGCCGAGCGGCGGCGCAGCGGAAAAGACGAAGGCGACCTGTTGTCGATGTTGCTGGCGGCCCACGATGAAGACGGCAGCGCCATGAATGACCAGCAATTGCGCGACGAAGTGATGACGTTGTTCCTGGCTGGACACGAAACGACAGCGCTGACGCTGGCGTGGACTTGGTATCTGCTCGGCAAACATCCGGACGTGGAAAAGGAGTTTCACGAAGAATTGGATGAAGTGCTCGGCGACCGTGACGCGACGTTGGCTGACTTGCCGCGCTTGAAGTACACGGAACAGATCGTCAAAGAATCGATGCGGCTTTATCCGCCCGCGTACGGACTGGGTCGTGAAGCGATCGAGGATTGCGAAATCGGCGGCTATCAAGTTCCGGCCGGCACGCAGGTCTTCATGTTTCAATGGGCGACGCAGCGCGATGGCCGGTTCTTCGATGAGCCGCTGCAATTCAAGCCGGTGCGCTGGACTGAAGAGTTTGAAGCGCGCCTGCCAAAATTTGCCTACTTCCCGTTTGGCGGCGGTCCAAGGGCCTGCATTGGTGCATCGTTCGCGATGATGGAAATCATCCTGGTGATGGCGACGATTGGACAGCGATTCCGGCTGGAGTTGGCTTCCGATCATCCGGTGGAAATCTATCCGGCAATGTCCTTGCGACCGAAGGATGGGGTAAGGGTGGTTGTTCGAGATCGAAAGGTTTAGATCATCGCATTCACCAGCATCGCCCATTCGTCCAACGCAAAAGTTTCAGCTCGACGTAGGGCTGGAATGCCGGCATCACACAGCACGATGCTGGCCCCGCCGTGTTTTCTCAGCAACTCCTGAATCGGCTCTGGCGCCTCGCGCAGATTGTTGAGGATTGTCTTGCGCGGGTGCGCAAAACCTGCGCTCACTACCTGCCACAAAAGATTTTCATCTTGCACGTCTGCCGCGATTCGCTTACGAACGCGCAGGCGCATAATGGTGCTGACAACTTTCGGAACCGGCCGAAACGATTGCGGAGAAACATCGAATAACTTCTCAGCTTCACAATAAGCTTCGACGAACGCCGACAAATATCCGCGATCGTGCGAACCCGCTTCGGCGGTGATGCGATCGGCAACTTCCCGCTGGAGCATCAGCACCATTTCAGTGATGCAGTCTCGCTGTTCGATCAGCCTTTGCAGAATTGCTGTGCCGACGTTATAGGGAAGATTTGCGACAACCCGCGCACTGACCGCCGGCTGAATGACTTCGCAGAAATTAACAGACAACGCGTCGGCTTCGAGTAGTCTCAGGTTCGAGGAGGTTGAGAACTGTTCGCGTAATTGCGGAACCAAGTCGCGGTCGAACTCGACGGCAACGGCGCGAGCGCCGCTTTCAAGTAGCCGCTTGGTCAAAGCGCCGCGGCCGGGTCCGATCTCAATGATCGTTTCGTCGGGTTTGGGTTCAACTGCAGCGATGATGCGATCGACGACGTTCTTGTCGACGAGGAAATTCTGACCGAAGCGGCGCTTGGGAATCGAAGGATGAAGGATGAAGGATGAAGGATGAAGGTCAGAAGTTGAACCAGTCGAATCTCTCAGAGTCGGATGTTCAGCATCTTTCTTCATATTTCCGCCTTCATCCTTCCGCTTTCATCCTTCATCCTTGCTCTCAGCCGGATAGCCGGTGATTTCCACATCTGCGTCGTGCGGATGAACTTCGACGCGCTCCAGCCGAACGGCGTCGGCGATCTTCTCGATGCCACTACCGGCAATCGCCGAGGGCGCGTCCTGTCCACCGATGATGAGCGGTGCGACGAAGAAACTTATCTTGTTGATAAGCCCGGCTTCGAGCAGCAGTCCCGCGAGCGATGGACCACCTTCAACCAGAACGCTTTGGATCGACCGGGTTGCCAGCTCATCAAGAACGCTCGACAGATCGAGTGCGGAACCTTGCGCGACAACCTCGACTCCACGCGCTTGCAAAGCCCCAACCGTGTCACCCTCTGCATCTCCGCCCGCGAAGATGATCACGGGCGCGGCATCCGTCGTCTGCGCGAGTTGCGACTCAGGTGAAACGCGCAGGTACTGCTCGATCACGACCCGCACCAGAGGCCGTCGCCGTTTCTTTCCCGATCGGTCGGTCAACTGTGGATCGTCAGAATGCACGGTGCGGCCGCCAACCATGATGGCATCGTACTGATGACGCAACTCATGCACCCGCGCACGCGCGGCCTCGCCGGTAATCCAGCGCGATTCACCCGTGGCGGTCGCAACTTTGCCGTCGAGCGACACCGCCATTTTCAAATGCACGAACGGCCGGCCGCTGCGCATGAAATGAATGTAGGCTTCGTTGATGCGGGTCGCGTCTTCGGCAAGCACGCCAGTACAAACTTCGATTCCGGCTTCGCGCAAATGAGCAAAGCCGCGGCCGGAAACTTTCGGATTTGGATCTTCGATGGGCGCGACGACTCGCTTTATGCCTGATTTGATCAATGCATCCGTGCATGGCGATGTGCGGCCTTGATGCGCGTGCGGCTCGAGTGAAATGTAAGCGGTTGCACCGCGCGCGCGTTCGGCGGCCTGCTCCAGCGCAATCGTCTCGGCATGTTTCAATTCGTCGTAAACGTAAAAGCCTTCGCCCACAATCTGTTGTTGAGCGTCAACGATCACGCATCCGACCAGCGGACCAGGGCTGACCAGACCGATGCCCTGCGCGGCCAGATCGAGCGCGCGGCGCATCATCCGCTGATCCAAGTCGGTAGTTTGAAATCTGGACTCCGGAGTCAAAGTGACGTGATTGTGCCGCGTCGGCAGGAGCTTTGCCAAGCAGCGTCGGTTGGTAGTGTTGATTTCGAATCCTCTGTGTCTTTGTGAATGCTCCGTGTCTCTGTGGTGTCGCTTTTTTCTGAATCAATTCACCACAGAGGCACAGAGAACGCACTGAGACACCGAGAAAACCCGCAACTTAGGTACTACGCGGTTAACAGAATCTGGGACTATCGGGATTTGCGCGTTGACTTGCTGTCGGCTTGGCTGAATTGCGCGTACGCGACGCGGAAAAGTTCCGAGAGCGCTTTCGCGGTTTGCGGCGTCAAGTGTCGATCGGCGCGCAGGTGGGCCTCGATGATTTCGGGAGTTGACTCATGCGGATAATAAACGACCGGCTTTGGATCGTTGGCGGCGCGAGCCCCCGGATGCATCACGCGCTCGATCGGCATGTCGAGCCACGCGGCGAGACGCGCAATGTTGTCGGCGTCGGGCTTACCCGTCCCGTTTTCAATGCGGGATAGCGTCGACGCCGACACGCCCGTCTCGTCGGCAACATCCCGCAAACTCAGGCCGCGCTGTTCGCGACGGCGGCGAATCGCGCTGCCCAACTCGGCCGTGTTGATTCCGCTCTTGTGTGCCATGCGTCGAAGCTTAACACGCCGGGATTTTAGGCGCAAGACTCTGTTTTATGCCTGAAACAGCAAGACCGGGTCAGTGAGGATCGATGAATTGACGGTGCCACAGCTCCAGATTGAGCAATTGAAAAACTTGCAGGTTGTAGTCTTCCCGGCCGGAAAGATTCGCATCGATAATTCGCCGCACTTCCTGCGGCCGGAACAGGCCTCGCTTGCGAATCGCATCTTCCGACAACAAATCATTCACCATCGGCCGCAGAGGACCGCGCAGCCACGAACGGATGGGCGCGCCAAAGCCCGCTTTTTTTCGCCACACGACTTCGCGCGGCAGGAGTTTCTCGGCAGCGCGTTTCAAAATGTACTTGCGTTTCAGGCCGCGCAACTTCAAATCCGGGGGCATGCGCGCAGCCAGTTTCAACATCTCGACATTGAGAAACGGGACGCGAACTTCAAGGTTCGCCGCCATCGCAGTCTTGTCTGTCGTCATCAAGTTGAGGCACGGCAAAAACGTCTTCAGATCGACATACAGCAGTTGGTTGAGCGGCGCAGCCTTCCTCGCGCGCGCGAAATACTCTCGATGCGCAGCGTATGCATCGAGGTCACGCGTCGCTTCACGCAAATCATCCGTGTAGAGGCGCGATTTCGCTTCATCAGTGAAGTAAGTTTCGAAGCCGAGGTAACGATCCTGGAAATCGAGCGCTGCGCTGCGCGCAAATTTCTTCGCATTGCGAAGTGGCGCGGTTAGCTTGCCGGGAAGCCCGCCCGGCAAAACGGCCGCAACGGTTTTCATCAGCGGCCGACGCAGAAGTTGCGGCACGGGATCGAACGCGCCGGCAATTTGCATAGCCATCTGCCGCGGATAGCCGGCGAAAACTTCATCACCACCCATCCCGCTCAACATCACGCGCATCGATTCGCGCGCGGCGCGGCTGACGAGATAACTCGGAATCGCCATGTCGATCGCCGGCTCGTCCATGTGATACACGAGCTTCGGCAAAAGCTCCGCGACCTGCGGCTTCAGCATGATCTCGTGATAATCCGTCGTTAGCTGCTGATTCACGCGTCGCGCCCACTGCACGTCGTCCGGAATGATGTCGTAGCGCAAGTCTTCGGCCTCAATTCCGATCGCGTAAGTGCCCACGGGCCGGCCATTACTGTGATGCTTCATCATCGCGACGATCGAAGACGAATCGACGCCGCCCGAAAGAAACGAGCCGAGCGGCACGTCCGCGACCATCTCGAGCTTCACGACGCGGTCGAGAGTTTCGAGCACGCGATCCTGCCACCACGCTTCGCTCTTCCCTTCCTCAATTTCATCGAACGAGATGTCCCACCATTGCTGAACCGTTAGCCGGCCGTTTTGCGCTTTGACGAAATGGCCGGGCGGCACAGTCTTGATCCCTTTGAACATCGTGTTTGGATCCGGCGCCCAAAGAAATGTCAGGAACTGATGAAGCGCTTCGGCGTCGATTTCCGGCGCGACCAACCCGGTGGCAAGGATCGCTTTGATTTCGGAGGCAAACGAAAGTCCGACAAACTTAAGTTTGTCGTACACCTGCGCGTAATAGAGTGGCTTGATACCGACGCGATCGCGCACGAGATACAACGCGCGGTCTCGTTCGTTCCACAGCGCAAACGCGAACATGCCATTCAAGCGATCGAGGCACGCTTCGCCCCATTCGGCCCACGCCGCCAGCAAGACTTCCGTGTCGGTGTGCGTGCGAAACTGATGGCCTTTCGCAATGAGTTCCTCACGCAGTTCGCGATAGTTGTAAATCTCACCGTTGAGAATCACGACGAAACGTCGGTCGGGCGAGAGCATCGGCTGATGTCCGGCACTGCTCGTGTCGATGATCGACAGACGGCGATGACCAAAGCAGACGCGCTGACCTGCTTCATTGATCGCAGACGATGTCCACACACCTTCATCGTCGCGCCCGCGATGCTCGATGGCTTGCAGCATCGCGCCGATACGCGTTTCAGGGTTTAGGTTAATCAGGCCGGCAATTCCGCACATCTTGTCGAATTATTCAACGAATAATATGCTGCGTTTCGTTTAGAGGCGGGCTACTGCCCGCCATAAGCTTATGGAAAAAGAAGCGGCGGGCGGTAGCCCGCCTCTAAACGGTCAAGCCAATCGCAGCTTGCGCTCATTTAGAGCTCGGGTTCTGCTCGCGATTGTTATTTTCTTTCTCGCGTTCACCGTTCGTCTTCTCACCTGGCATGATACCCGTTTTGAAGTCGGAAAAGTACAAAGCTCAGTCGCAGCAGATTATCAGCGCATCGCCCAACTCTTCAGGCAGGAGGGGCTGCGCGGATTCTTTAGTTCCTCCTCGGCGCTGGCCGATCCGAACCATCTCGGGCACCCGCCGGGGTATTCGATATTGATTGCAGTGACGCAGTCAGTTTTCGGCGAGTCAAACAGCAAAATCCAGTTTGTCCAAATCGTCGCGGACAGCCTTGCGGCCGTAATCATCTTCCTGATCGTCGCCGAATTGTTTTACCTGACACCGGCAGTCATTGCGGGATTGTTCGCCTCTTTTTCGCCACAGCTCGCCTGGAACTCAGTTCTGCTGTTGCCGGATTCGCTCGCAGTCTTTCCGATTCTGCTCAGTATTTACCTGCTGGCACGAACGCGCCACAAGCCACGTCTGATCACGTTCCTCATCGCCGGCGCGCTGATCGGCATTTCATGCTGGCTGCGCGCGAACGCGATGCTGCTCATGTTTTTCGTGGCTGCGGCGGCGCTGTTGTTGAGTCCGACAAACTTTAGTTTGTCGAGTTCCAGCGAACGCGACAAACTAAAGTTTGTCGGACACAGATGGCAATATGCCCTCGCCGTAATCTTCGGGACATTGATCATCATCCTGCCGCTGACACTTCGCAACGCGATCGTCTTTCATCGCTTCATTCCGGTTTCGCTCGGCGCGGGGCAAACTCTGCTCGAAGGCATTGCCGACTATGATCCTTCGGGCCGCTTCGGAATTCCCAACACCGACATGGGCATCATGCGACAGGAAGCCGAGATATTTCAGCGTCCGGATTATTACGGCACGCTCTTCAACCCCGATGGAGTCGAGCGTGAACGCGCCCGACTACGGCGCGGTGCGGGCGTCATCGCTTCACATCCGCTGTGGTTCACCGGCGTCATGATTCGGCGCGCAGCATCCATGACGCGACTGGAAAGAGCGCGGCTGATCTCAACGTCACCCGCCGTCTCTCATCCATTTGACCCAGCAACTCAGGCAATTGTTCTGGCGAGCCCGCCCGCTGATCTTCTGAGCCGATGCCGCCCGCAAACACCGGGAGCGCGACTGTCTTCAGGAACTGCCGGCTTCGCCGCAACTTTAGCGGGCGATGATTCGACCTACGGCAAGCAATTCTCCTGCGGCCCACTGCCAGTGAGCAACGATACGGAATACGCGTTCGAGATCCCGGTTCGGATTGATCGAGGCCGCATGAGAGTTTCGATCACGGCCGGCGGGGAACAAGCCTACGCGTCGGACATAATCGAACCTGTCGAGACAAAAAATCTGGAGCAGCCGGTCAGCTCGCTTTATCTGCCATTCGTTTCAAACGCGAGTTCGGCAGAAATCGTTTTCAGCAATGAAGCCTCTGGTACTGCTCCCATTGTCCAGGTCGGCGAGATCAAGCTTCACGAGCTTGGCCCGGCGCGCTTTCTCTGGACGCGATATCCGCGAATCTTTCTGCGATTGACTCAGCGGTTGTTCATCACGGCGGCGTTTTTGCCGCTGGCGCTGATTGGTTTGGGTGTGATGCTTTTTCGCAAACAGCGGAATGAGCTCGTCATCTTGTTAGCCGTTCCGCTTTATTACTTCACAGTGCAATCGGCGTTTCACACGGAGTACCGGTACGTTTTGGCGGTGAACTATTTTGTGTTCGGGCTGGCCGGGGTTGCAGCCTCGTGGGCCGGAGGCGTGACGCTAAGAGCCTTACCGAACTATTTCCGGAAAACCAGAAGCCTGAGCTAGCCTGCGCGGGCTTCTCAACCGCAACGCGGTTGGATCCTTCAGCCCAGGGTTGCCGCTTCGGCTACCTTGGGATCGCGAATGGAATAAAACCAATCAACCGCAACGCGGTTGGATCCTTCAGCCCAGAGTTGCCGCTTCGGCTACCCTGGGATCGCGAATGGAATAAAACCAATCAACCGCAAGGCGGTTGCGTCATCACTCAACGAATCAAACAACGGCGCAACCGCGTTGCGGTTGAAATCTCTCCGTACTCGTAACCAGGGTAGCCGAAGCGGCAACCCTGGGCTTTGTTGCATAACCGCTTTGCGGTTTTGCACGCCAGTCTTTAAGACTCTTTAGGGCTGCGCTACGCCTTCACGCTTTTTCAAGAGTGCTTGCTCTTGCTCAATCAATCCGCTGACCCATTCCGCGCGCGCGTCCCAGGTGCCTTCGCGAACTGATTCCTGGCGCGCACGCATCAACTCTGTTCCCTCTTCGCGCAAAGCGTCGTCAACCAAACTAAGGAACTGTTCGCGCGTTCGCCCAATTCTCAGCACGTCCTGCATCGATTCGTATTCCGGCAAAGGCGAGATCACCACCGGCTTGCCCGACGCGAGATATTCACGCACCTTGATCGCCGAGCCGTAACTCGTAAACGGTACTTCCGTATTCCACGGCAGGACGCAAACGTCGAAGCCGGCAGCGTAATTCGGCAAGACGTCGTACGAAACGGGTGGCAGAAAATGCACGTTCGGCAGCTCTTCAATCTCCAGCCCGCGCGATTTGTTGCCGATGAAGATCCAATTCCACTCAGGTCGTTCGCGTGATGCTTGCTTAATAAGTTCTTGATCGATCAGCCACGGCTCGATCGCGCCGAAATATCCAATTCGTGGCCGAGGAATTTTCGCGACCGCGTCGGCAACCGGCAGTTCGTTGCCACTGACGCGCGACCAGTGATCGAAATCGACCGCCTGCTCGAGCAGATAAGATTTGTCGCGTCCGGCAGTCGCTTCTGCCAGCAGTTTGCGGCTCGAATAGAAAATCAGATCCGACGTCTCGATTGCGCGCTCGTGCAGCTTTCGAATCAACGCCGGGTCAGTCGCGTGATCCATCGTGTTCGCGTCGTACTTGTCCGAAACGTGATAGATGACGAGCGACTCATCGAGCCGTCCGACAACTTCCACGGCGGTCGGAATGGCAATCCACAGAATCGGGCGTGACAACCCTCGTCGCCTGGCGAGCGAAGAAATCTGCGCCGTCAACAAACGACGATTCGTCGCGACCGCCGCGGCGCTGCCGAAAAACGGCAGCACGGCCGGCGACACGATGGTGATTCCTTCTTCGGTGATGCGCGCGAGCTTGGCGTAACTCTTCAGCTTGCGCTTGACGCGTGGCAGCAACTCGCCGCTCTTCACCGGCGCCAGGCCCATGGAAATCGAATTGACGAAAATGACTTTATTGCCGGCGCGCGCGAACCGCCGCATCAGATGGTTCTTCGAGTGCGGATGGTGATACCACCAATCCTCGCCACCAAAACAGATTATTGATCGTCCGTGAAGCATTCGTATGCGGATTCGAATACTACAACAC
>DASXTE010000002.1:0-23609 GCA_036505595.1 Pyrinomonadaceae bacterium
CGGTCACGCCGACTATGTGAAGAACATGATCACGGGCGCGGCCCAGATGGACGGGGCGATTCTGGTGGTGGCGGCGACTGATGGTCCGATGCCGCAGACGCGCGAGCACATCCTCCTGGCTCGTCAGGTAGGCGTGCCGGCAATGGTGGTGTGCCTGAACAAAGTCGATGCAGTGGACGATCCGGAGTTGCTGGAGCTGGTGGAGCTGGAAGTGCGCGAGCTTTTGAGTGCTTATGAGTTTCCGGGCGACGACATTCCGGTGATCAAGTGCTCAGCCTTGAAAGCCCTGGAAGGCGACGAGCAGTGGGAGAAGAGCATCCTGGAGTTGATGGATGCAGTTGATTCTTACATTCCGACACCGGCGCGCGACATCGACAAGCCATTCCTGATGCCCGTGGAAGACATCTTCACGATTCAGGGTCGCGGCACGGTGGCGACGGGCCGTGTGGAGCGTGGCAAAGTGAAAGTGAACGAAGCGGTGGAGATTGTCGGTATCCGGCCCACGACCAAGACGGTGGTGACTGGAGTTGAGATGTTCCGCAAGCTGCTGGATGAAGGCGTAGCGGGCGACAACGTTGGGCTGTTGTTAAGAGGCGTGGAGCGAAAAGATATTGAGCGCGGGCAGGTGGTATCAAAGCCCGGGAGCATCACGCCGCATACGAAGTTCAAGGCTGAGGCTTACGTGCTGACCAAAGAAGAAGGCGGCCGTCACACGCCGTTCTTTACGGGCTATCGTCCGCAGTTCTACTTCAGAACAACCGATGTCACAGGCGTGGCCAACCTGCCGGAAGGCGTAGAGATGGTGATGCCGGGCGACAATATACAGATGGACATCGAGCTGATCGCGCCGATTGCGATGGAGAAAGGTTTGCGGTTCGCGATTCGTGAGGGCGGCCGCACAGTCGGCGCCGGCACCGTCGCGGAAGTCGTGGAGTAATTAATGTCCGACAAGCTTCAGCTTGTCGCACGAACGACAAACTAAAGTTTTGTCGGACAAAAACTTATGCTTAACGAAAAGATCAGAATTCGCTTGAAGGCTTACGATCATCGCGTGTTGGATCAATCGACGACTGAAATTGTCGAGACTGCGAAGCGAACCGGAGCGCGCGTCGCTGGACCGATTCCGCTGCCGACCGTGAAGAACAAGTGGACGGTTTTGCGTTCACCGCACGTCGACAAAAAGTCGCGCGAGCAGTTTGAGATCAGAACGCACAAGCGCCTGATGGACATTCTGAATCCGACGCCACAGACGGTTGATGCGCTGATGAAGCTCGATCTGCCGGCCGGGGTGGATGTGGAAATCAAAGCGTTCGGAAAGAGCTAGAACATTGCCGATTTTCAATTGCCAATTTCCGATTAGCAGTTGGCGGAAATGAATTGATAAATCGGCGATCGACAATCGGCAATTGGAAATCGACAATGATTAACGGAATCATCGGCAAGAAAGTCGGCATGACGCAGATCTTTGCGCCGGATGGCGCGGTCACTCCGGTGACGGTGATCAAGGCCGGGCCTTGCGTTGTCGTGCAGAAGAAAACCGCCGGCGGCAAAGACGGTTACGACGCGGTGCAGATTGGCCTCGTTGAAGAACGTCCCGTCAAGCTGAAGAACGTCACGAAACCGATGCGTGGACATTTCGAGAAGACGGGCGGTGGCATTCCGCCGACGCGGATTCTGAAGGAGTTCCGGCTCGAAGCTTCGGACGACAGCACGAACGTCGGTGACAAGATTCTGGTCGATCAGTTCGCGGACGGCGACCTTGTCGACGTGGTTGGCAAGTCGAAAGGCCGCGGCTTCGCGGGCACGATCAAGCGTCACAACTTCAATCGTGGGCCCGAGTCGCATGGTTCGATGAACGTGCGGGCGCCCGGATCTATCGGCGCGTCGGCCTATCCATCGCGCGTGGTTAAGGGAATGCGCTCGTCGGGACACATGGGCGATGTGCGCGTGACTATCAAGGGACTGACGGTAGCGCGCGTCGATGCGGAAAAAAATCTGTTGATGATTCGCGGCGCAGTGCCGGGTGCGAACGGCAGTGTTGTCATCGTAAAGAAAGCAACGAAGCGAAAGCGATAAAGAGACCAGCCCGCGCTCCCGCGGGTGAAGGAGGGTTCGCATATGCCAACAGTGAAGATTCTGGATCTGACCAGCAAAGAAGTTGGCGAGATCGAGTTGAATGACATGGTCTTTGGCGTGCCTCTCAACGAGCCGTTGATTCACGAAGCGGTGCGGAGTTATCAGGCGAATCGACGCGCAGGCACCTCGGCGACCAAGACCCGCGGCGATGTCTCAGGCGCCGGGCGAAAGCTTTGGCGACAGAAAGGCACAGGCCGCGCGCGCATCGCCAGTTTGCGGTCGCCACTCTGGAAAGGCGGCGGCAACGTGCACGGGCCGCAGCCGCGCGACTGGTCGTACAACTTGCCGAAAAAGATGCGAAAGCGCGCGATGTGCTCGGCAATTTCCGAACGGCTGCGCGAAGGCAATCTCGTCATTGTGAATGAATTGAAATTCGATTCTCCGAAGACGAGAGACTTCATCGCCACGCTTGGCAGTTTGAAGTTGAGTGGGAAAACTTTGATTGTGGATTCGCTCAAGAACACGAACCTGATGCTGGCGTCGCGCAACGTGCAGACTACCAAGGTTGTGAACAGCTACGGCGTGAACATCTATGACCTGGTGAATCACCAGAAGGTGGTGCTGACGCCGAAGACGGTGGAAGAACTGACCGGAATTTTGCAGCCGCGCGCGAAGGACGATGAAGAGCGAGGCTATCGGCCGCGACGCGATCACGACCGAGATGGCGACGCGAGGCCGCCGCGGAGAATGCCGGGAAACAGAGGAGCGGCAGCGTAATCGATGCGAACTGTTTGGGACATCATCAAATCACCAGTGATCACAGAGAAGGCGCTGGTGGCGAAAGAAGAGACGCAGGATCACCGGCAGCTTCTGACGTTTCGCGTGGACGCCCGGGCGACGAAGCCTGAAATCAAGTCGGCGGTCGAAACGATCTTCCAGGTGAAGGTCGACGAAGTGCGCACTGCAAATTTTCTTGGGAAGATGGCGCGCCGCGGACGCACCGAAGGTCGCAAGCCTTCGTGGAAGAAAGCGTTCGTGACGCTGAAGCGAGGCGAGAAGCCGGTGGATTACGGGGAAAGCATCTAAGCATTGCCGATTGCCAATTGCCGATTTTTGATTGGCTTCTAAGCGAAGACAGTTTTTCAATCGGCAATCGCAAATCGGAAATCGGAAATCGGAAATGACGAGATGGGCATTAAGAAACTAACACCGACATCGCCGTCGCGCAGGTATCAAACTTACCTGACGCGCGACGAGTTGACGCCGAATGCGACGCCTGAGAAGTCTCTGCTGGAACCGAAGCAGCGCATCTCGGGCCGCAACAATGACGGGCGCATCACGGTGCGACGTCGCGGAGGTGGTCACAAGCGCTTCTATCGGATTATCGATTTCAAGCGCGACAAAGACGGCGTGCCGGGACGCGTGACACAGATTGAATACGATCCGAACCGTTCGTCGAACATCGCGCTGATTACCTATCTCGACGGCGAGAAGCGTTACATCATCGCGCCCGTAGGTTTGGAAGTCGGCAAAACGATCGCCAGCGGCGAGGATGCAGACATCCTGCCGGGAAACACTCTGCCGATTCGGAATATTCCGCTGGGCACGCAGATTCACAATATCGAGCTGCGGCCGGGCAAAGGCGGGCAGATGGCACGCGCCGCCGGATCGTTCGCGCAGTTGCTGGCGAAGGAAGGTTTGTACGCGCAATTGCGCATGCCTTCGGGAGAAGTCCGCCGCGTGCCGGTTGAGTGCCGTGCAACTGTGGGGCAGGTGGGCAACGTCGAGCACGAAAACATTTCGCTCGGCAAAGCAGGCCGGACACGCTGGCGCGGAATTCGTCCGCATGTGCGCGGCGTCGCGATGAATCCCGTGGATCATCCGCACGGCGGTGGCGAAGGAAAAACTTCCGGCGGCCGTAATCCGGTGACGCCCTGGGGACAGCCGACGCGTGGTTACAAGACGCGTCACAACAAGCGTACGAAGAAAATGATCGTAAGAGATCGAAGAGTCAAGTAACTATGCCACGTTCAGTTAAAAAAGGTCCCTGGGTGGACAAAGGTATTCGAAAGATGGTCGAGCGTGTACGCGCGGGCTCGCAGAGGCCGCAGGTCATTCGCACCTGGTCGCGTCGCTCGACGATTACGCCCGACATGGTCGGTTTGACGTTCGGCGTGCATAACGGCAAACGTCACATTCCGATCTACGTCACTGAGAACATGGTCGGACACAAGCTCGGTGAGTTTGCGCCGACGCGCACGTTCAAAGGCCACTCGGGAACAAAGGCTGAGAAGGCAGAGAAGACCACGAAGGTCGCACCGGCAGGAGGCAGCGCTCCGGCGCCGGCCGCGCCCGCGGCGTAACTAGTTTATGGAAGCAAGAGCAAGCGCAAAGTATTTACGCGGGTCGCCGCAGAAGGCGCGGCTGGTCATCGACATGATCCGCGGCAAGAACGTCAATAAGGCGTTGGCGATTCTTCGCTATTCGAACAAGCGGGCCGCGCTCGGCATTGAGAAGTGCGTCAAGTCGGCGATCGCGAACGCGAACGAAGCGGCTGAGAAAGCGAACGTCTCGGTCGATCCGGACGATCTCTGGTTAAAAGCGGCCTACGTTGATGACGGCCCGACAAAGCATCGCCGCCGTCTGCGTCCCGCGCCGCAAGGTCGCGCGTTTCGTCAGCAAAGACACTTCTGTCACGTGACGATTCTGCTTTCGAGCGACAAGCCGGGGGAAGACGGAAAGAAAGAAACGGTTTCGCCGGCTGTGAGTAAGAGAGCGAGACGCGGTGGCGCGGCAGCCGCGCCGCGAGCGAAACGCGCGACGAAGACCGAGGCCGCTGAAGCGGCGCCGGAAGTGAGCGAGGCGCCGGAAAAGAAAGCCAAAGCGGGCACGAAGAAGGCTGCGAGTGGCGAGAAGAAAGCCGCGGGCGAGAGGAAGGCAAGCAAGGCCGGTTCGAAGTTGAGTCAGGCTTTGCGACGCAAGAAAAAGGAAGAGTAGCGAAGCGGAATTTCAGATTTGAAATTCCAGATTCCAAATTGCAGATTGCAGATTTCAGATTGGAGTAGCGATTGGGCCAAAAAGTTCATCCATACGGTTTTCGCCTTGGCTATAACAAGGACTGGCATTCGCACTGGTTTGCGAAAAAGCAGTTCGGCGATTTTCTGATTGAAGATCTGCGGCTAAAGCGCGAGCTGAAAAAAAGGTTCACGAGCGCGGGCGTTTCGCACGTTGATGTCGAGCGCGCCGCCAATCGCCTGAAGATCATCATCTACACTTCGCGACCCGGCATCATCATCGGCCGCAAGGGCGCCGAGATCGATAAGCTCAAAGGCGACATCGCTTCGCGCACCGGACGTGAGGTCCTGGTTTCGATTCAGGAGATTCACAAGCCTGAACTGAACGCGCAGTTGCAGGCCGAGAAGATTGCGGCGCAGCTCGAAAAACGAATCGCGTTTCGCCGCGCAATGCGGAAAGCCGTGGAGGAATCGCTGCGCTTTGGCGCGCAGGGAATCAAGGTGAAAGTCAGCGGCCGTTTGAACGGGGCCGAAATCGCGCGCAGCGAGTGGCACTTGCAGGGTCAGCTCCCTTTGCACACTTTGCGTTCGGACGTTGATTACGGATTTGCCGAAGCGAACACGACGTTCGGCATCATCGGCGTGAAAGTTTGGATTTATCGCGGTCAGATTCTGGATGCGAACGCAGCGATGGCGCGAGGCACCGGCACCGACCCGATTAACGAAACGCGACCCAGCCCGCGCGAAGGCCGCGCCCGGCCGCGTCCGCGCCGAGAAAGAACCGAGGGGTAAACGTCGATGTTGATGCCGAAAAAAGTTAAGCATCGCAAGCAGATGCGCGGCCGCATGAAAGGCGTCGCGAATCGCGGCAGCATGATCAGCTTCGGCGAGTATGGCTTGAAGACTTTGGAAGCGGCGTGGATCACCGATCGTCAAATCGAAGCCGCGCGCATTGCGATGACGCGCCATATCAAACGCGGCGGCAAGATTTGGATTCGCATGTTTCCTGACAAGCCGGTCACTAAGAAGCCGGCGGAAACGCGCATGGGCAAGGGCAAAGGCGCTCCTGAATATTGGGTTGCTGTCGTCAAGCCTGGCCGCATTCTGTACGAGATTGAAGGCGTGGACGAAAAGACCGCGCGCGACGCAATGAAGCTGGCGTCACAGAAACTACCGGTCAAAACGAAGTTTGTGACGAGAGCCGAGCAGGAGGGGGGCGCGATATAGGTTTCAAGTTCAAAGTTTCAAGTTTCAAGTTCGCAACCTGAAACTTGAAACTTGAAACCTGAAACTTGAAACGTGAGCGTAGCGAACAATGAAGAGACGCGAAGAAGTTGATAAGTATCGCGACCTGCCTGACGAAGATTTGCAGGCTGAAGCAGCGCGCCTGAAGGAATCTCTGTTCCGCTTGAACTTCAAGCTGGCGCTGGGCGAAGTGGACGCGATTAAGAAGATGCGCGAAGAGAAGAAATCTTTGGCGCGGCTGCGCACGATTGCGCGCGAGCGCGAGATGCAGGCGAGCAAGTAACGGCTCCCGAAAAGATTGTTGAGGATTGATGTTTAGACGAAAGAAAAAAGATGAACCGACTGAGCAGCCGGCGAGCCCGGAAGCGCCGGAAACGGCAGAAGCCGCGACCTCTGAACCGGTGACGACTGAAGCATCGGCTCCGGTTGAAACTGAAGTTGCTGCTGAAGCGGCGGCCGCTCCGAGCGAACCAACCGCGACGGCTGATTCGACTGAAGCGGCGGCCGAAACAACGAGCGCATCGACAAAAACCGGGCGCGGCAATCGCGTGCAGAAAGTCGGCATCGTTTCGTCTGACAAGATGCAGAAGACGGTCATCGTCCGCGTCGATCGCCAGGTGCTGCATACGAAGTATCGTCGGTACGTGCGGCGCACTTCGACGTTCATGGCCCACGACGATTTGGGCGCGACGACCGGTGACCGCGTGCGCATTGTCGAGACGCGCCCGCTGTCCGCAAAGAAGCGCTGGCGCGTAGTTGAGATCGTGCAGAAGGCAGCGAAGTAGTGAATAGTAAATCGTAAATAGTAAATAGAGCGCTTGGCCAACACGTCCATTCACGATTAACGATTAACGATTTACGATTTACGGATTTAGATCATGATACAGATGCAGACCTCTTTGGAGGTCGCTGACAATTCGGGAGCGCGACGAGTCGAGATGATCATGGGCATCGGCGGGTCGACCGGCGCGATTGCCAGTCTCGGCGATCGGATCAAAGTCACCGTGAAGGAGGCTTCGCCCGATGGCGCGGTCAAAAAAGGCACGGTGCAGGACGCGGTGATCGTGCGTACCCGCAAGGAAGTGCGCCGCCGCGACGGGACATATATTCGCTTCGATCAGAATGCGGCGGTGCTTATCAAAGAAGACGGAACGCCGATCGGCACCCGCGTCTTCGGACCGGTCGCGCGTGAGCTTCGCGACAAGAATTTCATGAAGATCGTTTCGCTGGCGCCGGAAGTGATTTGAACGGAGTTAAGAGTTGAAGGGAACTAAACGAGCCAAAATCAGGAAGAACGATCAGGTGGTCGTCATCGCGGGCCGCGATAAAGGCAAGCGTGGCCGCGTGCTGGCCGTTGCGCCGGACAAAGGCAAAATCAAAGTTGAAGGCGCCGGCGTGATTAAGCGTCACCAGAAAGCCGCGGGAAATCGCGGCGGCGGCATCATCGATCGCGAGTCCTGGCTCAACATTTCGAACGTGCAAATTGTCGATCCGCAATCGGGCAAACCTTCGCGCGTGCGCTATCAAATCGATGGTGAAACGAAGACGCGCGTGGCGGCCGCAAGTGGGCACGCAATAGAAAGTAAATAGTCCGACAAACTTTAGTTTGTCGCTGGATTGAGAAGACGACAAACTGAAGTTTGTCGGACAAAGACAATGGCAAGACTGAAAGAGCGTTATCAAAAGGACATCGCGCCCGCGATCGCCAAAGAGTTCGGCATCAAGAACCCGATGGCCATTCCGCGCCTCGAGAAGATTGTGCTCAACATGGGTATGGGCGAGGCGATCGCCAACGCGAAGGTCCTCGACACTGCGGTCGCAGAGTTAACGTCGATTGTCGGTCAAAAGCCGGTGATCACGAAAGCTAAGAAGTCGATTGCCAGTTTCAAATTGCGGCAGGGAATGCCGATTGGCGTGATGGTCACGCTGCGCGGCGATCGCATGTACGAGTTTTTCGATCGGCTGGTGTCGGTCGCTCTGCCGCGCGTGAGAGATTTTCGCGGCGTGTCGCCGAAGGCTTTCGACGGGCGCGGGAATTACACCATCGGAATTCGCGAGCAGCTCATCTTTCCGGAAATCGACTTTAACAAAGTCGACAAGCTGCGCGGCATGAACATCTCGATCGTGACGACGGCGCGCAACGACGAACAAGCGCGGGCGCTGCTCCGGAGTATGGGGATGCCGTTTAGGCAGTGAATCGTAAATCGTGAATCGTAAATAGACGGTTCACGTTGCGATTCACGAACGATTTACGATTTACGATTCACTATTTACGAGCTGATGGCAAAAAAATCATTAATAGCGAAAGCGAATCGCAAGCCGAAGTTTTCTTCGCGCGCGTACACGCGTTGCAGGCGCTGTGGCCGGCCGCGCGGTTACCTGCGCAAGTTTCACTTGTGCCGCATTTGCTTTCGCGAACTGGCGCTACAGGGACAGATTCCCGGCGTTGTGAAGTCTAGTTGGTAAGAAGCATTGCCGATTTTCGATTGCCGATTTCCAATTGGTTTCTCAATCGGCAATCGGCAATTGGCAATCGAAAATGGAGTTTAAGGAATGACTGATCCTATTGCCGACATGTTGGCGCGGATTCGCAATGCCGTTGCGGCCAAGCACTCGCGCGTTGATGTTCCGGCGTCAAAGCTGAAGCTGGAAATTGCGCGCATCCTCAAAGAGGAGGGCTACATCAATAACTTCGTCCTGAAGGGCGAAGGCGCGAAGCGCACGATTCGCATTTTTCTGCGCTACGATGCGCGCGGCACGTCATCGATTACGCACCTGCAACGCGTTTCGCGACCGGGCCGCAGAGTGTACGTCGGTTCGCATCAAATTCCGCGCGTGCTGGGCGGCTATGGCGTCAATATCGTTTCCACTTCGCGCGGCTTGATGAGCGGCAAAACGGCGCGCAAGGAAAACATCGGCGGCGAGGTGCTGGCGGAAGTTTACTAACATTGCCGATTGCCGAATTTTGATTGGTTCGTTTTCAATCGGCAATCGCAAATCGGAAATCGGAAATGAATTATGTCTCGCATTGGTAAAAAACCGATATCGATCCCGAAGGGCGTCACCGTCACGATCGAGGATCGTGAACTGGAAGTGAAAGGCGCGAAGGGTGTGTTGAGGACTCCGATCCCCGAAGGGATCAGTTTCAAGCAAGAGGACGAATCGCTGGTTGCCGAGCGCTCTTCGGACGAGCAGGCCGCGCTGCACGGGCTGGCGCGCGCGCTCGCGAATAACGCCATCAAAGGCGTGACCGAAGGATTCTCGACGCAGATGGATGTCGTCGGCGTCGGCTACAAAGCAGACGTGCAGGGCCGCAAGATCGTTTTCTCGCTCGGCTATTCGCACCCGATCGAATTTCCGCTGCCGGAAGGTATCGAAGCGAAGGCTGAACGTCTGACGACCAAAGGAAACATTCAGCAGTATCAAACAACGCTGACAGTTTCCGGCGTCGACAAGCAGAAGCTCGGGCAGGTTTGCGCTGAGATGCACAAGCTGCGCAAGCCGGACGCTTACAAGGGCAAAGGCGTGCGCTACGCGGATGTGCCGATTAAGTTGAAGCCCGGAAAAACCGGTAAATAGTAAATCGTAAATAGTGAATAGGTTTTCTATTTACGATTCACGATTAACGATTCACGAAGAGATGGGTAACAGAAACAGAGCAGAAGTTCGCAGCGCGGTGCACGGCCGCATTCGGCGCAAGGTTCGCGGCACGACTGAGCGGCCGCGTCTGGCTGTCTATCGCAGCCTGAATCACATCTACGCGCAGATCATCGACGACGAAAAAGCGCAGACTTTGGCGTCGGCTTCAACGACTGAGAAAACGTTGGGTGTCACCAAAGGCGGAAACGTTGAGGCTGCGAAGCGGGTTGGTCAGGCAATCGCTGAGCGGGCGCTGGCTGCGGGAATCAGCAGCGTGGTTTTCGATCGGGGCGGCTATCTTTATCACGGTCGTGTCCGCGCGCTGACAGATGCCGCACGCGCCGCAGGGCTGAACAAAGACGAAGTCGCTGAGGCGGAAGCTGCGGCAGCCGAGCCCACCGCAGAGCCGGTCGCCGCGGAAGAGCCTGAAGCGAAACCGAAACGCGCCAAGAAGAAGACTCCGAAAGAAGAGACTAGAGAAGAATAGATGAGACAACCGAAACAGAGAATTACCGCACAGGGCCTGGATCTCAAGGATCAAGTGATTTCGATCAACCGCGTGACAAAGGTCGTCAAGGGTGGCAAGAATCTATCCTTCGCGGCGCTCGTCGTTGTTGGCGACGAAGGCGGTCACGTCGGATTCGGCACCGGTAAAGCCCGCGAAGTTCCCTTGGCGATCAAGAAAGGCGTTGAAGCTGCGAAGAAGAATCTGATTCGCGTGCCACTGATCGAGAATACTCTCCCCCATGAATTGATTGGGCGCTTTGGTTCGGGTCGCGTTCTGATGAAGCCGGCTTCGCAGGGAACTGGCGTCATCGCCGGCGGCGCGGTACGCGCAGTCATGCAGGCCGCAGGTGTTCGCGATGTGCGCACGAAAGTTTTGGGCTCAACGAATCCGCACAACGTGGTCCGCGCGACCTTCGATGGTTTGCTGAGAATGAAAGATCCGTTTGAAGTGGCGCGTTTGCGCGGCAAGCAGGTGGAAGAACTATAAGACAATTCTCAGTTTTGAGTTTCTAGTTTTCAGTTATGGCAACGAAGAAGCAGTCCAAAAAGGAAGCCGCGCCGGCGAAGATCAAAATCCAATATTACCGGAGCACGATTGCTTTTCCCAAAACGCAGAAAGAGATCGTGCGCAGTCTCGGCTTGCGGAAGCTGAATCAAATTGTTGAGCGGCCCGACTCGCTGTCTATGCGCGGCGCAGTGGCGAAGGTGCCGCACTTGTTGAGGATTATCGAGTGAAAAAAAAACTATTTGACATTTGTCATTTGAGATTTGTCATTGTTTCATTGAAGCGACGATCGGTTTTGAAATGACCAAATGATAAATGTCAGATGACAAATGAGAAATGGGTTAGTCAATGACGCTATCGCTTAACAACCTCCATCCGGCCAAGGGCTCGACGCACAAGAAGAAGCGCGTTGGTCGCGGTCCCGGTTCTGGGCTTGGCAAAACATCCGGCCGCGGCGAGAAGGGCCAGAAGTCTCGCTCCGGCTACTCTTCGAAGATCGGTTTCGAGGGCGGACAGATGCCTCTGCATCGTCGTCTCCCGAAGCGTGGCTTCACTAATATTTTCAAGAAGCATTGGATTGAAGTCAGCCTCGAAGCGCTCGACAAAAGCTTCGATACCGACGCCGAAATCACGCCCGAAGTTTTGCACCGTCGCGGCATCATCAAGAAAGCGAAGCATGACATCGTTGTGCTCGGTAACGGCGACGTTTCCAAGGCGCTGAAAGTTTCGGCGCATCGCTTCACAAAGAGCGCACGCGAGAAGATCGAGAAAGCGGGCGGAACGGCAACGATTATAGGGCAGCAAGCTTAGAGTGTTCGCAATTGTGCTTTGTAATTTGAACTTGGTACTTTGATCTCTTTCGCCGAGCTGTTCGTGATCTTCAAAGTTCGAAGTACAAAGTTCAAAGCACGTCCTTTCCTATGGAAAAATTTTTAGCCGCCATCCGCAACATGTTCAATGTGCCGGATCTGCGCAGGCGGATCTTTTTCACGTTGGGCATCCTGGCGATCTATCGCCTGGGCGCGCACGTTTCGGCGCCGGGAATCAACAAGGACCGGCTGGAAGCGGTTTGGCACGACGTGAGCGGAACTCTGCTGGGCGTGCTTGATCTGTTTTCCGGCGGCAACTTTCGCCTGATTTCCGTCTTCGCCCTTGGCGTCACGCCCTACATTACTTCATCGATCATCCTGCAATTGATGACGGTCGTCTCGCCGCAGTTGAAGAAGCTGCAAGAAGAAGGCGAGATGGGCCGGCAGAAGATCAATCAGTGGACGCGCTATCTGACGGTCGGTCTCGCGGGGCTGCAAACATCTTTCGTGGCGCACTGGCTGCAAATTAACGGCGTCGGCGCGCCGACCTGGGGATTTTTGTTTACGACGGTTCTCACCCTGACTACGGGAACGATTTTCGTGATGTGGCTGGGCGAGCAAATCACTGAGCGCGGCGTCGGCAACGGCATTTCGCTCTTGATTTTCGCGGGTATCGTCATCGGACTCCCGCGCGGAGTTCAGCAGGTTATGGGCCGCGTCAGTAGTGGCGATACTGTGGAAATCGTTGGCGTGATCGCGATGGTCGTGGCGCTGGTTGCAATTATCGCTTTCATCGTTTTTGTTGAATCAGCGAGACGAAAGATTCCCGTGAGCTACGCCAAGCGGCACGTGGGGCGGCAGATGGTTGGCGGCCAACAAACGACGATGCCGCTGAAACTGAACATGGGCGGCGTCATTCCCGTCATCTTTGCTTCGTCGGTATTGTCGATGCCGCAGAGTTTATTCTCGGCATTTCCGCCGAAAAACCCGCAGGCTTGGTACGGAAAGGTTTTCAGCTTCTTCCAGCTGTTCCACGCGGGTGATCCGTACTACGAGCTGATCTTTCTATCTCTGATCATTTTCTTCACGTTCTTCTACGTTTCGATCGTTTTCAACGTCGAAGAGGTGGCGGACAATTTGCGGAAGCATGGTGGATTCATGCCGGGCATTCGGCCCGGCCGCGCTACGGCTGAATATTTGAACACAATTCTGACGCGGCTGACTTTTGTGGGTGCGATTTATCTAGCGATGGTGGCTTTTCTTCCTCAGTTCATGCTGAGCGGTTTCAAAGTCGCTCGGCTGCCATTCATCGGCACGTGGCTCGAATCGTTCGTGAGCACGACACCAGGTTTGGGCTGGATTCCGACCGGAATGGGCTATCAGTTTTATTTTGGCGGCACCAGTTTGCTGATTCTCGTCGGCGTCGCCATGGACACCGTGGCACAAATCGAAGCGCAACTCGTCATGCGTAATTACGAAGGGTTCCTTGGTAGTGGCGGAAGACTGCGAGGCCGCCGGGCCTGACCGCAATGGCAAAGATTATTGTGTTGATGGGGGCGCCTGGTGCTGGCAAGGGCACGCAGGCGCGTTTGATTCAAGAGCGACTGGGTCTGCCGCAAATATCTACCGGCGATATGTTGCGTGCGCTCGCGGCAGACGATATTCATAGCACCCAAGCGTCGGGAAGACTGATCTCGGATGAAGTCGTCATCGAAATGGTGAGAAAGCGCACCTCGGAAACGGACTGTCGTAACGGCTACGTACTGGATGGCTTCCCGCGCACGACGGTGCAGGCTGAAATGCTTGAAGAGCTTGCCGCGGCACAGGGCAACCAGCTTACGGCAATATTGATCGACGTGCCCACGGATGTTTTGGAAAAGCGGCTGACAGGCCGCCGTAATTGTCCCGTCGGTAAGGAAACCTACAACATTTATTTCAAGCCGCCGCGAGCCGACGATGTTTGTGATCACCACGGGGTTAAGCTCCAACAACGACCCGACGACAGTTTGGATAAAGTGCATATACGATTGGACACTTACGAAAAGCAGACGGCTCCTGTGCTCGATCATTACAAACGATCAGACCGGCTTGAAATCGTGGACGGCAATCGTGAAGCCGAGGCGATTTATTCCGCTCTGCAGAAGATAATAACCACAGGATGAGGCCGCACGCGTTTAGGCCGGCGCAATCCGAACTATGATTATCGGAAAGTCGCAAAGAGAGATCGATAAGATGCGAGCGTCGGGCCAGCTTGTGGGGCGCGTTCTCCAGGAGTTGCGCAACATGGTCGAGCCCGGTATTACAACTCTCGAAGTTGACGAAGCCGCCGACAAGATGATTCGCGACGCCGGCGCGTACCCGACATTCAAAGGCTATAACGGCTTTCCGTATTCGATCTGCGCGTCGGTGAACGAACAGGTCGTGCACGGCTTTCCGTCAAAATATCAATTGCAGGAAGGCGACATTTTTTCGATCGATGTTGGGGTGACGCTGGAAGGTTTTGTTGGTGACACGGCGACGACTGTTCCCGTAGGCCGCGTCAGCGATGATCTACTGAAACTTATTCGTGTAAACGAAGAGTGCTTGCAACTGGCGATCGACAAATGCCGAGCGGGAAATCACATCGGGGACATCGGATACATCGTCCAGCAGCATGCAGAATCGCACGGCTATTCCGTCGTGCGTGATTACGTTGGTCATGGCATCGGTCGTCGCATGCATGAAGACCCGCAGATTCCAAACTACGGCAAGCCCGGCAAGGGCCCGAAGATCAGGAACGGTTACGTGTTTGCGGTCGAACCGATGATCAATCTCGGTTCGCATCACACGAAAACTTTGGAGGACGGCTGGACTGTTGTCACCGTGGACGGCCAACCGAGCGCGCACGTCGAACATACCATTGCTATTACCGAAGAAGGGCCGGAAGTCCTTACGCTGGTTAAAGAAGCGATATCGGTCGACTCGCGAATCGCGGCTGCTTGAAACCGCGGGATCGCGGCTTGGCATTTGCTTGAGCGGCGTGCTACTATCCGAAGTTTGCCAATAAAGGCAGAATTGCGCCCTGTGGCTCCGATGGCGAAGGAAGAAGCGATAGAAGTCATGGCCAAGGTCCTTGAGACTTTGCCCAACGCAATGTTCAGGGTCGAGCTTGAGGACAATCAGCATCAGGTGCTGGCGCATATTTCGGGAAAGATGCGCAAGCATTTCATCAGAATTCTTCCGGGCGATCGAGTTTTGGTTGAATTGTCTCCCTACGATCTCAACCGCGGGCGCATTACGTATCGTTACAAGTAATCGGTAGTTTCAAATGAAGGTTCGGGCTTCCGTCAGAAAGATTTGCGACAAGTGCAAGGTGATTCACCGCAAGGGAGTCGTGCGCGTGATTTGCACGAATCCGAAGCACAAGCAGAGACAGAAATAGGAGAACGAAGATTGAATTTGGATTCGCCGCGAGTTCGCAGGAATTCAACATTCAAAATTCAAAATTCAAGAAATGGCTCGTGTAGCAGGTGTCGATCTTCCGCCGAATAAGCGCGCCGAGATCGGTCTTACTTACATTTATGGAATTGGCCGGTCGCGATCGGCATCGATTCTGAATGAAGCGCAGGTGAGTTTGGACACGCGTGTGCGTGATCTGAACGAAGAAGAACTCAGCCGCATCCGCGCAATTCTTGAAGCACAGGGCGAAATCGAAGGCGATCTGCGCAAGCGCATTCAAATGGACATCAAGCGCTTGATGGACATTGGCGCGTACCGCGGTCTGCGTCACCGTCGCGGACTTCCGGTTCGCGGCCAGCGCACGCATACGAACGCCCGCACGCGCAAAGGCCCGCGCCGCGCGACCGTCGCGAAAAAGAAAGCACCCGGTAAGAAGTAATGGCAAAAGCAGCAGCAGCGGGCGGCAAGAAAAAGGTCTTCCGCAAAAAAGAGAAGAAGAATGTTCCAGTAGGGATCGCGTACATCGCAGCGTCGTTCAACAACACGATGATTTCGATTACCGATCTCGAAGGCAATCTGATCGCGCAGTCGTCTTCAGGCGCGCGCGGCTTTCGCGGATCGCGCAAGGGAACTCCATTCGCAGCGCAGCAGGCGGCATATGAAGCCGCTCGGCGCGCAATGGAAGCCGGCGTGCAGCAGTGCGAAGTGCGCGTGAAAGGGCCGGGCGGTGGCCGTGAATCGGCGATTCGCGCCATCAACAATGCCGGAATTCGCGTGACCGCGATTCGCGACACGACGCCGATTCCGCATAACGGCTGCAGACCGCCGAAGCGGCGGAGAGTGTAGAACATTGGCGATTGCCAATTGCCGATTTTAGATTTGGCAAATGGTTTTGAATCGGCAATCGGCAATTGAGAATTGGCAATGACTTTGACCTAAAGGATGAAGGGCCGCCGGATTTGGAATTCAAAATTCCAGATTCAGAATTCAAAAAATGCGACCTGTAAACTTTTCCGTCTAGGGTAGTTTTTAGACTGGAGGCAGAAACGATTGGCTAGGTATCGAGATGCGGTGTGCCGCTTGTGCCGCCGCGAAGGCGCAAAACTTTTCCTCAAGGGCGACCGTTGCTACAAACCATCTTGTCCGATTGAAAAGCGCGGCACGCAACCGCCCGGACAACACGGGAATTCCATGCGGCGCGGCAAAGCGCTGGCGGGGTATGGCCAGCAACTGCGCGAAAAGCAGAAGGTCAAACGAATTTATTTCATCCTCGAAGGGCAGTTTCGAAATTACTTCGAACGCGCGGCGCGCATGAAAGGCATCACCGGCGAGAACCTTTTGTTCTTGCTCGAGCGTCGTCTGGACAACGCGGTCTATCGCGCCGGCTTTTCGACTTCGCGACGTCAGGCGCGGCAGCTGGTAAATCATGGCCACGTGCTGGTGAACGATCGCAAAGTCGATATCCCGTCTTATCAAGTGAAGGCCGGGGACTTTCTGACGATTAAGGAAGCGAGCCGCAAGAACCCGCACGTGGAAGGCGCCTGGCAGACGGCCGCCGGTCGCGGTCGGCCATCGTGGATTTCCGCAGGTGGCGGTGACATGGCTGCGAGTATCACCGGTCTGCCGACGAGAGAAGATATCGATCGCTCGATCAACGAGCAACTGATTGTGGAGCTTTATAGCAAGTAGTTAACGCGCGAGTGGGGCGCGCGCAAACTACTGCGCGTCACGCACGCTTCTCCTCAAACATCTGACGGTAAGTTATGGATCAAAATAATCTTTGGACAGGTTTTCAAATGCCGCGGCGTTTGGCGGCAGACGGTGACACGCTCACGGAACGTTACGGCCGCTTTTCGGCGCAGCCGTTCGAGCGCGGATTCGGCACGACGGTGGGCAATTCTTTGCGCCGTGCGTTGCTCTCCTCAATCGAAGGCGCCGCGATCACGGCGGTGAAGATCGAAGGCGTCGAGCACGAGTTCTCTTCGATCAAAGGCACCGTTGAGGATGCAACTGATGTCATCCTGAATTTGAAGCAGGTGCCATTTAAGCTGCACGGTAACGAGCCGAAGACGCTCACGATTTCGAAGACGGGTCCTGGCGAAGTCACCGCCGGCGACATTCAGGGCGACGCCGACGTGGAGATTCTCGATCCGACTCTGCACATTGCGACGTTGAGCAGCGGCGGTTCGTTGAATATCGAGATGCGTCTGAAGCGTGGCCGCGGCTACGTTTCTGCGGATCGCAATTTCGACGAGGATCTTTCCCTTGGCTACATCCCGATCGATTCAGTGCACACCCCCGTGAAGAAGGTGAACTATGCGGTTGATGCGGCACGCCTCGGTCAGAACACCGAATACGACAAGCTGACGATCGAAGTCTGGACTGACGGTTCGATCAAGCCGGACGATGCGATTGGTCTGGCCGCGAAGTTAATCAAGGATCACATGGCGATCTTTATTAACTTCGAAGAGGACACGGAAGATTACAGCTATCAGCAGGCCGAGCGCGCACCGTTGCCGCGCAACGATCAACTCGATCGCTCAGTCGACGAACTCGAGCTGTCGGTTCGCTCGTACAACTGCCTCAAGAACGCGGGCATCAAGTCGATTCGTGATCTCGTGCAGCGTTCCGAGCGCGAAATGCTGGCGACGAAAAATTTCGGCAAGAAGTCGCTGGGCGAGATTCGCGACATCCTGCGCAGCATGGGTCTGGATTTTGGGATGCAGTTTGACGAACAGGGCAATCCGATTCCCGGCACCGGCGACAGCGAGATGAGTATCGAAGGCGAGGGCGAAGAGGAAAACGGAGAAGACGAATTCGAAACGGCGGTGCAATAGAGAATGAGAGTGGCACGCGCATCTTGCGCGTGATTCCACGGGCGGGACGCCCGTGCTACGAACAGTAGAAAAAGGTCATGCGTCATCGAAAGGCACATCGAAAACTGGGACGGGATTCGGAACATCGCATGTCGATGTTGCGAAACCTGGCGACGTCCCTGATCAATTCGCGCGACGAACGAATTGTAACCACGCTCCCCAAAGCGAAAGAGTTGCGCCCGTTCATTGAGCACGCCATCACTCTGTCGCGTCACGCGGCGAGCCTGGAAGGAAATGGATCAGAGGCGCGCGGCGTGCACCTGCGCCGGCAAGCGTCGTCGTATTTTCACTCGGGAAATATTCGACGAGGCTCGCTCAGCGGCCGACGCGGCCAGGCAGTACCGCCACGGACTGCGGGTGTTGCCGCCGTGCGACGTTTGTTCGACGAACTGGGCGAGCGGTTCAAGGATCGGCCCGGCGGGTACACTCGAATCATCAAGCTGGGACGACGCGCTGGGGATGGCGCCGAACTCGCAATTATCGAGCTGCTCGGCAATCCGCGTGAAGCGGCGGCCGAAGAAGCGGCCAGGAAGCGTGCGAAAGGCGGCCCAAAAAAGAAAGCCGCTGAACCCAAAGCGTCTGAAGCTAAGGGCGAGTCGGATATCGAAGAATAAGACAGCTATCAGGATGAAGCTCCGGTTGGCCTTTTGACCATCGCGGGGCTTTTGCTTTAATAGAACTTTGATAGCACAATGACGCCCCGCTGGTTCGTGGCGGAAACCAACGCCCCGGGAGGTTTCTAATGTCGGCCGGAGTCAAGAGAGCGATGAGCGATCAGGAAAGCCAGCAATCTGCCGCCGAACAATCGGCCGAACCACGGTCTGACCGGCATCGCGATCGCGGCCGCCGCCGGCATCGTCCGCTGCCGAAGCATCTCGAAGCTTCCATCAACATGGAAGAGGTGCGGGAGCTAATCGGATTGATCACCGACAACGCGCTGACTGATTTTGAGCTTGAGCGCGAAGGTTTTCATGTGAAGATTGGCAGGAATCCTTACCCCGGCCATCAGTCAGTGACGCCGCCGGTTGTGCCTCCCGTCGCCGAGCACCAAGCAATCCCGGCCACAACGCCGAGCGCAGTGCAAAGTGTGCCGCACGGAACTCCATCACACCCGGGCGCGCAGGCTGAAGAGGCCGCTTCAGAAGATCAGGGGCTGCATATGATCACTTCTCCCATCGTCGGAACGTTCTATCGTGCGCCCTCGCCGACCGCCGAAAGCTTCGTTCGCATTGGTAGCCACGTCGAGCCCGACTCCGTCGTCTGCATAATTGAAGCAATGAAGCTGATGAACGAGATTCAGGCGGAGACGTCCGGCGAAGTCGTCAAAATCTACGTCGAGAACGGCCAGGCCGTTGAGTATGGCCAACCCCTCTTCGGAATCAAGCAATAGGCGTTTTCGATTTCCAATTGCCAATTGCCGATTTGCCACTCTCGGTAGGGCCCGACGATAAATCGAAAATCGGCAATCGCAAATCGGAAATGTTATGAACAACGGACTCCGACGGTTTCGCAAAATCCTCGTCGCAAATCGCGGCGAAATCGCCTGCCGTATTATCTGGACCTGCAAAGAGATGGGCATCGGCACCGTCGCTGTGCACAGCGACGTCGATCGCGATTCATTGCACGTGCGCTTTGCCGACGAGTCGATCTGCATCGGTCCGGCGCCGTCCGCGCAAAGCTATCTGAATATTCCGGCGATCATCAGCGCTGCGGAAATCTTCAACGTCGACGCGATTCATCCCGGCTATGGATTTCTTGCGGAGTCAGCTTACTTCGCTGAGATTTGCGAAGCTTGCAACATCAAATTCATTGGGCCGAGGTCGAGCATCATTCAATTGATGGGCGAGAAGGTGGCGGCGCGTAATGCGATGAAAGAAGCGGGCGTGCCGATTCTTCCCGGCAGCGAGCGTGCGATTGAATCACAAGACGAAGCCGCGAAACTGGCGCGCGAAATCGGTTATCCGGTAATCGTGAAAGCATCTGGCGGCGGTGGCGGCCGGGGCATGCGCATTGTCTATTCCGAAAATGAACTTGGCCACGCGTTAGAGACGGCATCGACCGAAGCGGCGGCCGCTTTCAAAAACGGTGACGTATACATCGAACGCTACGTCGAACGTCCGCGTCACATCGAGATTCAGGTGCTCGCAGATGAACACGGGAACTGTGTCTATCTCGGAGAGCGCGAATGCTCGATTCAACGTCGTCATCAAAAACTGTTGGAAGAAGCGCCCGCGCCGATGATGAATCCCGCGCTGCGCCAGGAAATGGGAGAGACTGCCGTGGCAGCCTGCCAGTCGATTGGCTATTCGAGCGCCGGTACGGTCGAATTCCTGCTCGACGAAAACAATCATTTCTACTTCATGGAGATGAACACGCGTATTCAGGTCGAACATCCGGTCACAGAAATGGTGACCCTGACCGATATCGTGCGTAATCAAATTCGCATTGCCGAGGGCGAGCCGCTCGGATTCACCCAGGACGACGTGATCATGGTCGGACACGCGATCGAGTGCCGCATCAACGCCGAGAATCCCGAGACGTTCACGCCTTCGCCCGGAACAATCACAACCTTTAATCTGCCGGGCGGACCCGGTGTCCGCGTCGATACTTACGTCTATCCTGAATACCGCGTGCCGCCATTCTATGATTCGCTGATCGCAAAAGTTATAGTGCACGCGCGCACACGCGAATTGGCGATTGCGCGTATGCGCCGCGCATTGGAAGCGATGGTCATAGAAGGGATAAAGACGACGATTCCGCTGCACCTGAAGATCATGAATGACCCCAATTTCCAGGCCGGAAACATCTCTACGCGATTTTTGGATGACTTTCTGTCGACGAATGGAAATCGAAATAGCGTGACGGCTTCTGCGGCTTTGACTGGGGCAGCGGCGTGAATTTATAATAATCGACTTTGCAATGGCGCGTGGCGCTCGCTGAGAGGGTGAGGAAGCAAATGTCCTTCGCAATTATTAGAACTGGCGGCAAGCAGTTTACGGTGGAAAAAGGCGCGACCGTGCGCGTGCCATCGCTAAACGGTGAAGTCGGATCGTCCGTTGATCTCGAGGTTTTGGCCGTCGCCGAAGGCGCGGAAACGCGCGTTGGCTCGCCTTTGGTCGATGGCGCTAAGGTGACCGCAACCGTAGTCGATCATGGCCGGGCACCGAAGATCGTCGTCTTCAAAAAGAAGCGTCGCAAGCACTACAAGCGGACCAAAGGTCACCGGCAGGGATACACAACGCTGAAAATTGATTCAATTGAGTAACTTGAGGTTTTGTTATGGCTCATAAGAAGGGCGTAGGTTCATCTCGAAACGGGCGCGACTCGAATTCGCAGCGGCTCGGCTTGAAAAAGTTCGGCGGCGAGCGAGTGCTCGGCGGCAACATTCTCGCGCGCCAGCGCGGCACGAAATGGAAGCCAGGCCAGAATGTCGGCCGCGGCAAGGACGACACTTTGTTTGCATTGATTGACGGCGTCGTGAAGTTCGAAGACAAAGGACGCTCGGGAAAATTTATTAGTGTGTACCCCCACGCGGCACCGGCAAGTTAAGACAGCGGAATTGTTAAGACGAACCAGTTGAATGCGACGCTCGCGCCGACCCTCAGGTACGCGGGCTCGCATTTTCTATTTTGGGTTGATATTAGACGCCCGCTATCCCGACAGGTCGGGATTCTGACAAGTGTTCATCGATCGAGCAAAGATTCGGGTGCAAGGCGGACACGGCGGCAACGGCGTGACGGCGTTTCGCCGCGAGAAGTTCGTCCCGCGCGGCGGGCCCTCAGGCGGTGACGGCGGCCGTGGTGGCGACGTTTGGCTGGTGGCGGACGCGTCGCTGAACACTCTGTTGCATTTGAAGTACAACCCGCTGCACGTCGCCGGACGGGGTATGCACGGCGAAGGCAGCAACCGCTCGGGGAAAGAGGGTGACGATGTGATTGTGCGCGTACCAGTCGGCACTCAAGTTTTCGATCCGCATACGAATGAGCTCTTGTGCGACCTGGAAGAGGACGGCGCGCGTTGGCTGGCAGCGCGCGGCGGCCGCGGCGGATTCGGTAACGCGCATTTCGCCACTTCGACGAATCGCGCGCCCCGTTATCATCAGGAAGGAAGTCCCGGCGAAGAATTTGAATTTCAGCTTGAACTGAAATTGTTGGCCGATGTTGGGCTCGTAGGGTTTCCGAATGCGGGTAAATCGACTTTCATTTCAACTGTTTCGGCGGCGCATCCGAAAATCGCAGACTATCCGTTCACGACGCTTGAGCCGCACCTCGGAGTTGTTGATATGGGCGACTTTCGCACGTTTGTAATCGCGGACATTCCGGGCCTGATCGAAGGCGCGCACGAAGGTCACGGGCTCGGCGATCGGTTCCTGCGACACATCGAACGAACGAAGCTATTGCTGCACTTGATCGATGTTTCGTCCGTCTCGGGCCGCGATCCTGTGAGCGATTACGAAGTCATCAATAACGAGTTGCAAGCTTACGATTCGCGGCTCGCTGAGCGCGCGCAGTTTGTCGTCGCGACAAAGATCGACGCGCTCGACGAGCCAGAGCGGCTTGAGAGTTTGCGCGAACGAACAGAGCAAGACGGTCGGCCGTTCTATGCGATTTCGGCCGTCACCGGCACAGGCGTTCGGGAATTGTTGATAGCAATCGCGCGCGAACTTGATGAGCGGCGCACGAACGCGAGCAGCGAAGGGTCATCGCGGGTGGATGAAGCGCTGTTAGTTGGCAGCGGATCAGCTCGGTTCTGAGGGCGGTTCTGAATTCGTACGCCTTGCGCAAGCTTTTGCATCAGTGATGAGAGCGAAACGCGCAGCAATTTATGGCGGCACGTTTGATCCAGTGCATAACGGACACCTGAAAGTGGCGCGCCGTGTGCAAAAGTTATTCGGGCTCGATGAAGTGATTTTTGTCCCGGCGTGCGTGCCGCCGCATAAACGAGGCGCGGGAATTACATCAGCGTTTCATCGCTTTGCGATGCTCGCGCTGGCGACACAGGACGATCAGCGGTTGCGCGTGTCGACGATCGAACTTGATCAACCTGATCGGCCCTACGCGGTTGAAACCGTCGGTCGCATGCAGGAGCGGCTCGGAGGCGGCTGCCGATTGTTCTTTATCATGGGCGCCGATTCGTGGTCAGAGATTACGACTTGGCGCGATTGGCGGCGTCTTCTGACGATGTGCGATCACATCGTGGTGACTCGACCACGGTATGAAGTGGACTTGAACTCTCGCGGGGTCGCAGACGTCATTGATATTCGAGGAAAGGGTGAGGACGATGTGGAAGCCATCATTTCTGAATCGACGAGCCCGCAAGTGTTTGTGACTGACCTAGGTTTGGAAGACGTTTCCGCCACCGCGATTCGCGCCGCGGTGCGGAGGGCCGAGGCAAACGAATGGACGAAAATGGTGCCGCCGGAAGTGGCGGCCTACATTGAGAAATACGAGCTTTACAGAAATTAAATGAGTCAAAATTTGAAAGAAAAGGTGTTGAGTTC
>DASXTE010000003.1:0-38794 GCA_036505595.1 Pyrinomonadaceae bacterium
AAGAACACAACTTCAAAGGGATCGTCGATGTCGTTCATATGAAGGCCTATGAGTTCGACGAGCACGGCAAGGCTAAAGAGATTGATATTCCCGCGGAAGGTCGCGACGTCGTCGATAAAACGCGAGAAAGATTGGTTGAATTGGTCGCCGAATCAGATGACGCTTTGATGGAGAAGTATTTCGAGCAAGGCACGCTCGATGAGGGGGACGTGCTGCCGAACATCACAAAGGCGATTGCCGCCAGCAAACTGTGTCCCGTGTTCGCGGTTTCAACGATCATGCTCGTCGGGCTTTCGACACTGCTGGATCACATCGTCGAGTTCGCTCCTGACCCGGCGCATCACGAAGCCGAGCACGGCAAGAACGAAAAAGGCGAAGAAGAATCAAGGAAATACTCGACCAGCGAATCGTTCTCCGCTTATTGCTTCCGCACGATCGCCGATCCATTCGCGGGACGCATAAACGTATTCAAAATAATTAGCGGGAAAGTAGGCACGGACGCAACCGTCTACAATTCGACGCGCGGTACTTCCGAGCGTCTCGGCGCGCTGCACACAATGCAGGGCAAGCAACTCGACAAAATTCCCGAGGCCAACGCCGGCGACATCATCGCTTGCGTAAAACTCAAAGAAACGCAAACCGGCGATACTTTGTGCGATAAGGCGCATCCGATCGTTTACGATCCGGTGCAGTATCCCGAAGCGGCGATTGCTTTCGCCATCGAACCCAAGTCGCGTCAGGACGAAGAAAAGATCAGCGTCGCGATTCACAAGATTCTCGAAGAGGATCCGGCGCTCTCGTTTACGCGCGACGCCCAGACGAAGGAATTCCTCCTGGCCGGCTCAGGACAGGTTCACGTCGAAACTATCGTCGAGAAACTGAAGAAGCGCTACAGCGTCGAAGTGATGCTGCATCCGCCGAAGGTTCCTTACAAGGAAACGATCACGCAGCGCGCCGAAGTGCAGGGCCGTCACAAGAAACAGACCGGCGGCCGCGGACAGTTTGGTGATTGCAAAGTTGTCTTCGAGCCGCTACCACGTGGTGAAGGATTCGTTTTCGAGGACAAAATTTTCGGCGGCGCCGTCCCACAACAGTATCGGCCGGCGATCGAAAAAGGGATCATCGAAGCCGCATCCCAGGGAGCGATCGCTGGTTATCCGCTGGTCGACTTCAAGGTTCAATTGATCGACGGGTCGTATCACAACGTCGATTCCGACGAGCACAGTTTCCGCGCCGCCGGGCGCAAGGCCTTTCGCAATGCGATGGAAAAGGTTAAGCCGGCGCTCCTGGAACCAATCATGGACGTAGAAATTACTGCGCCACAGGAATGCAGCGGCGACATCATGGGCGATCTGAACTCGCGCCGCGGCCGCGTGCAGGGCATGGACACCTGGGGCAAGAACCAGGTGATCAAGGCGCAGGTCCCGATGGCCGAGATGCTCAACTATCAATCGACGCTGAACTCAATCACCGCCGCACGCGGTTCATTCCACATGCAATTCTCGCATTACGATCCCGTTCCGGGACAGCTTGCACAGAAGATCATTCAGCAAGCAAAGGACGAGGGTCGCATTAGAACAGCGGAGGAAGAATAGTCAGCGAACTCAATCTGCTCGGTTTGTGATCGACACAAAAGGACCCCTCCAAAGAGTGGCAAAATTACCCAAAATAGCCGATATTTTGCCGCAAATTAGGAGTTTGGGCTGTTTTTCAGAACCGTCTCAGTAACCCTTCCAGAAAATTCTATTGACCGACTCGCTCCCAATGCGCGAGAATGAAAACCGGCCTGTCATCGCTCAGAGGCAGGCCTTAGTCGGACGTAACCCGCCGTCCTGCCTTCCTTTGCAAGTGATCGCAAACGTCCCTCGATTGGGCGCAACTGTTTGCTGCGGCGTTGCAAGGTTTGACAAGCACGAGCGCACAACTTCACAGCCATCTCCTCGACGGATGGAAAAAACATAATCATGGAGAAATCGTCTTTACCAGCCCCAAAATCGAACGACGATCCCGCCAACATTCCAGCAAGCAGTCCGAAAGGTGACGTGGTCGATCAAAGATTGATTGCCGATTCGCTGTTGGCTGCCCTGACAAGCGGAAACCTCGAACAGTTGGAACACGCGCGCGAAGCGTTCGTCGGAGAGCCGCGTGATGCACGCCCGTCTGATCAGCTCGATTTAGCCGCGCTGTTGGAGCGCCGATCGGTGACGCGCGCGACTGCGGCGAACTCTGTTTCCACAGATGTTCTTCGCGAGCAGGAAGAAGAACTCCGGCACGCCGAGGAGGAACTTGGGCGTCGCCGGCGCGAAGTTGAAGCCGCAAAACGACGAGCGGAAGAAGAAGGAAAACACCAGGCCGCGGAAGCGCAACGGCGCGCGATCGAAGCTGAAACGCTCCAGCGCGTTCGCGAACACGCCGAACGCCTGACTGAACTTGAAGTCCTGCGCAAATCCGCCGAGGCCGCCGCACTCGAAGCCGCTCGCAAAGAACAACTTCTCAACGCCGAAATCGACGGACTCCGGCGCGCCGAGGAAGATCAATTGAACCGCGTAGCCGAAGCGGAAGCGCGCCTGCGTGAGATCGTCGCCGCATGCGAGGCCACCGAAGCCCGAGCAAAGAAGCAGGCAGAACGCGAGGCCTGGTTCACCGCGGAATTAAAGACGCTGACAAACGCGGAGCAGGAAGCGCTGGAACGCCTGAAAGCCATTGAGTCAGAAATACTGACGCAAATGGAAGCGAGGCATCGCGCCGAACAGGAAGCGAGCGAACGCGACGAAAAACTGCGGCAGCTCAACAGCGCAATCGAGGCGGCGAACAATGCCGCGGAAGAACAGTGGGCGTTGATTGACGCGGCCAATGCGCGACTGGCGAAACTCGAAGCAGATCGAAAAGCTGCCGAGGAAGAAGTGCGCCGGCAGAGCGAAACTGAGCAACGACTCAAGTTTGAGATTGAAGCCCTCCACGAAGCGAGCAAGCGACACGCTGAAAGTATTGAACAGGCGAACGCTCGCGTCGCTGAACAGGAGCGTGCGCGGCAAGATTTGGTGATCGAGGCCGAAGGTCTCGCTCGTCATGAACAGGATATTCGAAACGAAATCGCGGCATTGACCGCCCGCGCGACAGAGCAACGGCAAACCATTGCGCAGCTTGAAAACGAAGCGCGCGAATCTGAGGAAAACCGGGCGCTTGCGAAAGTTCGCCTGTCGGAACTGAAACAGAAGGAACAGGATATTGCTGCCGAGATCGAACGACTGGCTGTCGCGGAACAGGAAGCATTGCGGCGCGTGGCCGAAGCTGACGCTCGCCTGAAGTCACAGGAAGAAGCGCATCTTAAGGCGCAACTCGAAGAACAACTCCGCACCGAACGAGAAGAGCGGCGCCTGACGGAACTCGAGGCTGAACGCGCGAAGGCGCGTGCGCAAGTGCAGGAGCGCACGCAGAAAGAACATTCGTTGATCGCGCAGATCAAGGCGCTGACGAAGGATCGGGACGCACAAAGTAGCCGCCTGGCAGAGGTCGAAACGCGGGCACACCAGGCGCAGGAAGAGTTCGAACGCGCACAACCTGAATTCGAGCGCATGTCGTCAGATTACGAGCAGCGGCTGGCAGAGTTCGAAAAAAAGCGCAGCCAGATGCAGGCGCAGGCGGCCAAGCTGGCGGAGAAAGAAAAGACGCTTAACGAACACCTTGCCCAGTTAAGCGAACAAGGACGCGAACAGGTTGAGCGGATCAAAGAAGCCGAAACTCGCGTCGCTAATCAGGAACAGGGACTGCGCGAATGCGAATCAGAGCTTGCGAGCCTCACTCAAAGGGAACAGTCGCTCATTGCGCAGACGGACGAAGCGCGTCGGTCCGAACAGGAATTATTGAAGCGGATCGTTGAGGTGGAAGCCCGCTTTGGCGAAGCGAGCCGAGTGCGGCAACAGGCCGAATTGCAAGCGAGGGCGCAGGTCGAAAAGGAACAACGGCTGAACGCAGAAATGGCCGCTCTGCAACAAGCTGAAGCCGAGCACCTGGAGCGCGTCGCCCAGATGAGCGCGCGTATTCCCGAACTCGAAGAAGCGCGCCGCGTGGCCGAGCAGGAGTCGGAAAGACGAAGTCAACAGGAGCAGCAACTGGTAGCGGCGCTCAATGTGTTGCGCGATCAGCAGCAGGAACAGACCGTACGACTGGACGAGATTCACGCCTCGTTGACGGCCCACGTTCAGACTTGCTCGAAACTCGAAGCTGAAGTTCGCGAACAGGCTGAGAAAGAAAAGGAACTGGCCGGCCAGGTTGCAGAGCTTGAGAAAGCAAAGGCCAACCAGGTCAAGCAGGTCGAAGTCGTGGAAACGAACCTGCGAACGCTGGAGCAGTCAGGGCACTATAGCCAGACTCAGTGGCGCCGACGTAGCGAAAAAGAGCAGCAACTAAATGCAGGAATTGTCGCGCTCCGAACCGCCGAAGCAGAGCAACTGAAGCGGATCGAAGAGGCCGAAGCGCGGCTGCACGAACAGGAGCAAGCCCGCCATGCAGCCAGGGCAAAGGCAACCGAATTAACTGACAAAGAACAGCAACTACGCGATGAATTAGCGGCGCTGGAAAATGCCGAAGCGGCCCAACTCGCGCGGCTCAAAGAAATCGCGGGGCGCATAAGCGAACAAGCAGTCGCGGTTCAACAGGCGTCCGACGCGGTCCAGCAACGTGGAGATTTCGAGCCACATGACGAAACTGAACGGCGACTAAACGCGGAAATCGACGGGCTACGAGCCGAGGAAGCGCAGCAACTGAAGGTGATTGAAGAAGCCAAAGCCCGTTTGCGCGACCAGGAACAAGCGCGACAGGCAGCCGAAGCTCGGTCGGCTGAGTTGGCTCAAGAGGAACAGCAACTGAACGAAAAGTTGGCCTCGTTGCGCGCGGATGAAGAAGCGCAAATGGCGCGCCTCGAGGAAATTAAGTCGCGGGTTCGCCAACAGGAAGAGGCAATTCGTCACGTTCTAAACGAAGCGCAACGACAAACTGACGACGAACAGTCACGCATCGCGGAGCTGCAAAGAACTCGTGACCGAAGCGAGTCGCAAGCGCGTGAACGCGCGGTTAGGTCAGAATCGCTGGCGCAGGAAATCAAAGCATTCGAGCCCGGCGAAACAGATGGGGTTTTGGAGCTGATCGACGATGACGACGCTAACAACGTAAAGGCTATTACGCCACTTGCTGAACAAGATTCGGACCAGGCGACCGGACAAATCAAGGAGATTGCACCTCTCGAAGTGCCGTGGCTGGAAATCGATCTCGAGCACACGGACAACGGCAATGTGGTATCGCCTCCGGTTCATGAACTGGCGGATCATGCGGCAGCGAACCATACTCTGCCTAAGCCGGTCGCGCCGAAACTCGCAGCTTCACCGGGCACACAGCCGGCTGACGACTCGACTGTTTCAGCGGAGATTCTTGCGCTGCTGAACAGCGAGGCCTCAACGGACCGCGCAGCCGCGCTTGCCGATTTAGCCGAAGCCGGTGGCGAAGAGGCGTTCGACCTGATCACTAAATCGTTCGACGACTCGGCAGTCGAAGTCCGGAATGCCGCGGCGCGGGCCCTCTATGATTTGAGCCACGATCGCGCGGCTTCGTTCACGCGTGCCTTGCGTGAAGCTTCGCCCGAACGCCGGCGAAAGATTGGCGCAGGGATCGCCGGCTCAGGTCTCGCGGCGAACGCCATTAACAGCCTTTGCGGTGAAGGCCGCGAGCGCACTTACGATGCTTACTCGCTGCTGTTTTTGATGGCCAAGTCCGGAGAAGTTTTTCCGCTTATGCAAGCAATCAGCCGCCATTCGAATCTTGATGTGCGGTTGACCTCGATCAAATTGCTGGCGTTGAGCAATCAGCAGCAGGTACTGTCTTCGCTGCGGCATCTGGCCGCGCGCGAAGCGTTGCCGCCGGAAGTTCACTCGGCCGTAATGGAAGCCATTTACTCGATCAGTACTCAGGCGCGAGAACACGCGCCGTCCCTGGCTTAACAATTCCTCAAAAATCGGGACTTCAGTTGCGATAGGATTGATCGATTCGATCGAGCTTGCGCAGCAAGCCCGGCCAGGTCAGCTCTGCGCCCTGACCCACGGTCACTGCGCTCAACTGCTTTGCCGTAAGATCGATGATAGGCGGCGGAACGTTGTGCAGTTCGCCTCCGCCAGACTGTGCGAGGATTTGAATTCGACAGGCGCGCTCGAGAATGTACATCGACAGAAAAGCTTCCGCCGCCGTGTTGCCGATCGTTAAAAGCCCGTGGTTGCGAAGGATCATGTAGTTCTTGTCGCCAAGGTCGCTTACCAGTCGCGGTTTCTCTTCTTCATTCAGCGCCAGACCTTCGTAGTCATGATAAGCCAGTGAGGCGAGCGGAAACATCGCCTGCTGTGAAATAGGGAGCAATCCTTTTTCCTGTGCGGACACGGCGATGCCGTAGTCAGTGTGCAGGTGCATGACGCACAGCGCGTCCTCGCGCGCCGCATGCACGGCACTGTGAATGGTGAAGCCCGCCGGATTGATGAAATGCGGCGAGTCCATCACTTTGTTGCCCTCGAGGTCGATCTTCACAAGCCTCGATGCGGTGACTTCTTCGAACATCATGCCGTAAGGATTCAGCAGGAAATGATGATCCGGTCCGGGCACGCGCGCGGAGATGTGCGTGAAAATCAGATCGTCCCAGCCGTAGAGCGCGACCAGGCGATATGCCGCGGCAAGATCGACGCGCGCCTGCCACTCGGCCTCGGTGATTTGATCGCGAATTGAAGATGGTTTAGGTGATGGTGTCATGTGATATTGGGTTTGGTTCTCGCGCCGTTAGGCGCGAAATGTTTATAGAAAGCCGTCTAACATTGAGCCCTTGTCGGCAAGAGCAGAACATTCGGCTCCTGACGGAGCCGTGAACCTATTTGAACTCGAACGACTTCAAATAATCGTTGAATGCCTGGTCCCACTTGGCAATCGTATTTGCCGGCCCGACGAGCTTCGCGAAGTAATTCCCTTTCGGCGTCTCAATCACCGCGGCGCGAAGCCGATAGTTTGCATTGTTGTGACGATCGCCACTGCCCGGCGACATCTCAGCCGTGTACGTTCCCGTAACGTCGACAGTGCTGACCTTCAAGCCATTGACAGTCAAGTTGTCAGTCTTCGCTTTGTCCTTCGAAGCGGACCCATCCGGCTGCTGCATTTGTCCAATCCAGCGATCGATGTTCGCCTGAGTCGTGCCACCCTGGCTGGCGCCAAAGTAGTAAAGCACAAGCGAAGCATCTTCCGGATCGCTTTCTGCTTTGGGCAGCTTGTACTGCGCCACACGCATTGTGGAGGTGGGCTTTTCAGTGACCCACGCGTCCGGCGCTTTGAAGTGCAGCTCGCCGTTGGCCGGTAAGTTTGATTGATTTTGTTTTGCAGTAAGGCTGGCGTTGCTCGAACACGCGGCAGCGAAAATCGCGAGCGCCAGCGAAACAGTGGCGTAGATCTTTCGGTTCATAATTGCCTCGGCAGAAGAATCTACACCGTGTCTATTAGTTAGGCAAAGCTACTCGCCGCCGCCATGCGCCGACTTAGCGCGCTGCTCCATCTCTTCCATTGAGAGGTCTTCTTTATGCGTCGCGATGTGCCAAATGTGACCGAACGGATCGACAACCGTGCCGTTGCGGTCGCCGTAGAATTTGTCTGCTACTATTTCCTTTACCGTGGCACCGGCTTCAACCGCGCGATTAAAGACGGTATCGACATCCTCGACATAGATCATCAGACTTACAGGCGAGCCGCCAACGGTCTGCGGACTGTTGTAGCCCATCGGCGGATATTCATCTGCGAGCATGATCGGCGAATCACCAATCTTGATCTCAGCGTGGCCAATCTTTCCGTCGGGAGTTGGGAAGCGAAACAACTCAACCGCGCCGAACGCTTTGTTGTAAAACTCGATTGCTGCGGCGCCGCCGCGCACGATCAAGTAAGGCGTTACCGAATGATAACCTTCGGGAATGTGTTTTACTGGCATTTGTGATCTCCTTTTTGTTTAGCGTGCCGTGTCGGAACCGAGAGCGGTAGCGACCGGATCAAGCGTGACCTCAGTTAAGGAGCGTTTGTTTTTGAGTTGAAGAACAGTCATCAATCGAAGGTTACGCCTGATCCGGTCGCTACCGCTCTCGGTTCTGACACAAGTAATGATCGCGATCGTCGGCCTCCCTCACGGCTTCCGACACAACTCACTTCCCGGTAAACAACGTCTTCTCATCGACAAAGCACAGACCGTTGCCCCAAGGGTCTTCGCAATAGAAAGACACTTCGCCCCATGGCCGCTTCACGATTTCGCCGGCATTTTGATCGTGATAGCGATCCTTGGCAAGGCAGTCCAAAGCTTTCGCGCGCTCAAACACTTCCTCGAGATTATCGACTGCGAAGTAGATGTAATCCGGCGTCGGCTGCGGCTGCTCGCCCGCGCCTTTCGCGACATCGACCAGCGCTAGAATCACGGGGCCGCAGTTGAAATAGTGTCGCGAGCCGCGCGGGATCGGAATGCCCGGATCATCAAGCAGTTTCGCGTAAAATGCTCCCGCCTGATTGAGATCGGCAACTTGCAACGCGACTCGGAAAAGTTTTGCCGTAGCCATCGATTCTCTCCTTTGCTGTTTTGGCTCTTCTTTCTTTTGCTCTTGTGAACTCAGATACCAGGTGTTCCCCCACGGATCTTTGATTGTTCCCGAGCGACCGCCGTATGGCGCATGGGCCGGCTCGCTCACTGATACGGCGCCCTCGGCTCGCATCGCGCGGGCGTACGACTCGTCGCAGTCATCGACGTACACCATGAACTGCATCGGCCGCGGTTGCCACTCGCCATGTGCCTCGCCCATTTCCACAATCGACTCGCCGATGCGCATCTTTGCATGCTCGATAGTTCCCTGCGGCGAGCGATAAACGGCAATCTCTTCCGCGTTCAGAGCATCTTTCAAAAACTCGATCATCTTCGGCGCCCCGACCGGATTGAAGAAAGGCATCAAATCCGGCAAGCCTTCAGGCACATAACTCGGCCCGAACGCAGTCGCGAGATACCAATGATTGCCGCCCGGGTCTTCAATCGCCGCGCCGCGTTCGCCGTAGTCCATGTCGGTCGGCGGCATCAGCGAAGTTGCGCCCGCTGCAATCGCCGTTTGATAGACACCATCGACGTCTTGCACATACGCATGGAGCGACGCGGGCACGGGTGTTCCTTTCCACTTCGCGCCCTTGCCGCCACCTCCAATCATCAGCATCGAGTCGCCGATGCGATATTCGGAGTGATAGCCGCCCCGCGAACCAAGTCCATAAACTTTGCCCTTCGCGTCGAACACTCGCTCGATGAATTCAATCTCGCGGTGCACGTCAGAAACGACCACGTAGGGCGTGACCGTGCGAACTGTCGATCTTGATTCGTCCAACTGTGGCGCGGCCGCGGTGGTTTGCTTCGCCTTAGCTGCTGTAGACATAAGAACCTCCTGTTTCAATTCGTCACGCAGTCGTGCTTTGAACTCGCTTCGCGGCAGGTCGCGCAAATCGATTGCAATCGCCCTGAGTTCGGCCACAGACGAGTCTGCACGGCCTGGTGATGTGTCGCGAATTAACGCGTCAATCTCCTTATCTAGTCTTTCCACTAATTCCATTTCACTCATCACGTGTTACTCATCACTCATTACTTTCTGTTTTCTTCCTCTGTGTCCTCTGTGGTGAGGATCCGCTTTCGCAGGTTCTTGAGCGCGCGAAACTGCAATTGCTTGATCGCGCCTTCGCTCTTGTCCAGCTCGGTCGCAATCTCGCGAATCGTTTTCTCTTCCGCGAATCGCAACATCACCACGCGCTGCTGGTCTTCAGCTAACTCGCCCACCAACCTAAATAAGCAGGCGCGCCGTTCAGCGTCTTCCAAATCGGTCCCTTGCGCTTGTACTGCGACGGATTGCCCACGGGGCAGTAGCCCGACCGTGAGGGAGGGCTCCACTTGTTGTTCCCGCGCCGCACGTTTTGCGCGATCCGCAATGACATTCGACGCTATGCGCAAGAGCCACGCGCCAAACGGCGCTCCCGTCCACTTGAATTTCGGCAGGTTCTGAAGGGCCTTCCGAAAAACTTCGCTAGTGACATCCTCAGTCGCTGCGCGATCTCGAAGTCGTCGTGCCACGTACGCATAAACCATTTCGAAATATCGATCGTACAAATCCGCAAAACGCGCACGATCGCGCTGCGCGGCTTCGACAAGTTGCCGCTCATCCGCCTCCCGCAATTTATCGAGGCGAACTTGCTGTGCAGGTTCACTGCCAGTCATCACTCTCTAAATGTATAAACTCTCGGGGAGGAAAAAAGTTACGGGCCGGTCGGCAAAGAGCTAAGGGCAAAAAGCTAAGGTGCCGAGCCTCTGCGTCAGGGTTGTCGCTTTGCGCTTTGCCCTTTGCCCTTTGCCCTTTGCGCTTAGCTCTTTGGCGCACTTACATCGGCACGAGTTCAGTCGTCGTGTCTCGTCGCTTCCTTTCCTTGAAGCCTTCGACGAAGACACGCGAGCCGGGCGTGGGAAACTTCTCGGCGTACGCCCGATCGACTAACTTCTTCAGACGCTCGCTTCGAGTAAACACGGGGCGCACCTTAATCTGCTTGCCGTTCACTTCGATTATCCCGCGCGGCTCTTCGCGAAACGTGCGATACCAGCTTCGCTCTTTCAAGCTATAAGAACGCACGAAAACGCGACCTTCGACGACGACCGCCCAGATGCCGATGATGCGATGCGGTTTCGTGCCGGCGCGAATGCCGAGAATCTTGGCGTCGCGAATCGCGTCCACAACTTTCTTCGGAAAGCGTTTTGTGTTTGCAGCCTTCACAGCTACGAACAAATTAGGCGAGCCGCCGATGATCGACCATCAGACACCGATCCTGCACAACCTTGATTCCGGCTTTCGCCAGCTCTTCGGCAACCGCCGGGTGACTGATGCCGAGCTGCATCCAGACGGCTTTTGGTTTCTTTGCCAGCAGATCATCGAGGTGCGGCGGAATGTCCTGTGGCCGGCGGAAGACGTTCACCATGTCTACTTCATCGGGTATGTCAGCAACCTTCCGATAAACTTTTTCGCCAAGAATCTCAGTCACATCCGGGTAATAAACCGGCACGGGAATGATTTTGAAGCCGGCAGTGTGCATGTATTTCGGGACATAGAACGCGGGTTGATCAGCTTGTGCTTCAGTCTTGATGCCGAGGACGGCGATGGTTTTTGTTTGCGAAAGCAGTTCGCGAATTTTTGCCGCATCGGTGACCAGGTTATCGCGCCAGTTAGAAGTCATGTCGGTAGCAGATTAGCGCGAATTGCACTGGTTTCTCAAAACCGGATGCCTGGTTTCCGCGCGCGCATGTGCAGAAAATAAGCAACGACTTGCGCGTCTTGCAGTTCAGGGCACGCAGAGACGGTTTCGTCAGTGGGGCGCGGTTCTTCAACATGCTCGAGTTGAAAGCCCGTCTTGATCAAGAGATTCAACCAGTAAACGAGCGTGCGTGAGAATATTGGAATCGTGAATCTGCGCAAGCCGGCTTTCACCTCAGCTGGTGCGCTTTTGAAAAGCCATTCATCAATCTCGCCCTCGCGATGTCTAAAGTAATCTCCCACCTCAATGGCATAGGTGCGATGGTTCTCGTCACGAAGATTTCGCCGATGGGGCGTGTCAAAGCAAGGATGAGTGATGGAAAATTGAAGAAAGCCGCCAGGTTTGAGAATGCGATAGGCTTCGGCCAGTGCGCGATCCGTTTCCGGCACGTCCATCAGGCTCATGAAGGCGGTCGCGAAGTCAAAGCTCTCGTCGGCAAAAGGCACGTCGACGGCGCTGGCGACTCGATAATTAATTTGCAGCGGGTTTTCTCTCTCGCTTTGGATGGCGTGAGAAACGAAGACCGGCGCAATGTCTATCGCCGTCATGCGCGCGCCGCGCTGGGCCAACAGTCGCGTGTTGTGACCTTCACCGCAGCCGATATCCAGGCCCGTCAAGCCTTGCACGTCGGGCAGCATCGCAAAGGCGGCCGGCGTGTTGAGATAATCGCGATAGATGTCGTACCCGGCGCGGGAAAGTTTAGTCCACGATTCCGCGCTCGCGTTCCAGTAGTGGCCAGCTTCGATATGATCCATCCTGTTGTTGACGTTTGCTGGCATCAAAAATTAACACTCGCGGCCGCAAGAAATTGCGCTCCCTCAGAATAAATCCGGAAGACTGCCGTGTTTATATCAGCAGGTCACGACACTCGCAATCTACAGCGCTGTCACGGCGCGCGCCGGTCGGAGTTTGCGGCTTCATTTGTTATTGTGTGACGCATGACGGGCGAATCAAAGGTGGCCATCTTTGCCGCCATCGCCGCCAATCTAGCGATCGCGATAACCAAATTCGTCGCGGCTTTTTTCTCCGGAAGCTCCGCGATGTTATCCGAGGCGATTCACTCGCTGGTTGACACCGGTAACGGCGCGCTGTTGCTCGTCGGATTACGCAAGAGTCAGAAACCGCCGGACCGCGACCATCCATTTGGACACGGAAAAGAGCTTTACTTCTGGCCGCTCATTGTGGCGATTCTGGTTTTCTCGCTGGGCGGCGGCATGTCTGTGTACGAAGGGATCACGCATCTGAGTCACCCGCATTCCGGCGATCCCACTTGGAACTACGTCGTGCTGGGTATTGCGTTTGTGTTTGAGAGCATCTCGGCATACCTGGCGTTCAGGGCCTTTCGCAAAGAACTGAGCGGCGCGGGCGTGATCGAGACGATCAGAGCCAGCAAAGATCCAACGTCCTTCACCGTTCTCTTCGAAGATTCCGCCGCCCTGGCCGGCTTGGTCGTAGCCTTTCTCGGGATATTCCTCGGGCAACAGTTCGACAATCCATACCTTGATGGCGTCGCGTCGATTGTGATTGGCGCAATCCTGGCGAGCGTGGCCGTGTTTCTCGCTTACGAAACTAAAGGTTTGCTAATCGGCGAGGGCGTCGATCCGGAAACGCTCGAGAGCATTCGTTCGATTGCCGCGGCGGACGTGGCGGTTCAGGAAGTACGAAAATCTTTGACCATGCACTTCGGGCCGAATGAAGTGCTCCTGGCGCTCGACGTTGGATTCAAGTCACATCTTTCCGCCAACGAAATCAGCGACGCAATCAATCGGTTGGAGGACTCCATCCGAGCTCGTCATCCGAAGATAAAACACATCTTCATAGAGGCAAAGGCGCTCGCTTAGCAGCTACCAGGCGATAGCGTATCTGCCACGCCGCGGGTCGGCGCCGCCGGAAATCACCCCGCTCTTAACGTCGTACATGATTACGGTCGGCGATGAGCCTGTCCCCCACGCCGATTGAGTCTTGATCTTGTGACCGCGTGCGTTGAGTTGGCTGATGACTTCGGCCGGAATCCGCGATTCCACATTTAAGACGCCAGCTAGAAATTCGTGATTGTCGAACGAGCTGACGTAGTGTTGCGTGTCGAAGCGGGGCGCTTCAACGGCTTCCTGTGGATTCATGCCGAATTCGATGATGTTCAGCAGCACCTGGAGTAACGCTTGATCCTGATTGTCGCCGCCGGGCGTGCTCAAAACCATAAACGGCTGACCATTTTTGAGAACCAGTGTCGGCGTCAAGGTGATTCGTGGACGTTTGCCGGGCGCGACGACATTTGGGCTGTTCGGATCAGTCAAAGCGGACTGCAGCCGCTGGCCCATCAAAACACCCGTGTCGCCGGCGACGACAGCGGGCAGCCACGCACCGCTCGGTGTGGCGCTGAACACATTGCCGTCTTTGTCGATCACGTTGACGCAGGTAGTGTCGTTTGCCTTTTCAATTTCAGGCAGCGGCGCCGCATTGAAGACAACGGGAGTGAAACTCGCGAGCAGAGGTTTCATGTTTGTCGGATCGCCCGGCCGCTGATCCAGCGATGCGCGCTCCGCATCGATTAGCTTACGTCGCATCGCCGCGTAATCCTTCGAAAGCAACTGGGCCGGAACACGGACGAAATTCGTATCGCCATAGAACCGATCGCGATCAGCAAAGCCCAGCTTCAAGGCCTCAGTTACGGTGTGAATGTACTCGGGCGAGTTCTGACCCATCTTCTTCAGGTCGTAACGCTCGAGCAGGTTTAGTACCTCGATCATCATCGGGCCTTGCGCCCAAAAACCTGTTTTGTAAATTTCGTAGCCGCGATATTCGCCGTGCGTTGGCACGCCGACTGTCGCACGCCAGCCGGCCAAATCCGTCGCGGCCAATAGTCCGCCATGCGTCTGCATGTAATCACCGATGCGCTTGCCGATGGGACCCTTGTAGAAATAATCCCGCGCGGCCATCAGGCCAGCGTGACGTCCGCGTCCGGCATTGCGTTTTTCCGCAGCGACTATTGCGCGCAGCGTCCGCGCGAGATCAGCCTGCACAAAGATGTCGCCAACTTTGGGCACCGCGCCATTAGGCAGAAAGACCCGCTTCGCATCCGGCCATTGCGAGAAAACTGGCGAACGCGTTTTGATGTACTGCACGCGCAGCTCATCGATGGGAAACCCATCAGCGAGTTCGATCGCCGGTTGCATCACTTCCGCCAAGCTCTTCGTTCCAAAACGATCAAGCGCCGCGACGCAGGCGTCCAGCACTGCCGGAACTGTGGCCGACAATGGGCCAGTCGACGGGATCAATCCAGATTTCGCACCGGCCATTGTGGGCATGTCACCCTCGGCCCGTTGCGTCGCTGAAGAATCGGGTGCGGTCGCGTTCCTGTCGCCAGCGTCGCGCTGCTTAGCGCGATTGACGAAAAACTCGCGCGTCGCTTTGGCAGGAGCCGTGCCCATACCTTCGACCACAGCGACATCGCGGCCTTTGAGTTTGATTAGAATCGGAACTTCACCGCCGAACGAAAAATGCGAGAATTCAATCACGGACGCGGCAAGTATCGTCGCGACACCGGCGTCCACGGCGTTTCCACCATGTTGCAGGATGCGCATCCCCGCCTCGACTGACAGCGGGTGACCGCCGGCGACCACGCCTCGTCGGCCCCAAACTACAGGCCGAAAAGTATCGGCGCTCGAGATGTGTGTTTCAAAGCAGCCCAGTGCCACGACAACGACGATCGTGAGACAGCAAAGGATGGAGCGAAGCTTAATCATTTTGACTGGCCTCCCGCGAAAGCAGCAACAGTTTGCAGGAATTCTAGTCTTCTGCGGTCTGGAGTCAATCGAAGATCGTCGCTGGCGACATATCGGGAGCCGTCGAATAAAATCATCGGACATAGCTTCACAAGTTCATCGCAATACTTTTGCAACCGATGGCGTCTAGAAACGGTTTAGCATCCGTTCATTCATTGATTCTCCTTGTGAGAACTGAGACTGAAGGGTAGGGCGCCAACTTTGGGGGAGGTTGGCGCCTTTGCTTTTGCGTCGCAGTTAGCCCAATCGCTCCAGCCCACAGCCCTAACCATCCGCCTAAAGCCCAGCGCTTTTGAAGTTTTGTAGTTTCGGACGATAATCCGTAACTCGGATCGCTGAACCACTCGAGCGGCTTCCCAACAATGAATACAGCACCGTACGGATCCTGGAAATCGCCAATCACTTCCGCCCTGATCGTCAAAGAATCGATCGGCCTCAGTCAGGTTAGGCTCAACGGCGACGACATTTATTGGATCGAGATGCGCCCCTCTGAAGGCGGGCGTCAGGTGATTGTCCGGCAGGACCGTGGCGGAAAACGAACAGATTTAACGCCGCAAGGATTCAACGCCCGCACACGTGTTCATGAATATGGCGGCGGAGATTACGTAGTCGATGAGCGAACCGTTTACTTTTCCAATTTTCCAGACCAGCAAATCTATCGCGTCTCTGACGGCAAAGAGCCCGAGTTAATCAGCAAAGACTGTGCGGACGCGCGCGTGCGCTACGCAGATTACGCAATCGACAAGATTCGGCAGCGCCTCATTTGTGTGCGTGAAGATCATCGCGCCGATGCGCATCAACCGGCCAACCAGATCGTCGCGGTGCCAACAGCGGGTGGCGAATCAACCGCGCTAGTTTCGGGCAACGACTTCTACTCGTTTCCCCGCGTGAGTCCCGACGGGACGCGTTTGGCGTGGCTGACATGGAATCACCCGAACATGCCCTGGGACGGTTGCGAGCTTTGGGTTTCGGAATTCGCTGCTGAAGGATCAATTACAGAGCCGAGGCTTGTCGCCGGCGGATTGAGCGAGTCGATCTTTCAACCGGAATGGTCGCCGGATGGGCAACTTTACTTTGTCTCGGATCGAACGGGCTGGTGGAACATCCACCGGGAATCCGATGGGGTTGTCGAGAACGTCTGCGAAGTGCGAGCCGAGTTTGGCGTGCCGCAGTGGGTCTTCGGACTTTCAACCTACGCGTTCGCATCGGCTGAAAAAATTGTCTGCACGTTTGTCCAGCGTGGCATTTGGCGACTCGGTGAAATCAACACCACCACCAGGGCGCTTGCGCGTATTGAGACGCCTTACACAGACATTTCTTTTGTCTGTGCATCCGCGGACCACGCCGTGTTTCGCGCTGGCTCGCCGACCGAGCCCCAGTCGATTATCGATTTTGATCTAGCCACGCGAACATCCACGGTATTGCAACGCGCCAACAGAATCGAAGTCGATGCCGCTTACATTTCCGAACCTCAGGCGATTGAGTTTCCAACTCGGAACGGTCTGACAGCGCATGGCTTCTTCTATCCGCCGAAGAACCGTGACTTGAACGCGCCGCAAGACCAAAAGCCACCGCTGCTCGTCAAAAGCCACGGCGGCCCTACATCTGCGACGACGGCTGTGTTGATGTCCAGCATTCAATATTGGACCAGCCGCGGGATTGCCGTGCTGGATGTGAACTATGGCGGCAGCACGGGGTACGGAACGGAGTATCGTCGCCGTCTTAACGGAACCTGGGGAATCGTCGACGTTGACGATTGCGTGAATGGTGCGAAATTTCTGGCAGCGGCGGGGAAAGTTGACGGCGATCGGCTAATGATTAACGGCGGCAGCGCCGGTGGTTACACGACACTTTGCGCGCTGACGTTTCGCGACGTGTTCAAAGCGGGGGCCAGCCACTTTGGCGTCAGCGACCTTGAAGCGCTGGACCTCGACACGCACAAATTCGAGTCGCGCTACTCGCACGGGTTAGTCGGCCCTTATCCCGAACGCCGCGATCTATACATCGAGCGCTCGCCCATACATTTTGCCGATCGGCTTTCATGTCCCGTGATTTTCTTCCAGGGTCTGGAAGACAAGATCGTGCCGCCGAATCAAGCCGAAATGATGGTTGACGCACTCCGCAAGAAAGGTGTCCCCGTCGCCTACGTTGCGTTTGCAGGTGAGCAGCACGGTTTTCGCCGCGCCGAGAACATCAAGCGTGCGCTTGATGGCGAGTTGTACTTCTATTCGCGGGTGTTTGGATTTGAATTGGCTGACGAGGTCGAGCCGGTCGTTATTGAGAATCTCTGAAGCGGCAGGCAAAGCTCCACCGGCATCGACGGCCTAGTCGCCGCCGTAACGAACTTCCATCTTCCGAATGCGCGTGCCGGCGGCGATCAAAACCAGCGCGGTGACGATCAGCAATCCGGGAACAGAAATGTAGGCCGGCGTCGGCTCGGCGATCACCGCAAACGGCCCTTCGGAAAGCGGCACGGGCACGAGCGAGTTCAGATAGTGAATCACGCTGATCTTTTTCAGCAGTGGCGGCAGCAGAAAATTAATCCACTCCCATCCGTACAGCACCAGCGCGGGGATAATCGGATTACGAACGAACAGCCCCACGACGATAAAGAACGCGCCATAGCCGATGCACGCCAGCAGCGTGATGCCCGCGTAGGTGAACAATTGTGTCAGGCCAGGCCCTTCAAAAAAGAAACGCACGCTCGCCGAGTAAAAGTGCGGGAAGAACATCAGCAGCATCGCAAGGATCGTCACGCCCACAAACAAGACGGCGGCAGTCACCAGGCCGGACACGTACTTTCCGGCGATTAAAACCTCTCGATGCACGGCGGACAAGAAGTAATAGTGCAGGCTGCGATCGACAATTTCGCCGCGAAACAGATTCATGAAAATCCAGGCGCAGCCGAAAAAGACCACCGTCCGCAAAATCAAAGCGTTGTAAATTCCTGAGAAGATTTTTGGAAAGGCGCTGAAGTCGAGCCATTCCCGCGCCGCCGGTGGCAGGATCGCAATCAACAACAACAATCCGATCGGCATCAGGGCGAGCAGGTAAACGAGCAGCGCGCGCTTGCCAAAGAAGTTCTTCTTCAGCTCAAGCCGCATGATGGCCGCGATCTGGCGCAGCCAGAGTCGTAGCGGAGGCTGTTTGCCGCTCGGTTTAGCTATGGTTGTTTCGGCTGAACTCATAAGCTAACTCCTTAAGCCCTCTCCCACTGGGAGAGGGTTGGGTGAGGGTTTTAGGCGAAGAAAGAAAGGATTGTTTTCTTTTCCTTCTGCACCTACCTTCAGCCCTCTCCCCTGACCCCTCTCCCAACGGGAGAGGGGAATTACCTACTGCGATCCAATCAGATATTCATAAACCGCGCTGAGGTCATCATCGACTGGGGCGACTGACTCGATTTCAATCTCACCCTGCGCCACGACGTCGTTCAGCAACAGATAGAACTTATCCGGATCGCGCGTCTTCACAAACAATCCGTGACGATCGTCGTGCACCCGCGCTTCAACCAGGTGGTTACTCGTAAACATTCGCGCCGCTAGTACTGACGGTTTGTCGCAGCGAATCAGGATCTGCATCGGGTGTTCAGTATCCATCTCGTCGCGCACGCCGTGAATTGCCCCTTCCGCCACAACGTAACCGTTGTTCAGCAGCACGACGCGGTCGGACATCATGTCAACTTCGTGCAGAATGTGACTCGAGATAATCAAGTGCAGCCCTTCCGCGGCGAGTTGCTTGAAGAGCGCAATCGTCTCGGCGCGCACCATCGGATCGAGTCCGTTGAGCGGCTCGTCGAGAATCAGGACCGACGGCTGATGCGCAATCGATTGCGCGAGGCGAACGCGCTGACGCATGCCTTTGCTGTACGCGCCAATCTTCCGATTCGCCGCCGGCAAAAGATCCACCCGTTCCAGGGCTTTTGTCGTGAGGTTCTCGGCGTGACCTTTTGCGAAACCCGAGACCATCAGAAACGAGCGAATGAACTCATGTCCGGTTAATCCGCGCGGAAAGGAATCGAATTGCGAACAGTAGCCGACTTTGCGAAACAGTTGCTCCGGTCGGTCCGTCGGAATTCCCACAACACTGACGCTGCCGCGCGTCGGTCGGAGCAGTCCCGTCATCAAATTCATCAGCGTCGTTTTGCCCGCGCCATTCGGACCAACCAGACTTGTAATTCCAGGCGGAATGGCCAGCGTCACGCGATTGACGCCGAGAATCTCGCCGTAAAACTTCGAGACGTTATCAAAAGTGATTGTTTGTTCAGCGGTTGCTGTCATAAACCAAGCACAATCGAGCCGACGATCCAAACGACAAGTTCCAACAGGATCTCAGATATTCCATCACCCAGAACCCACGGAACCCGGCGAACTCTCTTTTCCTCCCGTGTCATTTCACCACTTCGTAGGCTTTCACTTTCCGCGACAACAGCGCCAGGCACGCCGCACAAATCAGAAACAACACCAGCCAGTAAGCCCACAGCGGCGGGGCCGTCGAAATCGGATCAATTTGTTCCGTCCCCATTTGATCGATTATGGATGGCTCCTGAAACCCGCCAAACAATCCCGCCCAAACGTTCCAAATCAGGGCTTGCAGGTCGAATAAGTTACCCCATCTGGTCCTAAAAATTTCATTCACTATTGCCGCGAAAATCGAGGGGATAAAAAATGCGCCGAGTAGCGCCGCGCGCGAAGCGACACGCCATTTCACCCACGCCGAGATGGCCTGCGTCAGCAAGGCCAGCAACAGAATCCAAACCAGGCTACCGATGAATATCGCGCTGGCAATTGGGATGTTCTGCGAAAACCACGACCATCCTTCCAGATAGCTCTGCAACGCAAACAGAATCAGACCGGGAATCCAACTGATCGCCGACAGCAGAATGATCACGATCGACATCTTGCCGACGACGTATTCAGTACGACTGAACGGGCGACAGAGATACAACGGCAACGCGTTGTTCGTCAGGTCGCGCGAGACCTGCGACGGCGCCACGAGCATGGCCAGAAAGAAACCGACATATGCTTGCGGAACCACCACGAAGTACCGAAAGAAAGTAGCATCGATCGGTAACAACTGGCTGACGTTTAGGTTCCACATCGCCAGCACATTCGCGTTGTGATGCAAGTAAATGAGAATCGCGCAAACGAGTGGCCATACAAACGACAGCACAAAGATTCCGGTGAATATCTTTGAGCGAAACACGTCGCGAAACGCGTGCCTCGGAATGATCAGAAAACGACTCCACTCCGGCAACAGCGCTCCGGCGTAAGGTTTGTAACTACGTTCAAGAACCGCCATTGTTATGTCCGACAAGCTTTAGCTTGTCGATAAGTTTGCTTCGCGAAGATTACTCGACAAGCTAAAGCTTGTCGGACATCTCGATCCCATTCTCCATTGCTTTCAAAAAGATATCTTCGAGCGAATCGCGCTTGTAGCTCAGTCGCCTAATTTGCAGACTCGATTGCGCCGCCAGCCGATACAAGTCCCGAATCTCAGTCTGATCCTGAAGAATCAGCTTCACCCGATGGTCACCGGTGACTGCGTACTCGCAGCCGATTTCACTGACTGCCGAGACAAACGGTTTCAGGTCGCCACGAGTCTCCAGCATCAGAAACTTTTTGTTCGCGCGGCGTTCTTCTTCCAGGTTGCAATAAACTACGAGCCGCCCGTCTTTCAGGATCAAGATTTCTTCGCAGCACTCTTCGACATCACGGAGCAGGTGCGAAGAGAGGACGATGTTTGCCTCGCCGCTGTCGCGAATCTCGCGAATCATTTTGATCATCCGGGTGCGCGCGGGCGGATCAAGTCCGTTCGTGGGCTCATCGAGAAAAATCAGCTTTGGCCCGTGCACAATTGCCTGCGCCAGCTTCGCCAGCTGCTTCATGCCGAGCGAAAACGTGTCCAGATTCCGATAGCGAGCTTCGCCCAATCCCACAAAGAACAGCGCTTCATGCGCCCGTTCAAGTGCAGCCGCCGGCGGCAAGCCTGACAGCTCGGCCATGAAGCGCACGAAGTGCACGCACGACATCTTCGCGATGAACGAATCGCGCTCAGGCATGTAGCCGATCAGGCGCTTTATTTGATTGGCGTCGCCGCGGATGTCGCGGCCGAAGATGTGCGCGGTGCCCGCGGATGGCGCGTGGAAACCGAGCAGAGTGTGAATCAGCGTAGTCTTGCCGGCGCCGTTCGGGCCGAGCAAACCGATCGCGCGTCCGCGCAACTCTCCATTCAGCTCGCGCAGGATTGGGCGGCCGCCGAACGTGACCGACAGCCGTTGCAGATCAATAACCGGAGGGCCGGCGTTCGTAGGTGGCGAGACCGTGATTGGTGCGATGGCGTCTGGCATCGAAGCGTTTCAATGTCCGCATCATGCGGACCAAGCCGGGACCATTCAAAACCAGCATGAACGAACCCCAGAATAAACCTACGAACACTCTTACGAAAAGGTTTCCCCAAGTATCGAGGACGAAAAGCGAAACGCCGAGCGCGATGAGCGTGACGGCGTTGATTAATATTCTTCGATCAGCAGAAGAGCCAGCTTCGATCAGTGTTGTTAGTTGCACGTGACCACCACCCTTATTTCAGCATGCGCCTGCCGCAAGTCGCGCGCGGCTGTGGCGCATTGGGCGTAACGACCACACTACCCACAATACAGCCAGAAAAATTATTGGTCGCAGCACTTGGATCCCTTCGTGATTTGCTAGATGTGTGTAGACTGCTCCGAACATAATGACGGTCAATCCTAGAACTGCAAACCGCGTTGTCTTCGGAATTAGGAGTGCTATGGCCCCCGTGAGCTCAAGTACTCCAATTAACATCGCAAACCACGCCGGATAGCCCCAATGCGCAAAGGTAGGGAGAGCGAGGCCCGTCAGCTTGGTTGCCGCAGACGCCAGGAAGGCAAGCGCAAGCAAAACTACGAGCACCCAACTGATTATGATACGAGTCTTTGACATGCTCCCCACTAACGAGAGCCTAACCGTCGGTCTTCCAAGGTCTGATTATTTCCTACTACTCATTCCCTGCTCGAGCACGTGATGCAGCTCGAACGCGTTTGGCATGCCGAGCAGCGTCGCCGGACTTAGTCCGAATGGGCCACCTTCCGTGTTCGCGGCTACTTCGATGTGATCGCCGTACGCGTAGGCATAGGCCAGCGTCGGCTCCATGGTCGCGGCCATGGCGAGCGCTTTTTGCGGACCGGACGGCAGGTTCGCTCCGGCCATCCCTTTCGCAAACGGCTGCACCAGTGACGCGATGTTGTGATAGACAAACGCCGAGAAGTTCACCTGGCCATCCGCGGGCAATCCAGCGGTGAACTTAGCCGACGTCTTCAACGTCGTTCCGGAATCGTGATACCGCAGCGCCTGCTCGACCAGCGCGCGCGACGGTCCGGCAATCATGTAACCGTTCGTGAACACGTAATTCACTTCGACCCCGAAGTCCGCGGAGCGCAATGTATAAAACGTGCGTCCGCCAACGTCCACGCGATCCCATTCCAGGCCCTTCTTCCCTTCCTTCGCCGCCTGTGCGTTAACTTCGGTAACGACGCGCTCGAACGTCTGCTGCAAATGCGCCGGGTCGTTGACCTGAAAGACCAGCTTCCACGAAGGCGTCGGCAGAATCGGCCCATCGATCGCGAACGCGTACTCGCCGCCGAGCGGCGCGGCAAAGTCGCTGCGGAGATTCAGGCCGTGGTTCTTCTCTAATTCGTCCAGGTGCTTGTCCAGATCAGGACAGACTGAGTTCACCACGCGCAGTAAATCGTCAACGACTGCCGTTGGGTTCTTGACGACAAAGCCGGCGACGATATTCGCGTCCGGCGAAATGTAATCGAGCGAGCCCATCGGCCCCGGCTGCGCCAACCAGGAAGTAATTCCATGATCCGCCTGGTCATAAGCCAGCACGGCGCGCGTGTGAGTTTTGCCGTCGGTCTTCTTTTGATCCAGCACGAACGATTTCAAATTCGTCACGCCGAGCTGATTCAGCGCCTCTTCATGTTTACCCGCGTCCGGCCTGGATTTGTGAAACGTGTTCGTATGCGCCAGGATTTTTTCGAGGTCAGCAGCAACCACCAGCCCCGCACCCTCGCGATAAACATCAGCGATACGATTGCGAAATGCCGTCGAAGTGAAACCCGTCTGCGGATTACTCGCGATGCGCTGCAACTCATCAAGTTTCGGCGAGCCCACGAGCACGTCACCGTTGATCCAAACGTAGATTTCTCGGTCGCCTGATTTTGTCGCCTCGGCTTGTGCCGTGCGCGGATCATCGATCCAATGAACTTGCGGACGGTTCTTGCCGTCGCTGCTTAGCTTCTGCATCTCAGCGTCAAAGAACGCGCGGAAACCAGCGGGGTTCTTCAGTTCAGCAAGGACCACTGGCGAAACCGGTTCGCCTTTGTCATCCATGCCCGCGCCGACCGCGATCTCTTCGCCGAGTTGGTCGCCAAAATCGCGAATCGCGGCGATGGCGTTGTTCATTCCCGGCTGGCGATGGTTCTGAAACCAATCGTGCAGCGCCGGATTCTGCTGAATCTTCTCTTCAATGATGCGGTTCGATTCGACAATCGTCGCCGCGAGATTCGGCACCGCCGCATACAAAACGGTGTTCTCGGGCATCATGTCGAGCAGCCGCGTCGAATAACGCACGCCCGGCTCCTGCACTGCATTCAATTCTTTGTTGAGCGCCGCCAAAGCTTCGAGAGTCTGTGTGTATTTCGCGGCGTTACGACTCCATCCGATTTCTTCCTTGACCGGAATCGTCTCGATGGCCGGGCTCGTCGTGGCTTGCTCGCCCGCCTTCAACACGCGATCTTTGCCATTGTGATCGAGATTGACCTGCCCTTCGATCACGCTCACGCGCGAGCCTTTCGTGCCCGCGTTCGCAGAGAAAATCGTACCCGTAACGGAAACCAGCGAATCGCCCGTGTCGAGATACAGATGGTTCTTCTGCTTTGCCGCTTCGACAATCACACTGCCCGAACCAAGATGAATGGTGGTGCCGCGCAACGTCTGATTAATCGAGAACTCTGAACGATCCTTCATTTCGATGGTCGTGCCATCGCCCAGCCGCACAACAGCATGTGCGTCCTTGGCCGTGCGAATCACCTGGCCGCGCCCGAGCCTTGCGCCGTTAGTGAGTGGATGAGTTTGCGCGTCTTCGACCAGATAAACCGGGCCTTCGGCTGCTTGCACAGTCGCTTCGACCGAACCGAACGGGACATAACGCTGAATCAGCGGCCACGCGACCAGACCAAGCCCAATGACCAACACTGCCGCGATTCCCCAACGAAGAATCACGGGATTCAAGCTGTATCGAGATGACTTTCGCGTTTGCCGCCGCGGCGTGACTGCCGCCGCAACCCGCGCCGTGCGCGCCTGTTTCAAAGCCTTACGGCAAGGAATGCACTCGTGCGTATGATCGACCAGCAGTAGCGCGCGAGCTTCGGACAACTCGTGACGTAAGTACGCCGGGATCAGCGACTGGAAGTCCGCGCAGCTTTCAATACGTTCAGCCGGAGCGCCTGCATCTTGCAGGCGGTTCGCGCGCATCCTGCGCGCATCAACGTCAGCCGACATCTTCATCCACACGCGCTCCGCGGCCTCGCTTGCGACGGTCGTGTCGATCTCCTCAGCACGAATCTCCGTCGTAACCTTATCCAGGATGTTGTCGAGTTCTTTGTTCTTCATGATTTCACTCCCAAAATGATTCCGTAGTCTTTGCGTTTCTTTGCGCCTTCGCGCCTTTGCGTGAACCAATCTGCGAAATTTACCAATTACCTCGCATGCCTCTGCAAATAATTCCCAATCTCTTTCCTCAACCGCGCGCGCGCGCGATGCAGCGTCACCCCGACGACGAGCGCCGAAGTCTTCATCATGCGCGCGATTTCACCGTTATCGAACCCTTCGAAATACCGCAGCGCGAACATCTGTCCGGCTGTCGGCCCCAGCTTCGAAACCGCCTCACGAATCAAATTGCGCAGCTCGCGGTCTTCATGACTGCGCTCCGGATGTCGCGATGCCAACTCACCAAACTCTGGGCTTGTCTCGATGTCCTCAATCGCCACGATTTTCGAACGCTTCCGCGCGCGCAGCAGATCAAGCGAAGCATTCACGGCCGCTCGCGCAAAATAGCTTTCGGGATTCTCGGGAACGGCTAACTGCTCCGACCCACGCGCCAGACGCAGAAACACCGTCTGCAAAACGTCTTCGGCGTCCGCGGCGCTACCGGTGACACGGTAAGCCGCGCGAAACACGCGGTCGTGGTGCCGCTCGAACAGACTCTCGAGATTAGCTGATACGTCGGACAAATTCTGCAACGTCGTGTCCTTCGGTTTCCGCGCAATCGAATTCTCGGCGTAATCTGCGGTTTTGAGCGCTTTCACAGCAGCCAGCATATCTTTGTTCGGAATTTCCTTCCCGGCCATAAAACGCTCCGCCTCCGGCGATTATTAACATTGTTACGAAAAAAGCTTGAAATAAAGTTGCAGTCGCGCCCAATCGCGACCTGGTTTTGACGCGCTCGAGCGTCACACATATAGTAGGAGAAACCGTGACTGCACAAGTGTTTAGTGGCCTTTTGAGCATCCATGCGGTGCTCGCGCTTCAGGACGGCCTGCGCGTGGTTGTGCGTGTTTGGCGATATCTCAACCAGCCGTATCAAATCGGCAGCATTGAGGTCTCTGTCACGCGGCTGATCGAAGGTGTAATCATCCTGCTGGTCGTCTTGCTGTTTTCGCGAACGGTGAGCGGGCTGCTCCAGAAAAGTATTTCCAAGAAGGCCTACCTCGATCCGGGGTTACGATACACGCTGGGCCGGTTGGCGCAATACATAGTAATCACGCTGGGCGTGTTGCTGGCGCTGAAGGTCGCCTTCAGCCTTGACCTGACATCGATTGCGGTAATCTTCACGGCCCTTTCGGTCGGCATCGGCTTTGGCTTGCAGTACATCGCGGCAGACATCGCCTCAGGATTCATTCTGTTGTTTGAACGGCCGGTGCGCGTCGGCGATCGCATCACAATTGGCGACGACGAGGGCGACGTCCAGAGCATCAATCTGCGCACGACTGTCGTGGCGACCAACGATCGCATTTCGATCATCGTCCCCAATTCGCGGCTGGTTAGCCAGCGCCTGATCAACTGGTCGTACGGCGATCCGCGCGCGCGCATCGCCATCCCCGTAGGCGTTGCCTACGACACGAACGTTGAACTAGTGACGAACACGTTGCTGAAAGCCGCTGAAGACGTTGACAACGTCCTGAAGGATCCGCCGCCGAAGGTTCAGTTCCTCAAGTTTGGTGACTGGTCGTTGGATTTCCGTCTGCTGGTTTGGACGAATCGGCCGCGTCTGCACACGCAGATACGTAGCGACATCAACTATCGAATCGAAAAACTTTTCCGCGACGCGCGCATCGAGATTCCATTCCCGCAAACTGAGCTGCGACTCCGCGAAGGCGCGTTGCACCTCGACACCGGCGATAGGTTCGTTCCGGACGGCCCGCGCAACGACTAAGATACAGCCTTGCCCCATTCTCGGCGACAGGCTACGCTGTCATTGTCACTGAGTGACGATTCATTCATTCATTAATGCCAAGGGCCAGACAAAAAAGAACGTCGTCGCGCAATTCGAGCGCTGACAAACGCACCGCCATCCTGCGCGCCGCCACGCGCGTCTTCGCGCGCAACGGCTATTTCAATTCAAAAGTCGCGGACATCGCACGAGCAGCCGACGTGGCCGATGGCACTGTCTATCTTTACTTCAAGAGTAAAGAAGAAATTCTGCATTCGATTTTTGATCAGAATATGGCCGAGGCAATCGCCGCCGCGCGCAAGCTGATCGAGAAGGTCAGCGACCCGCGCGAAAAGCTTCGGCGCATTGCCGCGCTGCATCTGGAGCGCCTCGGCGCGGATCGTGATCTGGCGGTCGTTTTCCAGGTCGAGTTGCGCGGCTCAACCAAGTTCATGCGCGAGTTCTCTGCCGCGGGATTTGCGGAATACCTTGGCTTGCTGCGACAGATATTTGAAGAAGGCCAGGCCGCCGGGGTATTTCGCAAAGAAGTTCACGCGAAAGCTGCCGCCAAAATTCTGTTCGGTGCCCTCGACGAGATGGCCACGAATTGGATCATCTCGAAGCGCAATTACAAACTCGCGCCGATGGCTGACGTGGTCATGGATGTTTTTCTGAACGGAGTGAGTGTCTAGTGTCCGACAAACTTTAGTTTGTCGCATTCGCGGTTAGATTCCCTGTGATGCAAACGAGCGACAAACTGAAGTTTGTCGGACAGCGAGTGCCGCTCGACGATGACGAGCCGACGACGCTGCCTGAAATCTATGAACGTGTTGCGCGCGATCATCCGAAACCAAACACACTTAATTATAAACGAGACGGCGCGTGGCATTCGATTTCCACCTCAGACATGGTGCGTCGCGCGCGGCACATTGCCCTCGGGCTCTACTCCCTCGGTGTTCGCAAAGCAGACCGTGTGGCGCTGCTTTCGGAAAGCTGCGTCGAATGGGTGCTCACCGATCAAGGCTGCCTATTCGCCGGCGCGATTACTGTTCCGATCTATCCGACGCTGACGCCGCCTCAGGTTGAATATATTCTGAAAGACTGCGAGCCGCGCGCCTTGTTCGTGGCGACGCGCGAAAAGTTCGACGAAGTTTGCGCGGCCGCGCAGAGTTGCTCAACCATTTCGCACGTCGTCCTGTTCGAAGGGACGACGATTGGTGAATCAAACGTGTTGACCCTCGCAGACCTTGAGAAAGCTGGCCGCGAACTTGAAATTGCGCAACCACAACTCAGTACCGAGTTAGCTCAAGCCGCCCAACCTGAAGGTCTCGCGACGATCATTTACACGTCCGGCACCACGGGCGAGCCGAAAGGTGTAATGCTGACGCACGCGAACATGGTTTCGAACCTGATCGATTCGTCGAATCACCTCGAATTTGGCGAAAAGGATTCGGCACTGTCGGTGTTGCCTCTGTCGCATAGTTTCGAGCGGCAGGCGATGAACATGTACCTGCATCACGGCATGAGCGTCTACTTTGGCGAACTCGAAACGTTGGGCGAATACCTGCGCGAGGTTCATCCGACGGTTTTTGTCGGTGTCCCACGCATCTACGAAAAGATTCTGGCGCGCGTTCAGGATCGCGCCATGGCCAAGGGAAAGCTGAACGCCGGTTTGGTGCAATGGGCAATTGAGGTTGGCAGGCGCTGCGCGCAACTGAAGTCGGATCGCAAACGCATGCCGCTTTGGCTTTCGCTGAAGCACAGATTCGCCGATCTCATATTGTTCGAGAAGCTGCGCAAGGCGATGGGCGACCGCATTCGCATTCTCGTTTCGGGCGGCGCGCCGCTCTCGAATGACGTGGGGCTGGCATTTCTCGGCGCGGGTTTGCCCATCGTGCAGGGATACGGACTGACTGAGACTTCGCCGGTAATCACTGCGGGTCAGCTTCAGGACATTCGCATCGGCACTTCGGGTAAACCAATTCGCAACGTCGAGGTGCGCATCGCGCCCGACGGTGAGATCGAAACCCGCGGGCCGCATGTCATGCAGGGTTACTGGCACAAGCCGGAAGAGACGCGCGCGGTTTTCACAATCGACGGCTGGTTCAAAACCGGCGACATCGGCAGCCTCGATGCCGAGGGCTTTCTCACGATCACCGATCGTAAGAAAGAGTTGCTCAAGACTTCGGGCGGCAAATACATCGCCCCGCAGCCAATCGAGCAGATGATCAAAGGCTCGCGATTTGTGAATCAAGTTGTGGTGATTGGCAACGGGCGCAAGTTCGCCGCCGCCGTGATTGTCCCGGATTGGGAACAATTAGAGGCTTACGCCAAATACAAGGGGCTCGATCTCCATTCACGCGCGGACTTCTGTCACAGTCCACGCATCATCGATCTGTTCGAACGACAAATCGCGGCGCGCACACAGAGTCTTGCTCAATTCGAAAAGATTAAGCGCATCGCGCTGCTCGATCATGAAATGACGGTTGAAGGCGGCGAATTGACGCCAACGTTGAAGGTCAAGCGACGCGTGATCGATGAAAAGTACCGAACAGTGATCGACGGACTATTTGGAGCGATGTGACTTTAGTGCGTGATCCCGAACGGGACAGTAGAAGCTATGGCACTCGGGCGAGTTCAGGCCCACCCTCACGAATTCCGAAGGCCGAGAGAATTTGTTCTGCTACTTCGCGCGCTGACTGCTTGACGGCGTAATCAGAGTAAATCGGGCCGCGTCGCGAGGATGGACCACCGACGCCAACGTTGCCCACTTTGTAAACCCCGGGTTGGACACGGCCCGACTTCTTTACTTTCGCGCTGCCGGGTTCAAGCACCATGTAGGTTACGTAGATTTCGTCGGTTGTGTTATTGACCTGCCTGTTGGCGTCAGCGCTCTCATTCCCAACTTGCATCCACACAACAAACCGCTCAGTCTCGGCTTTGGCAGCCTTGACTGCATCAGCACGCGTCGTTCTACGAGCGGCGACCGTAGCCTTGACCCCATCAGCTTCATTCAGACGAGCCACGCACGCAGCCAGAACAGTGTCGGCGAGGTAGTACGCGGTTCCATCAAAAGGACTCGGATCCTGAATACCAACCAACAATTGCACCCTCCAGGCTTTCTGTGTCGTGGGTGATGGCCCTGCCGGTTGTGACACGGTGGGCGTGACCACCGGTGCGGGTGGTTGTTTGACGCCACGGCGACCAGATTGGGCAGTCACCAGGCCAGCCGACAGGATAAAGACTCCGAGTGCCAGCGGTAGATTGCGACTGAACGTCCGAATCATCCCCGACATTCTAACACCGACGAGTCGACGAACATACAAGAATTGGGACGCAGACCGGCAGCCGGTCCTTACGTTTTTCGCTTTCTTCAATGTTGCACTACACTTTGAATGATCAATGTCATCAGAACGAACACGTCCACTCATCATCACCACAATCCGTGACCAGGGCCGCGAAATTCGCTCGTTTGATCTCGTGCCGGCAGATTCGTCAACCGTTTCTTTCAGGCCGGGCCAAGTGGCAATCCTGCGCGTGGCCGGGGAAGAACCAGCTTACTTTGCATTCGCGAGTTCTCCTGAAGACTCCGAACTGGAAATTCTCGTGAAGCGCACCATCGGCGCGAGTGTCGCACTCTTTGAAATGGGCGAGGGCGATGTTGTCGATCTGCTTGGCGTGACTGGCGCAGGGTTCGATTTAGATGCGCAGACGGGACGTGACTTGGTGTTCGTGGCGATGGGCACCGGCGTCGCGCCGCTGCGATCCGCGCTGAGATACGTTTTGCATCGCCGCGAAAAATACGGCGACCTCGTCGTGCTCTACGGTGCGCGCAGGCCGGATGAGTTTTGCTATCGCGATGAAATTGACGACTGGGAAAAAGCAGGCGTGGAGTTGCGCCAGGTCATCTCACGTCCCGACGGCCACGATTGGTCAGGCCGCACCGGTTACGTGCAATCGCTTCTGGATCACGTCCTCGCGGACCTGAAATCGCCAGTGGCGTTGGTGTGCGGCTCGCGCGAAATGATTGAGCAGACGCGAGATCGTTTGCAGCAGATGGGGTTCGCTGCGGAAGATATTCTGACGAACTACTAATCATTTGACATTTGGCATTTGAGATTTGTCATTTGACATTGTTTTCGCGAGGTCTTGTTTTAGCTTGTCAATTAGTCGCGCCGGGATATAGTCCGTCGCTCGTTCGAGTTCAAATGGCCAAATGACAAATCTCAAATGCCAAATGTCAAATGGTCTTTGTCTCACCGCTGCATTTCACTCAACAACTTCTTGTTCAGCTCGGAATCGACGGTGGCCAGGACGCGGCTTTGGGCCAGTGCGGCTTCTCGATCGCCAATTTCCAGATAAGCGAGCGCAAGGTTGTAATAGGCCTCGCCGTCTTTCGGCCGCAGCCGCGCGGCTTGCTGGTATGCAGCGATTGCTTCGTTGAATCGGCCGGCGTAAAAGTACGCGTCGCCAAGTTTGTTGAGCGCGTCGGCTGAGGTCGGACGCAGCGCCAGCGCGCGTTGATACGCGTGAATGGCTTCGTCGTTGCGGCCCTGCTTCACTTTGCAATAGCCGATTTGAATCCACGTCTCCGCGCGCTTGGGATTGCGGTTCGCCGCCGTCTCGAAATAGTTGAGCGCGCTGTCATAGTTTCCCAGCCACATCGAATCGATACCGCCGCGATACCAAAGATCCGCGAGCGCTTCCGGCTGGTTCGAACGGCCTTTGGATCCAATCTGATCGAAAGAAATCAGTTGATCGCCTTGCAGTGATGCAATGCGCGCGGCGCCCAGCGCGAGATTGATGTTCTGGCCATTAGTGACTTTCACGGTGACGATGCCAATCACCTGGCCGTGCATGTTGAAGAGCGGGCTGCCGCTGTTGCCGTGCGAAACGGGCGCGGTAATTTGAATGATGCGTCCGACGTCCGGCACTTCGCGCACTGCCGAAACAATGCCATCACTGACTGATCCTTCCAACCGCAGCGGATTGCCAATCAGGAAAATCTGCTCGCCCTCTTCGGGCAGAGTTGTCGAAAGTGGCAACGGCCGTGACTTCTCTTCCGGTAGGTTCACACTAAGCAGCGCGAGGTCAGCTTCTTCGTCGATTACCAGCGCGCCCGGAACAGGATATGTTCGGCCTTTGCCGTCGAGCGTGTGAATCTCGACGCGCTGCGCGCCTTTGATGACGTGCATGTTGGTGACGACTTCACCGGGACGAATGAAGAACCCACTGCCACTGATTAGCGGCTCGCCCTTCGCGTCATAAGTCAGCACTGAGACGACTGAAGGCTTCACGCGCCGAACCAGATCGGGCAGCGATTCCCGCGCGTTCGGTTGGTCAGCTAGCGGGGCAGTAGCCCGACCGTTGGGGAGGGCTCCCGTTTTCGACTGACCGGGACTCTGTGCGCGGACGGAATAACCGCAGACAAACAGGGACAGGACAAGGACGAGGCGGGGGAAAGTTCTTCTCACTTTGAACCTCCTGACTAAAACCGAGACCGAATCGGTACGCATGCCTCCGGCATGCTGGCACGCCAGAGGCGTGTGTACCCTGAATAACAGTTCACTTGTCCGCTTGTTATCAGAACACGCGGCAGGTCGGGGGAACAGATTCAACGAGGCCGCGGGGACATCCGCCTCGCGCGGCATGTTAGCGCAAGGCTGCCCCATTGGGAAGGATTATTTTGCAAATAACGTCTGAAGTTCCTGCGCCTGCTCGGCCAGCGCGACCCGTCTTTCGTAGGCCTCGCGGACGACGGCCACGTCGGCGAGGAAGTGCTGCAACTCCTCAAGTAACAGCGCTTGCGGGCCGTCAATCAGAGCGCGATCCGGCGCCGGATGGAAATCCACTAAGACCATATTCGCGCCGGCAATCAGGCCCTGAGCCGTTGCATGCATCAGGTCGAGGATGCCTTCCGGACCGCTCGTGCGCAAGCCCACGGCATGCGAGGGATCGATGCAAACCGGCATGCGCGTCAGGCGCTTGACGACCGGCACGTGCGCGAAGTCGAGGAAGTTCCGGTGCGGATCGCCAAAGTTCGTCTTGACACCCCGCAGCCCGAAGATGACTTTGCGATTCCCTTCACTCGCCAGATACTCCGCGGCGTGCAGAGACTCGGTTAGCGTGATGCCGAAACCACGCTTGAGCAGAACCGGAAACTCGTTCTGCCGTCCAACAAATTTCAGCAACTCGAAATTCTGCGTGTTGCGCGTGCCAATCTGGAGCATCACGCCAGTTGCATCGCCAGTGCTGCGCAGCGCTTCTTGAATCTCATCAACTTGTGATTCATGCGTGACTTCCATGGCGATGACTTTGATTCCATATTTTCCCGCCAGCTCAAAAACGTAAGGCAGACACTTCCGTCCGTGCCCCTGAAAAGAATACGGACTAGTCCGCGGTTTATATGCCCCCATGCGCGTGCAAACGTGGCCGTGTTTGTGCAGAGCTTGCATCATCAGCTCGACATGCTCCCTCGTGTCCACGGCGCACAATCCCGCGAAGACATGCAGCGTGTCCTGGCCAAAGCGCAGTCCTTGATAATCGAAATGCGATGGCCGCTGATCGTCACGGTGCCGGCCCAGCACGCGATACTCTTCCGAAACACGCACGACGCGCTCGACGCCGGGCAGCCCTTTCATATCTTCGACCGCGATTGCTGAGGTATTTCCGATCAGGTAAATCTCGGTCAGGGTTTGCTCAGTCCCCTGCTCGCGATGCACGCGCACGCGGATGTCTTGCAGGCGTGAGAGATGCGCCATCAATTGCTGATAGCTCGCACTTTCGGGTTCGATGTTTGGTGTCAGAATCAGGATCATGATTGTATTGGCAAAGAGCTAAGAGGTAAGAGCAAAGTGTCTTAACCTTTCAGTTTTTGACTTCTTTCCTTACCCTCCCTTTGCCCTTTCCCCTGTGCTTTAATCGCTCGGCACGCGCGCCCATCGATAACTTCCAAGAATCCTCGCCTCCACCCGGCGACGACGCAGCTCGTTCAGCGTATCAATCACTTCAGCGTCATTGGCTGAACCACGCACGTCGAGATAGAAGCAGTATTCCCACGGCCGACCTTTCACGGGTCGACCTTCAATCTTGAGCAAATCAAGTCCACGCTGCGCGAACGGCGCGAGCGCGCTATGTAACGCGCCCGGTTGATGCGGCAACTCGATGACGAGGGACAGCTTGTCGGCAGCTTCAGGAAAATCCGCTGTCGTCGAGAGCAAGAGAAAGCGAGTGTAGTTTTCGCTGCTGTCTTCCAGATGTTCACGCAGAATCACGCCGCCATATTTTTCGGCCGCGCGTCTGCCTGCAATGGCCGCGCGCGTCGGATCGCCACGCTCGAGGATGCGTGCCACGCTGCCTGCCGTGTCCTCCGCGGCAATTCGCCGGATTTGCAGATTAGCCGCCAAAAAGCGGCGGCACTGATCGAGCGCGACGGGATGCGATTCAACTGCACTAATCGCTTCGAACGACGCACCCGGGCAGGCAATGAGACAGTGACTAATGGGAATGATGACTTCGCCAATTATGAAGAGCTTGCTATCCAAGAGCAGATCGAAGCTGGCATGAACAAAGCCAGCCAAACTGTTTTCAATCGGCGCCAGAATGTAGTCAGCACTCTTGTCGTTGATAGCCGCGAAAAGTGACTCGAAAGTTGGCCGCGGAACCAGCGCGATTTCTTTGCCGAGAAGCTTGACTGCGGCTTCTTCGCTGAAGGCGCCGGGTGCACCTTGAAAAGCAACGCGGCGGCGATCAGTTGGCAAGTTGAGTTTATGCTCGGTTTGTTCCTCGCTCGATTGGTCAGCTAGACGGCTTTGAATTCGTCGCGATTCATGAATGATCGCGCGATACAGTTCTACGATTGCGCGGTCGTCCAACGGCCCCTCGTTGGCCTGGCACATACGCTCAATGACTTCTCGTTCCCGAGTGTGGTCGCAAAGATTTATGCCGGCGGCGGTTTTTGACTCGCCAACCTTCAAAGCCAGCCGCGCGCGCTTGTTAAGCAGGCGCAGCAAATCGCGGTCGAGCGCATCTATGTCCGCCCGCCAGTCTTCAATGCTCATTGAGTGGTTCCCCTAAGGTCATAGATTCAACTGCTGCTTCTTGAGTGGCTCACACCTGAAACTTCCGCCACGAAAAAAGCCAGCCGCAATCCCATTCAATTGAGTTGCGGCTGGCTGAATACCTTTGATGGCGCTTAAGTTGTTAGTCGGTCTTCACTCCTTCACGCTCGGCTTCGCCAGTCCGCCTCTCTAAATTCGAGAAGCGGGTGATAAAGGCGAAGTAAGAAGTTTGATTGCAGAACATTTCAGCTAATCGCGCGGATAATAGCGCAAGGTAAGCAGATTGGAAAGGAAAATGTGTCGAGGGTCGCGAGAAAAGAAAAACCGGCGCGGCTTTGACACCGCGCCGGCTCCAACTAAAGATCTGAGCCCTCCCTCATGGTTGGGCTACTGCCCCGTTACTCTTCCGGTTCCCCAACCTCAACTGTCTCCTCCGGCTCACCCACAATGTCCGCGTCGCCGGTTGTCGGCAGGACGGTGTGCGGTGAAGGAGGAATCTCGACGCCGCCAAGAATCTCGGGAAACTCTTCCTCTTGCGCGGCAGCTTCGCCGATGGTCTCGTCGCGGTCGATGTCGACGTTGCGGTAGTACTCCATGCCGGTGCCGGCGGGAATCAGGCGGCCCATGATGACGTTCTCTTTCAAGCCGCGTAGGTAATCCACGCGACCGGAAATCGCCGCTTCGGTGAGCACGCGCGTCGTCTCCTGGAACGAGGCCGCGGAAATAAAGGAATCCGTCGACAAGGACGCCTTGGTGATGCCGAGCAGCAGAGGCTCCGCCTGTGAGACTTCGCCCTTCTCGTCTTGCACGCGCTCGTTCTCGTCTGAGAAGCGAAAGCGATCAACCTGCTCTTCGAGCAGAAACTCAGTGTCGCCGACTTCCTTGATCTTCACCCAACGAAGCATCTGACGAACGATCACTTCGATGTGTTTGTCGTTGATGTTCACGCCCTGGAGGCGATAGACCTCCTGGATTTCGTTGGTCAGGTATTCCTGCAAACGATTCATTCCGAGCACGCGCAGAATATCGTGCGGATTCAACGGTCCATCCTGGAGAGCCTCACCGGCGCGCACGCGATCGCCTTCCTGCACGTTGATGTGCGTACCGCGCGGAATGTCGTACTCGCGCTCTTCACCGTCGTCGCCGACGATGATTAGTTTGCGCTTGCCCTTTGAGATGGGGCCGAGTTTGACCGTGCCGTCGATTTCCGACATGACGGCGGCTTCAGCCGGCCGGCGAGCCTCAAACAGCTCGACGACGCGCGGCAGACCGCCGGTGATGTCTTTCGTCTTGGTCGTCTCACGCGGAATCTTGGCGATGACATCGCCCGGTTCAAGGTTTTCGCCGTCGTTGACCATCAGGTTCGCGCGCACCGGCATCTGATAAGTTTTCAAAACCTTATTGCTGGCATTGCGAATTTCCATACGTGGCTGTTTCTTTTCGTCGGGCGAATCCTTGACCACCATGTGCGAAAGGCCCGTTACCTGGTCGGTCTCTTCTTCGAAAGTTACGCCTTCCTTCAAGTCCTGGAACTTCACGTGGCCACCGACCTCGGTCAGGATGGCAAAAGTGAACGGATCCCAAGTCGCGAGCAACTGGTCCTGGGCCACCTGCGCGCCGTCTTCGACCAGGATGTGCGCGCCGTAAACGATTTGATAACGCGCGACTTCACGGCCACGCTCATCGATGATCGTCAACGCGCCATTGCGATTCATCGCCACGCGCTCGCCTTTACGACTCTTGACCGTTTGCAAATCGATATATTTGATTTTGCCTTCGACGCGCGCTTCGTGCTTCGAAGACTCTTCAAGACGCGCGGTGCCGCCGATGTGGAAGGTACGCATCGTCAGCTGCGTGCCGGGTTCGCCAATCGATTGAGCCGCAATGACACCCACGGCCTCGCCGATGTCCACTGGCCGGCCAGTCGCCAGGTTGCGGCCGTAACACTTGATACAGCAACCGCGCCGCGATTCGCACGTCAGAACCGAACGAATGCGGACCCGCTGCACACCTGAGCGTTGAATCTCGGCGGCAAGGTCTTCGTCGATTTCCTGATTACTCTCGACGATGACAGTTCCTTCGACCGGATCGATCACATCGTCAAGCGCCGTGCGGCCCACGATACGATCGCGCAAGCTCTCGATCTCTTCGCCGCCTTCAACAATGGCGCTGGCCGAGATTCCCTTGAGCGTGCCGCAGTCCTGCTCGCTGATGATTACGTCCTGCGCCACGTCGACCAGACGCCGCGTCAGGTAACCGGAGTCAGCGGTCTTCAGGGCCGTGTCCGCCAAACCCTTGCGCGCGCCGTGCGTCGAGATGAAGTACTGCAAAACATTCAGACCTTCGCGGAAGTTTGATTGAATCGGCGTCTCGATAATTTCTCCCGAGGGCCGCGCCATCAATCCGCGCATGCCGGCGAGCTGCCGAATTTGTTGCGCAGAACCTCGCGCGCCCGAATCAGACATGATCAGGATCGGGTTCATTTCGTTCAACGCTTTTTCCCGATCGTCCATCGCCTTGAACATTTCCTTCGCGACCTTGTCGGTCGCTTCCGACCAAATCGCGATCACCTTGTTGTAGCGCTCGCCATTTGTGATCACGCCGTCGCGATACTGCTGCTCTACGGTAATTACGTCCTTCTCAGCCTTGCCTACGATCTCAGGCTTGGAAGGCGGTGTCACGAGATCGTCAATGCCGATCGAGATGCCTGCCTTCGTCGCGTACAGAAAGCCAAGGTTCTTGAGATCGTCGAGCATCTTCACCGTCATCTCATGACCGAGGCGTATGTGGGAATAGTTGACCAGCGATTGCAAGCCCTTCTTTCGGAGCGTGCCGTTGATGTACGGCAACCCCGGCGGAATCGCATCGTTGAAAATAACGCGTCCGACGGTTGTGTTGATAACGCGCCGAACATCCTCTTGCAGCGTGCCGCGCAGAATATCCTGGTTGTCATGTTCCTGTGTGAGATCAATCAGGTCGCCGATAACACGAAGTTTGATTGGCGTCTGCGTCGTCACATCCTTTGAGTCGAGCGCCAGGAAAACTTCCTCCTTGGACGCAAACACGCGCCCCTCACCTTTCGCGCCTTCCTTCTCGCGCGTCAGGTAATAAATACCCAGCACGATGTCCTGCGACGGCACCGCGATCGGTTGACCGCTCGCCGGACTGAGAATGTTGTTGCTCGAAAGCATCAGCACCGCCGCTTCAATCTGCGCTTCCGGTGAAAGCGGAATGTGCACGGCCATCTGGTCGCCATCGAAGTCTGCGTTGAAAGCGGTGCAGACAAGCGGATGAATCTTGATCGCCTTGCCTTCGACCAGCACCGGCTCGAACGCCTGAATGCCCAGGCGGTGCAGCGTCGGCGCTCGGTTCAGCAGCACCGGATGCTCGCGAATTACTTCCTCGAGGATGTCCCAGACCACCGGCTCCTGCCGCTCGACCATTTCGCGCGCCTGCTTGATTGTCGCGGCGTGCTGCTGCTTCTCCAGTTGGTTGTAGATGAACGGCTTGAAAAGCTCGAGCGCCATCTTCTTCGGCAAGCCGCACTGATGCAGCTTCAACTCGGGACCAACGACGATCACCGAACGGCCCGAGTAGTCTACGCGCTTGCCGAGCAGGTTCTGACGAAAACGGCCCTGCTTGCCTTTCAAAGTTCCCGAAAGCGATTTCAGCGGACGATTGTTCACGCCGCGCAGCACGCGACCGCGACGGCCGTTGTCGAACAAAGCATCGACAGCTTCCTGCAGCATGCGCTTTTCGTTACGCACGATGACTTCCGGTGCGCGCAATTCCATCAGCTTCTTCAGACGGTTGTTGCGGTTGATGACGCGCCGATAGAGATCGTTCAAGTCTGAAGTCGCAAACCGGCCGCCATCGAGAGGCACCAGCGGACGCAACTCAGGCGGAATCACCGGAATCACATCGAGGATCATCCACTCCGGGTGATTGCCCGACTTGAGAAACGACGTCACCACTTTCAGGCGCTTTGAGAATTTAAGCTTCTTTTGCTGCGAAGTCTCTTCGCGCATGCGACGCCGCATTTCCACGGACAACTCTTCGATGTTGACC
>DASXTE010000004.1:0-3736 GCA_036505595.1 Pyrinomonadaceae bacterium
CGCGTTTCCGGCCTGAAGGAAGAAGTCGAGCACGGATACACGCAGCCTTCGCCGGATGGCCTGACGGCTGCTGAACAGTTGCGGGAAATTCGCAGCCGGCTTGAACCGATGTTCGCCGAACAGATGCGCTGTTTGCAGGAAGAGATCCTGCCGGAGCTCGCGCGCCACGGAATCGAAGTCGCTCCGTATGCTTCATTGTCGAACATTGAACGCGAACAGGCCGACGAATATTTTGCTCATGACGTGTTTCCGGTGCTGACGCCGCTGGCGGTCGATCCATCGCACCCGTTCCCTTACATTTCGGGCCTGAGCCTGAATTTCGGAATCATGGTGAAGGCCGCGGAATCAGACGATGAAAAGGGATCGTTCGTGCGACTGAAAGTTCCGCCGACGCTGCCGGGTTTGGTGTTGGTTGGCCCGCACGCGAAGTACACATTTCTGAGCGATGTAGTTACCGCGAATCTGAGTTCGCTGTTTCCGGGAATGACGGTCTTGCAAGCGCACACGTTCCGCGTCACGCGCGATGCCGACATCGATGTGCGCGAAGACGAAGCCGAGGATTTGCTGCGCGCGTTGCAGAAAGAGCTGCGCAAGCGGCGGTTTGGCGCGCCTGTGCGTCTCGAAATTTCAAAGGGGATGCCTGACGAGATGGCGGCGTATCTGATGGAATCAATCGGCGTCGAGCCTGACGATGTCTACGTGCTTGACGGGCCGCTGAACATCCAGGACCTGGACCAGCTTTGCGAATTGGATCGTCCGCATTTGAACTACCGGCCGCTGCGCACAATCATTCCAGCGCCGTTGCAGGAGCGGGAGTCGATCTTTGATGCGATCAAGCGCCGAGACGTGCTGCTGCATCACCCGTACACAGACTACTCGGTCGTGGTCGATTTCATCCGGGCGGCTGCGTTTGATCCGAATGTGTTGGCGATCAAGATTTGCTTGTATCGAACGGGTCAGCAATCTGAGATTGCCGAGGTGTTGCATCAAGCCGGCGAGATGGGCAAGCAAGTCACCGCGTTAATAGAGTTGAAGGCGCGCTTCGACGAAGAGAACAACATCGAGTGGGCCCAACGGCTCGAGCGCGCAGGCGTGCATGTCGTTTACGGGCTCATCGGTTTGAAGACGCACTGCAAGTTGTCGCTGGTCGTGCGGCGCGAAGGGGAAACGCTGCGTCGTTATGTGCACATCGCCACGGGCAACTACAATCCGACTTCGTCTTCGACCTACACGGATTTCGGCATCTTTACCGCAGACGAACAAATCGGCGAGGACGCGACTGAATTCTTCAATTATTTAACTGGGCACTCGCGGCAGGCAGAGTATCGAAAGCTGCTGGTCTCGCCGGTGAATCTGCGCGAGAAGCTTACGCTGCTAATCGAGCGGGAAACCGCGCACGCAAAATCAGGACGACAGGGGCGCATTGTCGCAAAACTGAATCGGCTTGCTGACGAGGTAATCATTGAAAGTCTGTACGAGGCTTCGCAGGCCGGCGTCTCGATCGATTTGATCGTACGCGGCATCTGCATGTTGCGTCCGGGCGTTCCCGGGTTGTCGGAAAACATTCGCGTGCGCAGCATTGTGGGCCGGTTCCTCGAGCACAGTCGAGTGATCTACTTCCTGAACGACGGCAACGAAGAGATCTATCTCGGCAGTGCTGACTGGATGGTTCGCAATCTAAATCGACGCGTCGAGATCGTGATGCCGGTGCAGGATCCCCGTTTGAAAAAGTATCTCAAGGAAGACGTGCTCGAAGTCTATCTGCGCGATAACGTCAAAGTGCGCGAGCTGCAGCCCGACGGCTCGTACGTTCGCGTCTGCCGCGACGACGGCGCCGACGGCTTCGACAGCCAGATGTACTTCGAAGGCATCGACATCAACACCTGAGCCGTTGTTGCCAATCCTTCCCAAATCCCATATAAATCGCGACCACTGGTTCAGTTTGAAGTGGCACGCGCATCTTGCGCGTGATTCACGGGCGGGACGCCCGTGACACTTTCGCAAACTGAACCAGTACCAAGTCGCGACTTGGGCTTTTGCTAACCGGATTTATTCGGCCGGGTGTAGTCTTAGAACCGAAGCATGAAACAGAAGAAGATTCGCATCACGGATCTGCTTTATCCGCACGCGCCAAGCCTCGCGCTCGCGTTCGTCGCGGTGCTGGGCGAGAGCATCACGGACTTGCTCGAGCCTTGGCCGCTAAAGGTCGTCTTCGATTACGTTTTCGGCTCAAAGCACATGCCCGAGTGGCTGGCGAGCATCGTTGGCTTCATCGGCTCAGACAAACTTTCAATCCTAAATTTCGCGGCGCTGGCGGTGATTGCAATTGCCGTCTTCGGCGCGATCAGTTCTTACGGCGAGAAGTATCTGACGACGAGCGTTGGCCAGTGGGTGATGCATGATCTGCGGCGGGTGCTCTACAGCCACATTCAAAAACTCTCGCTGTCTTATCACGATCAAAAGCGTACCGGTGATTTGATCAGCCGTGTTACGAGCGACATCGACGCAGTCCAGAATCTGATCTCGAATGTCTTGCTCGGCATGTTGGTGAACGTATTGACGCTCGTCGGCATGCTCGCCGTGATGACGTACCTGAACTGGCAATTCACGCTGATTGCGATGGTCGTCGCGCCGGGATTGTTCTGGGTCGTCTATCACTACACCCGTCGCATCAAGGAAGCATCGCGCGACGTGCGCCGCAAAGAAGGCGAAGTTGTTTCGGTGCTTGAAGAAGTGCTGTCGTCGATTCGCGTGGTGAAAGCGTTCGCGCGCGAAGATTACGAGCAGGAGCGATTCGAAAAACAGAGCCTGGAAAGTGTCGAGCGCGCCTTGGCCGCGCGCAGCCTGAAAGCGAAGCTAGCGCCGCTGGTGGAAGTGATCGTCGCGTGCGGCACTTGTCTGGTGCTTTGGTGGGGCGCGCGTCTGGTCGTGTCGGGCGCGTTGACCTCGGGAGAACTGCTCGTCTTTCTGCTTTACCTCGGCAAGATGTACAAGCCGATGCGCGAGCTTTCGAAGATGACCGACACGATTTCGAAAGCCGACGTGGGTTGGGAACGCATTCGCGAAGTTCTTGAGAACGAAACGCAAGTTAAGAATCTCCCCGGCGCCAAACGCGCCCCGAAATTCAAAGGCGACATCGAATTTGATCGCGTGTCTTTCGCGTACAACAAGGAGCAACCGCTGCTTGCGGATCTCAGCCTGAAAATCCAGCCCGGACAGTTAGCGGCTTTGGTTGGGCCAACCGGCGCGGGAAAGACGACGATCGTGAGTCTGCTGCCGCGATTCTACGATGTGACTTCAGGCAGCATCCGCATCGACGGACAGGACGTTCGCCGTTACAAAATCAAGTCGCTGCGCCGCCAAATCAGTTTTGTTTTGCAGGAGACGATTCTGTTTCGCGCGCCAATCTGGCAGAACATCGCCTACGGAAAACCCGAAGCCACCCGCGAAGAAATCATTCGCGCAGCGCAGCTCGCTAATGCCGAAGAATTCATCCTGCGCATGCCCGAAGGCTATGACACGATGGTTGGCGAACGCGGCGTGACCTTGTCTGGCGGCCAGCGTCAACGCGTCACCATTGCCCGCGCTATCATTCGCGAAGCGCCGATTCTTGTCATGGACGAACCGTCGTCGGGTCTGGATGCGGAGTCTGAGAATTTGGTCTTCGACGCGTTGTCGAATTTGATGGCTGGCAAGACTTCAATCGTGATCGCCCATCGCCTCGCCACCGTCAGCC
>DASXTE010000005.1:0-10499 GCA_036505595.1 Pyrinomonadaceae bacterium
GCGCATCCTTCAATAGATAATTCGGGAGAAGCATTGGCATTCATAATTTCTTGCCGGAGATTTATCTGCGTTCAAGTTCACTAAGATGAGTAACAAAAAACCTCAAAGCAAGGTTGTGGCTGAAACCACACCTCATGAGAAAGCTTCAGAGACGACACCGCCTGTCATTCCCGAAGTAGTATTTGACAAATCTAAAGGCGAAATATCGTTCACCGGGCCTGAAGGTAAGACTATCGCCTTGCGCGCAACAGTCATTGAGGAAGAGCCAGACGAAGAACGTTCGCGAGAACCACTAACCCCCGAGCAATTCAGCGAGGCTCTGGCTGCGGTCGATAGATTAGGTCTTACATGGACAGCCGATCTTGTTCCAAATCTTAAAGCGAAAAGTTCTGAAACCGAGGCTGCGCTCGCTAGTGAGGAATTACAAGAGTTACAAGACAAGTATCCCCATTTGCCGTATGAGATTCACCTGGCGGTCACGCATGCGTTAACCGGAAGCAAGACGGTAGCCCAAGATGCGGGTGGAGCGGATTGGCTTGATCAGAAGGCTAAAACTGTTAGCGAAATTCTAATTGATAACAATTACCAGTCAGAGTTTTTCTTTAAATATGCGATCAAGATTCCGTACTTGAAAGACATTGATTGGGAGATCGCTTTCAAGGCTTACGAAAGGGGCGTTACAAAGCCTTTAGGAGTTCCGTATGGTGTCCTTGTGCTCACGCTGCAAGATCCATTTTTTTCAGGGAGAAATCCGAAGTTATCTAGGACAACGGTTGCCGTAGATGAGACGCTTGTGAATGAGTTGTTGTCTATTCTTAATGAAGTGAAGTCTAATCTAGACAAGGCGAAGCGTCTAAGAGATAAGCTTATCGAACAACGCCTACTGGAGGAACAAGACAATGCAGACGCAAAGCTACAATTGGAGCAATAAGTCTTTCTTTGTTCCCTCGTCTAAGCCGTATCCGATAAAGTCTGAGAACCGGATATTGATCATCGGAGCGTCAAAAGCTCGAAAGGCGCGCCTGACTCCACCCATTAGAACCCGAACACTTCCGACTGAAAATATAGCCGCAATAAAGCTTTTGGACTCTTGGCTGAGCATGCCTGAGATAGAAGAGAATGATGCCGGAGAGGGGATTCGTCGGCGAATTGATGAGAATCGCATGTCGGATCGCAAGTTCTTCACCTGATGTTTATCATCTTGGACACAGGCCCACTTGGCGATTTAATAAACCCAAACAACACCCCCCAGACGAAAGCGATCCGAACGTGGATGAGGTCGCATCTTTCAAAGGGTGTTCGCTTTCTATTGCCAGAAATTGCTGATTACGAAGTACGAAGAAACGAAATATTAGAGACTCTAATTGGGCCGTTTGGACCATCGCAGAGCGCTGCTGCTATTTACCTCCTCGATCAGCTAAAGAAAACGATTACATATGTCCCGCTCACTACGCCCACGGTGCTGTTAGCGGCTCAGTTGTGGGCAGAACAACGCAAAGGGCACGGGCCGGGACATCCTACACGCTCTCCAAAACTTGACGGGGATGTGATTCTAACGGCGCAAGCCATTGAAACGAGTTCGGGACGCGATAAAATCGTGATCGCGACAATGAACCTAAAGGATTTTCTTTTTATTCCCACAACCACCGTAACCGCCGCGGAGTGGAATAAGATTTAGGAAAAAAGCGTCGGACTATTTTCCGCACGGCGACAACAGAACTTTAGGAACAGTCACGGTTGGACACTTCCCTCACAAATCGGCAATAATAGCGCCTTTATCAGCGCGGCTTTTTTTCTCGCCTATCGCTCAAACGAAAAGGAAGGAACTGTTTTGATCGTGAATTGGATGTCGAACTTTGTCGCGGCGGACCGCCGTCGATTAATCAGCTTTTTATTCGCTATTTTGGCTTTTTCCATCGCGGCGCCAGCCACCTTCGCGCAAGGTCACGGCGGCGAAGCGGGCCTGAAGCTGCCCGATTTGTCGACCGTTTTGTTCCGCGGAATTGACGGCCATCGGCTGCTGCTTGTGGGAATTCTGTTCTGCTTTCTCGGCCTGCTGTTCGGTTTAGTCATCTTCATTCAGTTGAAAAATCTGCCGGTGCATCGCTCGATGCGCGAGATCTCCGAGCTGATTTACGAAACGTGCAAGACCTATCTCATTACCCAGGGCAAATTCATCATGCTGCTGTGGGTGTTCATCGCGGCGATTGTCGTGGCGTACTTCGGCGTGCTGCGACCTGTGCCGGATCATCCAGTTACGCTGACGGTTCCGATCATTCTTTTCTTCAGCCTCGTCGGCATCGCCGGCAGTTACGGCGTAGCGTGGTTCGGCATTCGCGTGAACACGTTCGCGAACTCGCGCACGGCGTTCGCCAGTCTCGAAGGCAAGCCCTATCCGATCTCGGCGATTCCTTTGAAGGCCGGCATGAGCATCGGCATGCTTCTGATTAGCGTTGAACTGCTGATCATGCTTTTCATTCTGCTGTTCGTGCCGGGTGATTACGCGGGCCCTTGCTTTATCGGCTTCGCGATTGGCGAGTCGCTGGGCGCGGCGGCTCTGAGAATCGCGGGCGGCATCTTCACAAAAATTGCCGACATCGGCTCAGACCTGATGAAGATCGTATTCAAGATCAAAGAAGACGACGCGCGCAACCCCGGCGTGATTGCCGACTGCACCGGTGACAATGCGGGCGATTCAGTAGGGCCGAGCGCCGACGGTTTTGAAACCTACGGCGTGACGGGAGTCGCGCTAATCACGTTCATCCTGCTGGCGGTGCCGAATCCCACAACGCAAGTCCAGTTGCTCGTGTGGATTTTCGTGATGCGCATCATGATGCTCATCTCCAGCGCAGTCTCGTATTTTGTTAACAGCGCTATTGCGAAAGCGCGTTATGCAAACGCGGGCGAAATGAACTTCGAAGCGCCGCTGACGACTTTGGTTTGGCTGACTTCGATTGTTTCAATCGTCCTGACATACATCGTGTCCTTTCTGATGGTGCCGACACTCGGTGGTGATTCGACGCTGTGGTGGAAACTGGCGACGATCATTTCGTGCGGCACATTGGCGGGCGCCGTGATTCCCGAACTCGTCAAAGTGTTCACCTCCACTGAGTCGCGCCACGTGCAGGAAGTCGTCAAGTCATCGCGCGAGGGCGGCGCGTCGCTCAACATCCTCTCGGGGTTCGTCGCGGGAAATTATTCGGCTTATTGGCTCGGCATCAGCATCGTCGGACTGATGGGCATCGCGTTTATTGTTAGCACAATGGGCCTGGACGCTCTCATGGTTTCGTCGGGAACAATACACGTCGCCCCGGTGTTTGGCTTTGGCCTGGTGGCCTTCGGATTCCTCGGCATGGGTCCGGTGACGATCGCGGTCGATTCCTACGGACCGGTCACAGACAATGCGCAGTCAGTTTACGAACTGTCGCTGATCGAACATCTTCCAAATATCACGGAAGAACTTAAAAACGAACACAACATGACGGTTGCTTTCGAGCGCGCGAAACATCTTTTGGAAGAGAACGATGGCGCGGGCAACACGTTCAAGGCGACAGCGAAACCTGTGCTCATCGGCACGGCCGTCGTGGGCGCGACCACAATGATCTTCTCAATCATCATGGCGCTGACTGAGGGTCTGACACGAAACACTGAAAGCCTTTCGCTCCTGCACGCGCCCTTTGTGCTTGGTCTGGTTACCGGCGGCGCCATCATCTACTGGTTCACCGGTGCGTCAACACAAGCCGTCACCACCGGCGCGTACCGCGCGGTCGAGTTCATTAAAGCCAACATTCAGCTCGAAGGCGTCGAGAAAGCGTCCGTCGAGGATAGCAAGAAGGTCGTGCAAATCTGCACGCAGTACGCGCAGAAAGGCATGTTCAATATTTTTCTTGGGGTTTTCTTTTCGACTCTAGCCTTCGCGTTCACTGAGCCGTTTTTCTTCATCGGCTACCTGATCTCTATTGCGGTGTTCGGATTGTATCAGGCGATCTTCATGGCCAACGCGGGCGGCGCCTGGGACAACGCGAAGAAAGTCGTGGAAGTCGATCTAAAACAAAAAGGCACCGGGCTCCACGATGCGACGGTAGTCGGCGACACGGTCGGCGATCCATTCAAGGACACTTCGTCCGTGGCGATGAATCCGGTGATCAAATTCACGACGCTGTTTGGACTGCTGGCGGTCGAGCTGGCCGTCAGTGTCAGCAGTGAAACGGGCCAGTTCGGCAAGAATGGGCCAATCATTAGTCGCGTGCTGGCGGGAATTTTCTTCCTTGTCTCGATGTACTTCGTCTGGCGCTCGTTTCACAAGATGCGAATCGGTGCCGAAAGCTAGACCAGACCGCGCAACTTAAGTAAGATTCAACCGAAACCTGGAATTTCGCGGGGTTAGCAACGTGAAACAAAGTTCGCAGTGTACGTGTAAGCAGGCGAGGTCAAACGCTGAAAAACTGCTCACTGCTTACAACTCACTGCACACTGCCAAATGATTCGTTCGATTCTGTTTCCGACGGACTTCTCATCGGTGGCCAACAGCGCCTTTCCACTGGCCGTGGCTATCGCTGCGCAATTCGATGCGACTGTGCAGTCGGTGCACATTGCGCACGGCGGTGACCCACACATCACGGAAACATCGCGCTACGAATTTCCTGCGCTCCCGACCGGCGCCTCCTTCGTGAAGGTGATCGAAACGATTATTCCAAAGGACGGCGACGACCCCGCTGAGGTCATCATGCGCACCGCGCGACAGCGCGGCTGCGACCTTATCGTAATGGCATCGCACGGACGGTCGGATGTTGCGCAGTTTTTCCTGGGCCGCAGCGTCGCCGAACATGTCGCCCGTGATTCGACGATTCCCACGCTCATCGCGCGCCTGTATGGCCCGCGGCGCACCACTCGACCTATCGATCGGTTCGCAACGATAGTCTTCGCCACGGATCTGTCAGAGAATTCAAAAAATATTTTGCCCACAGCTACGTCCATCGCGAAGAAAACGAAAGCAAAGCTCGAGACGCTGTGCGTATTTGGCGAAGGCGACGAAGAGCCGGCTGACGGCGGGAAGGCCATGTTGGAAAGATTCTTCGAGGAGGCCGGCGCGCCTGAATTATTCCGCAAAGTGCGCCGCGTCCATGGCGGCGTCGCAGAAGCAGTAGTCGAACATGCGGGTCGACACAAAGCAGATTTGATTGCGATCACCACGACGCTCTGTTGCGGCGGCGACGAGCGCATGACCGGCACGGCCGAATTCATTATTCGAAACGCGCCTTGTCCGGTATTATGCGTGAGACCGTAAGAGCAACCGGATTTGGAGTGCGGCGGCTTGACGCCGCTTTACTCTGATACGATTAAGAAAAGCGCCGTCAAGCCGGCGCACTCCAAAACATGAGCACCTCAATCGCCAAAAGCGAAACACTGCTGCAAGCAGCCCTGACGCCTTTTGATATCGTGCGTCAAGTTGGACTGGTAATCGGATTCAGCCTGCTCACCGCGCTCTCAGCGCAGATTGTGATTCCAATCGGTCCCGTTCCGATTACCGGTCAAACTTTCGCGGTGTTGTTGACGGGCGCGCTATTGGGATCTCGCCTCGGTGCGATGGCCATGATTGCTTATTTGATCGAAGGCGCCAGCGGCTTGCCGTTTTTCGCCGGCGGCCTGGCGGGTTTGGCTCATCTGCTGGGACAGACGGGCGGTTATCTCATCGCCTTCCCGGCCGCCGCGTTCATTACGGGCGCGTTTGCCGAACAAGGATGGGATCGCAAGTTCGTTACGGCAGTCGCGGCAATGGCAATTGGTTCGGCCGTAATCATTCTCTGCGGCTCGTTGTGGTTTTCTTTTCTCACGCGTACTTCGCCGCTGGTCGTTTTTCAGTTCACGGTGCTGAAGTTCATCCCAGGAGACATCATCAAGATTCTGCTCGCCGCAGCGGTGCTGCCGTCAGGCTGGAAGCTCCTAAACCGTAAGGGCTAGTCCGTCACAACATCAGTTCCATAAACAGAGCGCCCGGCACGGGATTGTTGTAGTAGGGCTCAGTCTCCCTAAACCCGAACGAGCGGTACATCGCGATGGCTTTTCCCATCTGAGCCGGCAGGGTGTCGAGCCGCATTCTCTGGTAACCAATCGCGCGAGCCTCGCTCAGAATTGTGCTCACGAGTTGCTTGCCCAGCCCTCTTCCTTGAAAATCAGGCCGCACAAATAGCCGCTTCATTTCGCAAATTCCGTCGCCCAGTTTTCGCAAGGCGATGCATCCCGCCAGTTGATCGTCTTGAATGCCGAGCAGCAACCGGCCATCTGGCGGCGCGTAACCGCCGGGTAACTCCGCGAGTTCCTTTTCAAAGTTTTGAAAGCAGAGATCGAGTTCAAGCCAGGCCGCGTATTCGCGGAAAAGCTCTCGCGCCTGCCTGATCTGTTCGGGTGATTCGGCTTGGATCATCTTCATAGCTTTTCGTGTCAGAAGCCCTACCGTTAGGGAGGGCAACTCGAGCGAGTATTCGACGGTGGCTGATCGCAAAACTTGCCCTCCCTAACGGTCGGGCTTCTGACACGCTGGTCACCACAAAAAACCAATCGGCCTGATACCGAAGTATCAGGCCGAGTGCAACTTGTCGCAATGATCCGGTCGCTATCGCTCCCGGTACTGACAATTACGCCGTGAACGACGATCCACAACCGCAGCTTCCGGTCGCGTTCGGGTTCTTAAAAGTGAATCCCGATCCCATCACGTTCGTGACGTAATCAATCTCAACTCCGTTCAAGTATTGTGCGCTGAACATGTCTACAAATAGTCGCACACCTTTGTCATCGAGGATGAAATCGCCCTGACGCGAATCCTCTTCGATGTTCAAACTGTATTGAAATCCCGAGCAGCCACCCGGTACCACGCGCACGCGCAGGCCTGCTGTTTCCGGCAATCCTTCTTCGCTGGACATGAATTTCTTAATCTCAGTCGCCGCCGGTTCAGAAACACTCAAGTTTACCGATGGTGCCGCCGGCGCTGCGGGTGTGACGGGGGTTGTTGTTACTGTATTAGCTGACATATCTCTTATTTAGCTCCTGTTTAAATCAAAAATTGCTTGTCAAATTACGTTTGCCGCAGTCAGTTTACTGAGATTTCCGCAAAACGACAAGCTCTGGTTTCAACGCCTCGATCGATACCTGTCGCGCAACTTCTTCCGCGACTTTGCGAAATGCTTCGGCCTCTGGCGATTCAGGCCGACCAATAACTACGGGCACGCCCCTGTCGCCGCCTTCACGGACTTCGATGCCCATCGGAACGGAGCCGAGAAACGGAACGCCATATTCTCCGGCCAGTTTTTCACCGCCGCCTTTCCCGAAGATGTCGTACCGATTACCGGTGTCGGGCGCGATGAAATAGCTCATGTTCTCAACTACGCCGAGCACCGGCACCGCCACGGTCTCGAACATTCGCAACGCCCGCCTTACATCAATCAGCGCGACTTCCTGCGGAGTCGTGACCAGCACCGCGCCTTGCACCGGCACGAGCTGGGCGAGACTCAATTGCACATCGCCTGTGCCCGGCGGCATGTCCACGATCAAATAATCCAGTTCGCCCCACTTCACGTCTGAAAGAAATTGCTTCACGAGTCCATGCAGAATTGGGCCGCGCACAATCAGAGGTTTGTCGCCAGGCTGAAGCACGGCCATTGAAATCAGCTTGACGCCGTACGCTTCGACGGGAATCAGTTTGTTGACTTCAACTTCCGGCCGCGCGTTAGCTGCGCCCAACATGATCGGCACATTCGGGCCGTAGACGTCCGCATCCATCAAGCCGACTTTCGCGCCGTCGAGCGCCAACGCGACGGCGAGGTTCACCGCCACTGTCGATTTGCCGACACCGCCCTTACCCGAAGAAACCGCGATGATGTTCTTGACGCCGGGCACCGAGACCTTGTCGCCGAGACCGCGGCCCTTGGGCACTTCCGCATCCATCGTGACGGTGACAGATCGAACCCCGTCGATTGCCGTCACGAGTTCGCGCGCGGCGCTTTCCATTTCGCTTTTGACTGGGCACGCAGGCGTGGTCAAGACGATCCGAAACGAAACGTCGCCGTTATTGATTGCGAGATCCTTGATAAAGCCGAGCGTGACGATGTCTTTGTGCAGATCAGGATCTTTGATCTGCCGCAGCGCATCGAGCACTACATTTTCATTCAACTGAGACATGATTCGATTATGCCGAAGGGGCGAGAGGTTGTCGAATGCACGGTCACTAAGGAACTTTGTAGATCACAAGATTGTCGTAAACGTGGGTTGTGTCTTCGAAGACCCTTTGGAAATGCTGATCGAAGACCCATTCGTTTAGATCCGGCAACGTTTCGTTGTCACGGACGCCATCATCAACGGCCACGTACGCGATGTGATTTTCATGCAGCAGCCGAGTAAGTTCAGCTACCTCAGTTTCTTGAAACATGCGCCGATACAAAGCTTCGCGATCCGGCACGTTATACCCGGCCGTCCACGCGAACAAAGTGTAGCCCAAATAAATCTTGCGACCGGTGAACAAGATTGGATGCGTTAGCAGCTCATGCGTCAGAAAAACGTCGGTCGGTTGTGTGTTCGTCACAAGCCACTGACTCAGCCGATCGTTCTTGTAGGACACGGCCAGCATTGGATCGTTGTGAAGCGGAAATAGATCGATGACACCACCGAGGACTGTAGCGATCGCCAGCACGACCGCCAGCGCCGCGCCGACAAACTTCTGCTTCGCGATTTGCCATAGCGCATACGCAGCGTAAACATTCACGAAAGTCGCCCAAATGTTCAAAAGCTTGTGGTTGTTGAAGATGTCCACACTGAGCTGAAACAGAAAGACAATCACCACCAGGCTCGATGAAGCCAACAACAGTCGCCTTTGAAAGCCGGTAGCGAAGATGATGGCAACGCCGAGCAGGATCCACTTCACGCCGAAGGTCCAGCCCAAATACTTCACCATGAGCCAGAGCGTCGGGTGCTCAAGCGTGTATCCGGGATTGAAGAGCGAATACGCCATCGTGTTGCCGGACCGCAGCAACAAAACCTGCGGCAAGCCTACGAGAATTGCGGCGGCGAGCAGGCATCCGGTCCTCGAACGCAAAGGGGCAATCAGCAAGAGACAGCCAAACACCGCGAGCGCAGCGAGGTAGGTCGGACTGTTCCAGTAAGGCAGCAAGCCGAGCAGAACGCCGGCAAATATCCAACTCCACAGTCGCGATTCGCTGGTTTCGGCTTCTACGACTTCGACATTGTCGGCTTGCAGCTCGACAGGTTCACTCGCGCTCTCGACCATCGCGGATTCGCTCTGCTCAGTCGGAACGACACTCACTGGTGGTTTCTGCTTCTTGTAGCTGGCCGCGGTTCGATATTTATCAACCGCAAAGATCATGGCGACGAAGAGGAGACCGATACCGCTGATTAAGTGCCTTTGATACGCAAAGACATTCGCGGAAAGCACACCCCACGTTTCGCCGCGAAAGGGATAACCCGACGCCAGAAAATCAGTTGCTTGAATGATTGAACTAAATGCCGCGCTAACGCTGCCTTGGGATTTTAGAAACGGGAGATATGAGAGCGAACTCGAGAAGAAGAACAGCAGCGCCCCAATTCGTCCCACAAGGCGCGATCCGAACAACACTTCGCCGAACGTCATGATCAGCACAAGCAGCGCAAGCAGCGACAGCACGCTGAGAATGTTGATACTCCAGACAGGATTCAGACCGAGGAATTCAAGATTTGCCGCTTGAAACCAGAAGAGAAAGTGATAGCGAATGAACTCGCCGGGAAAGAAAGGATGCTCTGGCGGAAAGTTGTGGCCGAGCGCGAAACTCTGCGTCAGCGAAACGTTGGCGCCAAAATCAGTCCATGCTTTAAACGCAATTTGAAACTGGCCATCTTTGAAGCTCAACGTCGCGAACATTAGCCAACACGCGAACACCAGAAACCCGGCGAGCCATGCAATATCAGAGGTGGCTGTGCCTGGTGGGCGCGCTAGTTCATCCACCCTGTCACGGGTCGGAAAGCGCCAAGCCGCAAAAGAGGTCGCGATCAAAACAACGAGAAAAACAAGATTCGCCGCAAGTAACGGTTGAGTGAGACTATGAAATGCAAGTGAAGTAAGGAACGTAATCCAGGTACTCAGTAGGAGGCCGACGAGAAACGCCGTCGCGATCCGGTGCTGAAGTGAGATGAATCGAAAGAGCCTTCGGCAGATGCAATCGCCGAAGTAAGCAGCGGCAGCCAAGTAAACGATCGCAAGCATTCGGGATGCGCGCGAGTATACCAGCACGATTCCCTTTATGGCACAGACTTCAGTCTGTGTTGCCTGTTGCGGAGATCACAGACTAAAGTCTGTGCCACAAATGATCTATCTCGACAACAACGCCACGACCCAAGTCGCGCCGGAAGTGTTCGATGCGATGCAGCCGTATCTCACGACGCACTATGGCAATCCATCGTCGGCGCACGCCCTGGGCCGAAGTTCGCGTGCCGCCATCGAACAGGCGCGCCAGGAA
>DASXTE010000006.1:0-20656 GCA_036505595.1 Pyrinomonadaceae bacterium
GTCGAAGCCGAGATACCACTTCGTCTTCTTCGCAATCGCGTCGCGAAAATCTTTTGCGCCCCAGGTGATCGCGTATTGATTCACGTCGTCCGCGATGGCCTGCATGGCGACGCGCTTGATGTCTTGCGGCGCTGCGAAATCTGGAAATCCCTGCGAGAGATTCACCGCGCCGTACTTCATCGCTTCGCGCGTCATCTCGCGAATGACCGATTCGGTGAATAGGCTGGCCTTGCGAGATACGCGACGTGAAATCGAAGGTGCTGGTGTCATCGTAAAAATGGTCACAGACTAACGCGGATAATGAAGCGATTATTTCACCTGGTCCTATCCGTGTCTATCAGCGAGCATGAGGTCCGAAAGACTGGCAGGGCAGTTGAAAGGTCTGCCTGAATGTCGAGAGCAGGAATCCAAAGCGGCGCTGAGTATGCTTGCCGCACACAAAAATTGACAAGTGTGCTTGAGGTCCGGAGCAAGAAAATTTCGAGTGCGCCAACACGGCGGCGCGCTGGAATTTCCAGCACTTCCCAGCCGCTAATTTCCCATGATTTCGAATGCGCATCGCGGCCCACCTTCGCGCTCGCAGCGCTCGCGGACCGTCCCCCCGATAATCTCGGACAGCAAGGATTCGGCCAGTTGACAAACTTCCGGATGCTCGACAACGGCAGCGGCGAGCGGACAACTTCCGCTTTTGATGAACAGCCTTTCTCCGTCCTTCTCTATGCGCGCTGCCCCGCCTATTGCTTCCAACGCGATGAGTGCCTTCTCGGAACGAGTCTCTAAATCACCGCTTTCCGTGTGTGAAGTCTGATTGCCTGCTAATGAACGACCCACCTCCTGGAGAACTGATTTGAGTGCTTTAGGCGTGAGTCGGCCTTTGAGCACCGCGATGAGTTGATTAAGCAACATGTCGTAGGCTTTGGGGAAGAGATGCTCAGCTTCGTCTGTCAACTCGTACGAGAAATGTGGTTTGCGGGTACCCCGCTGAACGCCGCTCTGCTTGATGAGTCCGTCGCGTTCCAGGGAAAGGAGGTGCGCCCGCACGGCATTATCAGTCAGTTCCAACTCCTCGGCTAACTCATTAACGGTTTTCGTCGCTCCTCTCACCAGGGCGACGATACGGCCCCGCGTGCTACGGAAAAAGCGTTTGTCCAACTGACTTCTCTTCATGTTTTTCAGGCTGATTATTACATTTGTTGAAAATAAACACAATAAGTCAAGTTAGTACTTGACTTATTATAGAAAGGGAGTATGCTGCGCTCAAATGGGCATCGCCCTAAGTGAAATTTAAGTCAGTGACAACCGGAGGAAACGAAAGATGGAACATATAATCGACAATCCAACCAGAATCACTTCTTTCAGTGAGGCGAGTGTCGACGCCCCTCGGCCTGCCTATCAGGCTTACCAAATCTTGCGGCTGGGCTTCACGGTCGCGCCAATCGTGGCAGGGCTCGATAAGTTTTTCAATCTGCTTGTGAATTGGGAGCAGTACTTACCGCCGTTTGTTAACAAGCTGGTCGGCGGTCATGGTCACGAGTTGATGCTCGTCGTTGGTGTTATCGAGATCATAGCGGGACTCGGAGTTGCACTGATACCCAAGGTTTTCGCTTACGTTGTTTCCGCCTGGCTCCTACTGATCGTCGCTAACCTTTTGATGATCCCGGGCTACTACGACGTCGCGTTGCGCGATTTCGGGCTGGCGCTGGGAGCTCTCGCGCTGGCGCGTCTGGGCCGGGAATTTGACCACCCAGCTTGGCAATGAATTATGGCGAGCGCCAGACACTTCCCAGAACTGTCCGCAGAGAGAAGGTCATGATCGCTGAAGTGACACAAAGAAGTAGTGCGCACAAAGTTGGCTTTCGCGACTTCTTAGCTACTGCTCGCGGAACCGAACCACGCGCCGCTCTGGGCGACACGCTTACCGGATGTTTGTTGGCGGGGATCGAAGTTGTTTCGGTGCTGCCGCATTGGGTTGAAGTGCGCGTTCCTTGCGATCTCGCGGCCATCTCACCGCTTGAGGAGCTACTCACCCAGCTCGAAGCTGACCTGCCGCGGGAGATTGGCGAAGCGATTAGTTACGCCTTTCGGGAGATGCTCAGCAACGCAGTCGAGTACGGCTGCAGGCTCAATCCGGCGGCGCGCGTCGAGGTCAGATTCGTGCGCCTCAAGCGCGCGATCATTTGCCGGATCAAAGATCCCGGCAACGGCTTCGACGCCACACGACTCGACCACGCTGCAGTCAATAACCCGAATAACGATCCGCTCCGCCACGTCTTCGTGCGTGAAGAGGAAGGCTTGCGCGCGGGGGGCTTCGGGATCCTGATAACCAGCCAACTCGTGGATGAGTTGGTTTACAACGAGCGGCATAACGAAGTGCTGTTCGTCAAATACCTGTCTTGAATGGAAGGGACGAGTTGATGTTACCGAATGCGCAGGAAGCAACGTCAGCCATCATGCGAGCGAGAGATTGTCGCTCGACTTACAGTCGGCGCCCCGGATCAGGGGTGGTGCGCGATCTGAACTGGTCAAAGCTCAACCGCCCCCGATTCAGCAATTCGAGAACAGTCGAGCGAGTGGCCGAGGCACGTCTGCCTACGGAGTTTGGCGAGTTCCGCATCATCGGCTACCGGTCACTCACTTCAAATGAAGAGTTCGTCGTGCTTGCCCAGGGGGAGCTGCGCCAAGACCGACCGACGCTGGTGCGTATTCATTCGCAGTGCCTGACTGGCGATGTGTTTAGGTCAGTCAAGTGCGACTGCGGCCGGCAGCTTCGTGCGGCTATGGAACTAATCGCACGGGAAGGGCGCGGCGCGATTGTCTATCAGCAGCAAGAGGGGCGGGGCGTCGGCATCATCAATAAGATTCGTGCTTACGCGTTGCAAGATGAGGGCGCGGACACGATCGAGGCAAATGAGAGATTGGGGCTGGCAGTTGACCTACGCTGCTACGAACAATGCGCTGAGATCTTGCGCGATCTCGGCCTGAATCGCGTGCGGTTAATGTCAAACAATCCCGAGAAGTTACAGGCAGTGACAAGAATGGGTCTCAATGTCGTCGAGCGCATCTCGCTGTCGATTCCCGCAACTGACGCAGCAAAGGATTATCTGCGCACAAAAAGGGAAAGGATGGGACATCTTTTTGATTTTGTCTAAACATACTCTTGGCACAGTGATCGCAATCTTGAAGCTATCTTGCCCCAACCCGACAGGCTCGACAGCCTGCCTTAACTAGACGTCGAAGGAGGCGAAGCAGTTATGAATCGAAAGATGCAGGAGAGTGCCATCATGACGGGCGGAAGCGTACCAGGTGATGGCCTTGCGAATTGGCGAAAGAGGTTACTGGTCAAACTTATCATCGTGCTGGCCGGGATCAGCATTGCACTGGTCTATTCGTATAGACCAGGCCGCGCTCAACGCTCCGATGATCGCGGTCAAGCTCAACAAAAATTCGATCTTCAAATTAGCGATAACGCCAGACAGATGCTGGAGCAGGGGAAGCAAATCTTCCGCTACGACACTTTCGGTGATGAAGAGTATTGGGCCGGCAAGCTCAAACTTCATCAAGCGATTCAGGGCAGCAAGTTCGGCGGTGTCGGTCCGGGCGTCAGTCCGAAGACGGCGCTCGCCGTCGGCTTGAAAGTTGATATGGATGCGCTTCCCGCAGACCTCGTGGAAAAGATCAAAAAGGGCGAGGTCAACTTGGACGCTCCCGAGACCACGCTGGCTCTTATAAAACTCAACTCGGTGCTGGGCGTGAAAGGAACTTTCAACCAGGATGGCAGCCTGAAAGCCGTGGGCCTTAGTTGCGCGGTCTGTCACTCAACGGTTGACGATGCGTTTGCGCCTGGCATTGGACACCGTCTCGATGGCTGGCCCAATCAGGATCTAAATGTCGGGGCCATCGTGTCGCTCGCTCCGGATCTCAGTGTGCTTACCAAACTTCTGAAAGTAGATGAACCGACGGTCAAAAAAGTCCTTGCCAGTTGGGGACCAGGAAAGTTCGACGCAGAGTTGAACCTCGATGGCAAAGCATTTCGCCCCGATGGGAAGCCCGCCGCTACCCTAATTCCGCCTGCATTCGGAATGGCCGGCGTCAATTTGCATACGTGGGGCGGCGGTTGGGGCACGGTCACCTACTGGAATGCCTTCGTGGGCAACCTCGAGTTACAAGGGCAGGGAACATTCTTTGACGCGCGCCTGAACGATCCAAAGAAATACCCAGTGGCTGCGCGTGCCGGTTTCGGGAACAAGCGCAGCGTTAACGACATGGTGACCGCGAAACTGGCCGCGCTCCAGTTTTATCAGCTCGCGATTCCACCACCCACACCGCCTGAAGGCAGCTTCGATCGCGCTGCAGCCGGCCGTGGGGAGGCGATCTTCAAAGGCAAAGCGACTTGCAGTCAGTGTCACGTTCCGCCGCTCTTTACTGAACCGGGTTGGAATGCGCACAAGGCGTCCGAGATCGGCATTGACGACTTCCAGGCGAATCGGGCACCCGATAATTCTTATCGCACCACGCCGCTACGTGGACTCTTCGCGCACATGAAGCGCGGCTTTTATCACGACGGCCGGTTTGCAACTTTGCTCGATGTGGTCAATCACTATGATCAGTTCAAGCGATTGAATCTGACGGATAAGGAAAAGCGCGACTTGGTTGAATACCTGAAGTCACTCTAACGAACTCGATGAATGGAAAGAGCGGCCGACCTGAGAGAGTCTGGCTGAACGTTTAGATCACCGCTCCGGAGGTGCGCCAATGTGTTCTAGTTCGGCGGTTGTTCGCGCAACTGCTCGAGAATTGAGCGCACCGCCGGTGCAAGCGATCCGTTTGGCGCAAGGCGCAGATAATTTTCGTACGCAACAATCGCCTCTTTGGGGTTGCCGCTTTTCTCGTAAGCCGCGCCGAGCAGTTGATAAATAATCGGCTCCGTATCGGCGAGTTGATTGATCGCAATTTGAAATTCGCGCGCGGCGAGGTCGTACTGGCCTTTCTCTTCATAGGTGCGGCCAAGGCCGACGTGGGCTTCGGGTTGAAAGCCATGGCTCTCGCGAATCGCGCGATTGAAGCTGCCGATCGCGTCGTCCGTCTGTCCCGTTTCGCGATAGACGCGGCCTTCGACCGCGGACGCTTCGGGATACGCGGGCCGGTAACGCCGCGCGGCTTCGATTTCTGCCAGCGCGCCATCCGTGTCATTCAAATCCATCAGTACCCGCGCGAGCCCAACATGCGCCGCCGGATACGCTGGGCGAATTCGCAATGTCTGGCGATAAAGATCGGCGGCGTCTTGCCTGTCTTGATCGCTCTTCGCCGATTCACGGGCAGTCTCGGCCTTTTGGAACAGGAGTTCAGCGTTATCAGTGACGCGAAGCAGGCGAACTTTGATTTCCCCGCGCGCTGATGCGGCAATCGGCATGGTGATTTCTTTGAAGCCCTTAGCGCGAACGCGCAGCGTGTGCGCGCCCGGCGACACTGTGAGCGGAAGTTTGCCGCCGGTGTCGGTTACGCCGCGGCGAATCTCATCGAGCCAGACGATTGCGCCCGGTTCAGTTGCGATCGTGAGCGTTCGCGGCTGCACACGCGGTCGCATCTTTGGTTGCGCCACAATCACAAGCGCAAGCATCGCCATTAGCAATCCCGCTAAATACAGTCGGAGTCTCATTTCCGCAACCTTTACCGCAACGCGCGAAGCGCTGCAAGGAGTTCGCAGCCAAACGAATCTTGTAAAACTGTTGCGCCCGCAGGCTTCTCGGGTGTAATCTTCGCTCGCAATACAGACAATTCACTTAAACCATTTTTGGCAGCCCCGACCAGTCGGGACTGACTTTCGCTGGAGGAACGTATGTTGATTGAATCAACGGTCCATCTTCCCGTCAGTTTTGCCATGTTCGATAGTCTATTCAAGGCCCCCGACTCGGCTGAGTTGGGACGCATCATCCTGCGCTGGCTTCACTTTGTCGCCGGCATCACCTGGATTGGTCTGCTCTACTTTTTCAATCTGGTGAACGTCCCGCTGCAAAAAAAGCTGGACGCGGACACGAAGAAAAAAGTTAATCCGGATTTGTTGTTGCCGGCGCTCTGGTTTTTCCGTTGGGGCGCGCTGGTGACGGTGCTGGCGGGTCTGACTTATTTCGCGATGTACATTTTGAAATCCGATGTGACTAACGCAAATAATCTCGGCGGCGCAAACCTAAACATTTGGGTGGTGCTACTCGAGTGGCTCACCTACCCGATCGTGCTGTTTCTCGTCGAATTTCTCATCATCAAAAAAGTTCCCGCGCTGATCAAAGACGGCCGCGTGTTTGCGATCGTGATGTTAATTCTCGTCGGGGTCGTGACGTGGGGAATTCTGAAGTTTCTCGACGCGAAATTCAGCGTCGGCGGTTACACGGCGAGCAACAAACTTTTTTCCATTGGCGTTGGTGGCGCGTACGGTCTCGTGATGCTACTAAACGTTTGGGGAATTATCTGGCCCAACAACAAACGCGGCATAGCAGCTTTGCAGGGCGGGCCGCCCGCCGCGCCTGAATTGGCGCGCCAGGCTTTCATCGCCTCGCGTACGAACACCTGGCTATCGCTGCCGATGCTGCTGTTCATGGCAACTTCGCACGGCGACTGGCTGATCTTCAGCGGCAAGAGCGGCTGAGAATCGCTCACCTTTCACGTTATCTCGAATGGGCACGGCGCGCGTCGTGCCCTTTTCATTGGCTGTAACAATATTAACTAAACCTCTCAATTGCTTCGTCACATTTCGCGTCCATATTTCGGCTAGTTTTACACTGGCAATCCTTCCCCTTGTTGCTTAAGCACTAATTGAAGGAGGTTCTCATGACGACAACTTACAAGGCGCGGCAATTTAATCTCAGCAATTTGAAAGGCATCTCTGACGAGACACTGGAAATGCATTTCAAACTTTACGAAGGCTACGTCAAAGAGACGAACAAGTTGAACGAGAAGATTGCCGACTTCATTAAGGACGGCAAGGTCGATCAGGAAGAGTTCGCGGAATATTCCGAGTTGAATCGCCGTTTGGGCTTTGAATACAACGGCATGGTTTTGCACGAGTACTACTTCGACAATTTGAAGAGCGGCGGCGGCACTGGCGATCCGACCGGGCGCACCGGTTTCCGCCAGGCTGCGGAAGAATCGTTCGGCAGCTATGACATTTGGAAGGCGGATTTCGTCGGGATCGGAAAGATGCGCGGCGTCGGCTGGGCCATCTGTTATGAAGATCCGTCGAAAGGCAGGCTATCGAATCATTGGATCACGCTGCATGAAACCGGAAATGTTGCCGGCTACGAGCCGATTCTGGTGATGGACGTTTGGGAGCACGCGTTCATTCTCGATTACAAACCGGCGGATCGCCCGAAGTACATCGAAGCATTCTTCTCGAACATCGATTGGAGTGCCGTTGAACGCCGTCTGCATCGCCGAACGGCACAGTCGATCGCGGCATAGCTCTGACCGGATTCGTTTTTTGAACGGGCAAGCGGGTTTGTCGCTTGCCCTTTTTTGTGATAATCGATATCGAGTAAACAAACCTTAATAACCAGCGGGAGGACTTATGAACGCGCCGAAATCCGTCCTGATTACCCTCGTTTTATCTCTGGCCGCGATCGCCGCGTGCCAATCCACAAACGAAAACGCCAACACGACCGCAACGACAACTGCATCGCCACCAGTTTCGCAGGAACTCAAAGTTGTACCGCGCCCGCAGGCCATCGTGGACATGATGAAGCAGCGCGGAGAGCAGGACGAGGCAAAGCCAACCTTGAAAGTTGTCTCGCCGGCGAACAACGGCACGATTAACGGCTCGACTGTGGAAGTGAAGTTGGATTTGGGCGGCGATCTGAAAGGCTACATGCCGCATAAAGATCCCGCGACCGGCAAAGGCAATCACATTCACGTGATTCTCGATAATCAACCTTACGAGGCCTATTACGAACTGGGCCAGCCTTTTGAGCTGCGCAACGTTGCCGAAGGTAAACACACTTTGCGCGTCTTTCCTTCGCGGCCGTGGCATGAGAGCTACAAGAATGAAGGGGCTTTCCAGGTCGTGACGTTCAGCATGAAGGGCGGCGGCGACGCTTCCAAACCGACGACAACCAACAAAGGCGAAACAATGGCGAGTCCCATGAAGAGCCCGGCAACAAACTCCAGTCCGACACCTGCGCGGGAAGGCAAGGACATGGCAAAGAGCAATGCCGGCGAGGTCGATCCGACGAAGCCTCTGCTGACTTACAGCCGGCCGAAGGGTGAATACGCCGGCGCTGACGCCGATCCGATCATGATCGATTTCTGGCTGCGCAATGCGAAACTGCAAGGCGAGGGTGGGGACTATCGCGTGCGCTACAGCGTCGATGGCGGAACGCCGGCGTTCATCGATACGTGGAATCCGATTTGGCTGAGCGGCTGGATCAGCGGTAAGCACAGCGTGAAGCTGGAGTTGATCGATAAGAACGGTAACGTTGTTGAAAACGGGGGCTACAATTCGACCACGCGAGAAATCAACGTGGTCAAGAAATGATCAGTTTCTTCTTCTGGTTTGCGGCCGACTGTGACACACTCTTGCGCGCAGTTTGACTACGTTCTGAAGTGAGGATGGACAAATTGAAGAAACTCATAACGCTGGCATTCCCGATCGCCGTCGTGCTCGCTTGCTCTTCTCTGGGTCAGAAGTGGGAGACGATTAACGAGGACGGAATCACGATTGAGATGCCCGGCAAGCCGAATAAGCAATCTCAGGACATTCCGACCGGCACCGGAAAGGCCACTGGTCAAATGTTTACGCTGGACAAAGGCGGCGAGGCCTACATTCTCGCTTACCACGAATTTCCGGCGACCCTGACCAGCCTGAATATCGACCCGAAGGTTCTTCTGAAGGGCGCGTCCGACGGCGCTGTCAAAAACATCGATGGCAAGGTGATCAGCCAACGCGATATTACTTCGGGGCCTTATCCGGGCACGGAAATTGTCGGATCCGGCAATAAAGAAGGCAAAGATATCGAGTTCACCATCAGGCTTTACTGGGCAAAGCCAAGACTGGTTCAGACCTTGTATCTGGCCGAAAAGGGAAAAACCAACAAGTCGAACGCGACGAAGTTTCTGGATTCGCTCAAGATCTCATAGCGGGATTTTCAGCGACGCGAACTACGCTTGATCCAATTGCAACCGAAGTTTCTTCGGGAGCTTGTCGCGGACTAAGTCGTAGGAATTTCGCAAGAGCGCCTTCAATTCTCGCTCGCTCAACACGCCGAATCGTTCCAGCGCTACCCAGTGATAACGCGCGGAGTAAGGGGCGGGATCGATCCCATCCTCCTCGATCAACTCCGCGAATTTCTCTTCCGTGCATTTGAACGACATGACGTATTTCGCGGGGCCTTCCAGCACCATCACCGCGAACATCTTGCCCGCGATCTTGAAGACGAGGTCGTTGCCCCACTGCACATTCTCAGTGGCGTGCGGAAATGAAAGACAGTAAGCGCGAACTGATTCGTTGTCCATTTCGCTAGCTTCGGCGGGCGATTCGTGAGGTTAAAATCTGAGACTCGCAGTATCAGTGGTGACCATTGCTTTGGTTGCCAATCTCTTTCAAGCGATTCACGACCTGATCGATCAGCCAGTTTGGAGTTGAAGCCCCGGCGGTTACGCCGACCCGGTTTGCGCCTTTCAGATCCGCAGGATCAATTTCGTCCTGCGTTTCAATCAGAAAACTCTTTGCGCACTGCTCCTGGCAAACGGCGAGCAGCTTGATACTGTTCGAAGAGTGCTTGCCTCCGATGATGTAGAAAACATCGACCAGACCGGCGAGAGCGCGCGCGGCGTCCTGGCGATCGCGCGTGGCGGAACAGATCGTGTTGACGATCTGCGGTTCGGCATCCGCCTTGACCTTCACGGCTTCGGCGACTTCGAGAAACGTCTTCAACTTGAGCGTCGTTTGCGACACCACCAGCGGCGCGTGCAGGGGCGGCAACGTGGCCACTTCATCAGCATCGCGAACAACGTAGGTGTTGTCCGGAGCGTAGCCGACAACGCCAATCATCTCCGGGTGATCGGGATTACCGGCGACAACAACGTGCCGGCCATCCTTTGCAGCGCGTTCAGCGAGGCGCTGTACTCGAGTTACGAATGGGCAGGTTGCATCGACAACTTGCGCGGCGCGCTTTTCCAATTCGGCCTGTACCTGCGGCGTGACGCCGTGTGCGCGTATGACCGCAATTTCATCTTTGGAAACTTCCGCCGGATCTTGAACGGTTGAAACACCCTCGCATTCCAGCCGCTGCATCTCTTGCGTGTTGTGAATCAGCGGGCCAAGCGTGCGTACGGGCGCGCCGACTACCAGCGCGTCTTCAACCATCTCGACGGCGCGCTCGACGCCGAAACAAAAACCGTATTCGTTAGCTAATAAAACTTCCATTTCTGGCTTCGATTCTAGCATAGACCTTTCGGTCGCCCTGAAGGCGCGCCTTATCTTATCGGCTCGCGGAGAATGATTTCCGCTGTTCTTGCGGCCAAATCGGCAGCTTGAACATGCGTTCCGCGCAGGCCGGCAATTTGCAGTAGCGCCTCGCCGGTTCGTGATAGCAGCCGCACCAGATCGCCCTCCTCCGCGCGCGTTTCGCGGACCAGTTCCGGCCAATCGACGCCGCCGGCCCAATGCGCCGCGGCGGCTGCCGCTGAAAAGTTGATTTCAGGAACGGCTTCGATGCCTTGCTTCCATTCTTCAGTCGAAACTTCGAACGAGATTTCTTCGAACTGGACGAGCAAGCTGACGATCGCGTCGTCGAGTTCAAGCTCTCCGTAATCGCGATCTTCGTCGGCCGCGAGCGCCGCGATTAGTGCCGCGGCGCGCGTCGTGTCGAGCGACGCGAACAGGTTTCTTTGTAGAGCCTCGCCAATCAACAACGGCCGATCGACCCGCAAATCCGCCAGCCACTTGCCCCGCTCGGTCACCTTCTCGTTCGCGAAGTCGAGATAGCCAAAATGATCCAGCACGCGTGCGCAGCATTCGAACGGCTCCCAAATCTCACTGCGCAACCGCTCGATCTCGCGATTCGCCTTTTCAATTGACGCGGCTTCCGACTGAAGCGACCACAGCGCCCGCACGACGCCGTCACGTTCGGTCCCGCTTAGGCCCGATGGCGCCAAAGCCTCAATGGCGTCATTGATCATCCTAATGGAATCTTCTTCGCCTGCTTGCGCATCGCGCAGACGCGGCTCAGGCAAGGCGAGTTGATCTCCGCGATCATGAATCTCATCGAAAGCCTCTTCCGCTTTTTCGGGCCGCGTGGAAAACTTTGGCGCGAACACACGCCCGACACGTTGCAGCGGAAATGAAGCGTGGCGGCCGTCTTCCCGCAGCGCAGTCACCCCGTCGAGCGTGCGCGCAACGACCAAGGCGAGACGTTTGCCGCTGCGGCCGATAGCGACGACACGGCCGGGTTGCACGACCTTGTTCAACCATTGTTGCCGCATTTCGCGGCGTGTTTGCGGCGTCCCTTCCAGCAAGCGCGATCGCGCACTGGCAAGTCGCTCGAGCGCCAGAACTGATTCGACCGGCAAGTCAATACCCGCACGATGGAGCCGCTCGCGAATTCGATCCACGTTTTGCGCGCGCTGCTTTTCCAGGTGATGAATGCGCGGCAGCACGTTGCGAAAAGCGAAACTCCGCTCCGCGATGTCGCGCACCTGCGCGAAACCTCCGAAAGCATCCAGCAGGTTGAGCAGCGAAGTGTACGTCGCGCGAAACTGGCTCTCCAGATCGTCAGGCGGCGTGCTCAATAACTCAGCGATCCGTTGCGGGTTCTGATGCAGTCCCGGGGCGGCGATCACAAATCCGACTTTGTCTTTGCCGCGACGACCGGCGCGGCCTGTCATCTGCTGCAACTCAGACGCCGTCAAAGATTCCCAGCCGCGATTGCTACGTCTATCCGCAACCGTGATGACGACAGTGCGCGCGGGAAAATCGACGCCGGCAGCGACGGTTGCCGTCGCAAAAATTGCGTCGAGCAAACCAGCGCTCATCATCTTTTCGATAACCAATTTCCATGCAGGCATGTGCCCCGCATGGTGCGAAGCGATCCCGCCGCGCACGATCGTGTCCCAGTGGCGATGATCACGGATTTCTGGGTGCTGCTCAACGAAGCTGCGCATGAAATCGCGTCGCGCTTCGCGGCGATCATCACTTGCACCCCGCCGGCTCAAAGCCGCTTCCGACGCAGCTTCGTCGCAGCGCCGGCGCGTCGGCAGAAACACAATTGCCGGCAACAAATTGTACGAGCCAAGCGCCGCCAGCAGATTCGCCGGCGGCATTTCCGGCATGCGTAGTTTCATCTTCGGAGCGCAGGCATCCCTGCCTGCGGTTCACCGGCATCTCTGCCGGTCGGGCTTCCGACACTCATCTTCGTCGATAAGAATCTCGTCGCGATCGGCGGGATTCTTCTCCCTGTTCAATCAACGCCGCAATCTCACGATTCAATTTTCCTTTCTCGCCGAGCAAGGGCACCAGACGTTTGTCCGGCATCAGAAACGCCGAGCGCAGCGGCACTGGTCGCGCGCCAGGACGCGTCACGACACCGCAACGAACGCCGCGCAACTCCTCGATCCATTTCGCCAACTCATCGGCGTTGCCAATCGTCGCGGAAAGCAGCAGCATGCGAATGCGCGGCGGCGTCAGGATAATCGCTTCTTCCCAGACGTGGCCGCGATCCTCGTCGCCGAGATAGTGTGCTTCGTCGAAAATCACCAGATCGACGCGCACGTCTTCACCTCCACGCAACGCGTCGAACAACTGATTGCGGTAAATTTCCGTCGTGCCCACGATTAGCGGCGCATCGGAATTGTCTTTGCGATCGCCAGTGAGAATCCCGACGTGCTCCGCGCCAAACTCGTCGCCGAACTCCTGATACTTTGAATTCGTCAAAGCCTTCAAAGGCGTCGTGTACCACGTGCGCTTTCCCGCCGCGAGCAACCGTCGAATCTCTTCGCGCGCGATCCAGGTTTTGCCGCTGCCAGTCGGCGCGGTCACCAGCACATCTTCGAATTCCAACGCGGCCAGAGCTTCGAGTTGAAACGGATCGGGTCTGAAGGGCGCGGGCTTTGGGGCGCCGATGCCGCTAAGCAAGTCGCGTAATTCGCGCCCGTAGCTGCCGGTCGAAGCAACACGAGCCGGCTGTTCACGCGGTCGATGTTTGTCAGGACGCTCTTGTCCGTCGTGACGACGGCGTTTGCGAAAAGGCTTTCTCTCGCGATGATTTTCAGGCGATCGGCGCATAAACTGATTCTAGTCCACGGTGTGCCACGGAACTATTCGGGAGGTGAGGTACCCGTATTTGGCGTCACTACGACGCAGATGTTTGGACTCAGTTGCAGGCGCGATACGCGCATCTTACTATTGAAACGTGCTGGTAATCGCGAGATTCGCAACGCGTTTGTGAGACGCGGCGTCTAATAGTCCAGTGCGCGAGGTTATGTTCAATTTCAGAGATACAAGCGGGCTTTTCGAGAATTTCGAAGTCAACGCCGATCCCTTCTGGCCAAAAGTGTCCAAACTTCTCGGTGGCTCAATCGTATTTCATGCCTTGTTGATTCTCGCGATCGCGTTGATTCCGCCGGTGCGCGACGCTCTAAGCATAGCAATGTTTTTTTCAAGCGGCAGCATCGTCGATCGCCCTTACAACAAGACGCATATCGAAAACGAAGGCGACATCACCGAAATCACGACCGAAAAATTCCATTACCCCGAAGGCTACTTTGCAATGGATCAAATGCCGTTTCCTACGCCCACGCCGACGCCTCCACCGCTGGCGGCTGCGGCTCCGTTTACGCCGGCGCCCGTTCCGCCCGGGCAACTCGACCCGTTGGCTCCGCCAAAGCCGTCAGCCAGCTCTTCGCCGCTAGTTGCCGCGAAGGCGACGCCGACACCGAACGCGGAAGACGAGGCGGCGCGCCAGAAAGCCGAAGAGGAACTCGACAAGATGGCCGCCGAGAATGGCGTGAAGCGGCCGAAGGAAATCAACACCCGGCCGTTCAAGGATCTGTTGGCGGCCGCGAAAAAACTTAAGGACGAAAAGAAGCTAAACCTCGATGGCCAAATCGAGCTGACGGTCGAGGCCGATCGCGACGAACAAGGCAAGCTAACGAATGCCAAAGTCACTGACAAGCGTGGCGACAAAACGCTGGAGTCAGTCGCGCTCGACTTTGTGGCCGCACTGAGCGACAGCGGCGTGCTGGATTTCCTCGAAGGCACGAAACACTTGAAGGTCACAGTGAAGCTGGACAATGACAATGTGGAAGTCGTCGCCACGACCGAAGTCGATTCAGAAGATCGCGCACGCCAGCTTGAGCGAACTTTCGGTGGCATGATTGTGCTGGGCCGCATCGTCAAGCACGGCAAAGACGAAGAGGTCTACTACAATCACACGCAGGTCAGCTCGAAAGAGAAAGAAGTGAGCGTGAAGTTCGCGATGCCGCGCGCCGAGATGGGCGCGATGCTTTCGAAGTATACGGACGAAAAATAATCCCGGCGCCGGAGGGATACTAATGCGAAAAATTGAAGCTGGTTCAGCGCTCGTGATGCTGGCTTTCTTCGCCTGCACGAATCGGCCGCCGCCGGTTGCTGAGGCGCCGGTCACAAGTCCGACACAGGAGCAAAAAATGGAAATCAAACTGACGAGCAGCGCATTCAAAGAGGGCGAAGCCATTCCGCGTCAATACACGTGCGACGGCGTGAACATTTCGCCGCCGCTGGAATGGAGCGGAGCGCCAAAGACAGCGAAGACCGTAGCAATCATCGCCGACGATCCGGACGCGCCCGCGGGAACCTGGGTGCATTGGGTGCTTTACAACTTGCCCGCGGGAAACCTTGGCCTTGTCGAGAACGTTCCAGCGACAGAAACGATGAAGGCCGGCGGATTTCAGGGCAAGAATGATTTCGGAAAGATTGGTTACGGCGGCCCGTGTCCACCGTCAGGAACGCATCGCTACTTCTTCAAAATCTATGCGCTCGATGCGGAACTTCCTTTGAAAGCGGGTGCGACGAAGGCTGATTTGGAGAAAGCGATGCAAGGCCACACTCTCGCGCAGGGACAGTTGATGGGAACGTATAGTCGATGAAGGAGCGCCGGCATCCTGTCGGCGGTTCGCGAGCATCTTGCTCGCAGATTTTCATTTAAGACGCCGGCATGGATGCCGGCGAACCGCACGCAGGATGCGTGCGCTCCCCCAACTACGGAATCACGCCGGGAGTTGTTAATTCACAGTCGCCGTCTTCACGCAAGTAATCGGCGGCAGCCCGTCCTTGATCAAATTCCACGAATCGCCACCATCGCTCGAGCCAAACACCTTTCCACTGCGGGTGCCGAAATAAAGTCCCGTAGGCTTGGTCGCGTCCGCCTGCATGTTGTCGCGCAAAATCGTTTCGAGCGCATCTTCTTGCGGCAGACCATTCGTCAGCGGTTCCCATGATTCGCCGCCGTTCTTCGTGCGATAGACGCGCAGCTTTCCTTCAGGCGTGCAGCGAAACTCGTCCGACTCGATCGGAATGATGAAGACCGTGTCGGCATTGTTCGGATCGATTTCCATTGCGAAGCCAAAGTCGGAAGGCAAGCCTTTGCCGATGTCATCCCACGAATCGCCGGCATTTTCGCTGCGATAGACGCCCCAGTGATGCTGCAGAAACATGCGGTCAGGTACGGACGGATGGCTCACAACTTTGTGCACGCACTGGCCCCATTCGGGATATTGCTGATCAGGCGGCAGGAATCGGGCGCAAATTCCTTTGTTGCGCGGCTCCCAGGTCTTACCGCCATCTTCAGTGCGATAGACGCCGCCGGTCGAAATCGCTACCCACGTGCGCTCTTTATTCGACGGGTCGGAAAGAATCGTGTGGAGGCAAAGTCCGCCGCCGCCCGGCTGCCACTGCGGTCGATGCGGATGATCGAACAATCCGCGATTCAACTCCCAAGTCTCACCGCCATCGGTTGATTTGAACAGTGCCGCCGGCTCGACTCCGCAATAAAGCGCATCTTTGTCATGCGGGTCCGGCGCGATCTGCCAAATCTGTTTGAGCGAAACATCTGAGCCTTCCGGAAACTTGATGTTGTAGGTTTCCGGATCGCTCCACGTCTTCCCAAAGTCACTCGATGAACTGAGAAATGATCCCCAATAAGGACTGTTCACCGCCGCCCACAACTTTTGCCGGTCATTGCGTCCGTCGTAAGCTAGCGCGTAGATGCTACGCCCGGGAAAGTATGGCCCGGCTTCTTCCCAGTTCTGGCGGGTGGCATCGGACCGGAACATGAATGCGCCCTTCATGGTGCCGACGAGCAACAGATTGTCGCCGGCGTTTACATCAACTTGAGCAGGATGCGGCATGGAAAGTCTCCCCGATAATTAGGTTGAAGTTGGAACGGCGTTGGATTATACAGCGAGCTTGGCAGAAATCCGACCGTGAGGGAGGTGCGTCACCGCCGCACGTCGAGCGGTGCTCAATAAAGATTGCACCCTCCCTTACGGTCGGGTTTCCGCATATCGATCATGACCACTTACACCCAACTCTTTTCAGACGAATCAGGTGAATCGCACTTTCGCGATGTTGAGATTGAATTCACATCGAGTGATTATGCGCCGCCGGCGCCCCCGCTGAATCTTTCTGCTTTTACGAGGGCGAGCCAAATTGGTTTCATGGAAGCGCCTGCTGGATGGTCAAGTGACTGGCATCCTTCTTCCGCACGTAACCTGTTCGTCGTCTTGACCGGCGAATGGGAAGTGACGGCGAGCGATGGCGAAACGCGGCGATTTGGATCGGGCAGCGTGCTGCTGGTCGAGGACACAATCGGCAAAGGTCACACATCGTGCGTCGTCAGCGAGGTTGATTCAGTCGCGGTGATGGTGCAGTTGCCAAATTAATAAGCCACAGATGAACACGGATTGAAACAGATAATTATCTTTCCTATCTGTCGAATCTGCGTTCATCCCTGGCCGATTTTTCTTTGCTCTGTCGCGCGCTTCATGCTAAAAGATGCTCCCGCAAACCTTGCTGTTTCTTTCGGAGGACAATCGATGCCAAATCAAAGCACCGGGGCGAAGTTCGCCCGTCGAGTTCCTGTCATTCTAATCGCCGCAGTCGCCATCACATTTTTGGTTCTTAGGTTCAGTCATTCAACAGCGCACGCGCAAGCGGGTGGTACGCGGCTTTTGCGCACGCCGACAGTGAGCGCGACGCAAATCGCTTTCGCTTACGCGCAAAACATTTGGACCGTGCCGCGTGCAGGTGGCATGGCGCGGCGCATCACGAGTTTTCAGGGCCAGACTTCGAATCCGCATTTTTCCCCCGACGGAAAATGGATCGCCTTCAGCGGCGAGTACGCCGGCAACCTCGACGTCTATGTGGTTGCGGCGGAGGGTGGCGAGCCTAAGCGTTTGACGTGGCATCCGGGCGCGGACACGGTGCAGGGCTGGACGGCCGACGGCCGCTCGATCATGTTCTCGACCACGCGCGCCACCTGGTCGCCGAGCGGGGCGCCGCGCTTTTGGACAGTGCCGCTCGAAGGTGGCGTTGAAGCACCGATGCCTCTGCCGCGCGGCTACCAGGGAAAGATTTCTTCCGACGGATCGCACATCGCGTATCGCATGAACAACTCCTGGGACGAAGAGCGCCGCAATTATCGTGGTGGACAAAACCGGCCCATCTGGATTGTCGATCTCAAAACTTATGATTTGGTTTCGCCGCCGTGGACTGATTCGAAAGACATGGACCCAGTCTGGGTCGGCGACACGGTTTACTTCATTTCGGATCGCGATGGCGTGGCGAATATCTGGTCGTTCGACACCGGCAGCAAAAAGCTCGCGCAGGTGACGAAGTTCACCGACTTCGATGTGAAGACGATGGATTCAGGCGCGGGCGCTGTCGTGTTCGAGCAGGCCGGCTACGTTCACGAACTCGATCCAAAGAATGGAAAGGAACACGTGGTGAGCATCAACGCCATCGGAGATTTTCCGTGGATGATGGCGCGTTGGGAAGACGTCGGTAGCCGTCTGTCCAACATGGCGATTTCGCCCACGGGCAAACGCGTCGCCGTGGAAGCGCGCGGAGAAGTGTTCACGATCCCGGCTGAGAAGGGTGACGTACGCAACTTGACCAACTCAAGTGGGGCGGCCGATCGCGATCCCGCCTGGTCTCCAGACGGAAAGTGGATTTCGTACTTCAGCGATCGCTCGGGTGAGTATCGCCTCTACATCGAAGCGCAGGATGGTCTGACCCCGCCGCGTGAAATCGTGCTCGACAATCCCACGCATTACTACACGCCTTCCTGGTCGCCTGATTCGAAGAAGCTGGTCTTCACCGATACCGGTTTGCACGTGTGGGTGCTGGATGTGGCAACGGGCAAAGCGAAAATCGTCGGCAACGATCCGTGGATGGTGCCGCAGCGCACGCTCAACCCGGTTTGGAGTCCCGATTCAAAGTGGGTTGCGTACTCAAGCCGCTTGCGCTCGATTTACCACGCCATTTTTGTCGCGAATGCGGAAACGGGCGAGAGCCATCAGGTCACCGACGGTTTATCCGACGCCGTGTGGCCCGCCTGGGACGCGAGCGGAAAGTATCTGTGGTTCCTTGCGTCAACTGATTTTGGTTTGCGTTCGCAATGGCTCGACATGACTTCTTACGATCATGACGAGAACTTCGGTTTGTATTTCGCGGTGCTGAAGAAAAGCGATGCGAGTCCGCTTTTGCCAGAGAGCGACGAGGATCGCGGTGTCGGTACCGGCCGGCGGACGGTGCCGGGTCAATGTCCGGGTGATACGGCGGGAGCTGCCGGTGCGGGCGCAGGAGCCGAACCGGGTTCAGGCGAACAAACGACGGCGACGCCACAAGCTGCGCGCGGGCCGCGACAGCCACCGACCTCGCAAATTGACTTCGACGGTTTACCAAAGCGCATCGTCTCGGTTCCCGGCGTTCCTGAGCGGCAATATTCAACGTTGCAATCGGGCACGGACGGCACCGTTTTTTATCTTGAAGCACTGCGCGCGCAAGGCGCAGGCGCGGCTGGTGGCTTCGGCGGTGGAGGGAACGAATTGATCCGTTACCGCCTGTGCGATCGGAAGGCGGCGACATTCGTCAGCGGCGTGGCGTCTTTCGAAGTCAGCGCTGACGGACGCAAGCTCGTCTATCGCGCCGCCGGTGGTGGTGGTGGCGGCGGGCCGGCAGCTTTCGGCGGTCGTCCGCCCGCTCCGCAGTTATTCATCGTCGACGCCGATCGTGCGCCGCAGCCGGGCACGGGCCGTTTGAATTTCACGCTGCGGATGTATCTCGATCCCAAAGAGGAATTCAAACAAATCTTCAACGAAGGCTGGCGCAATCAGCGCGACTATCTCTACGTGCCGACTCTGCACGGCACGGATTGGAACAAGGACAGAGAGATGTATGGAGCGATGTTGCCGTACGCCATGCACCGCGCCGATTTGAATTATTTGCTCGACATGATGGGCGCGGAGATTGCCATCGGCCACTCGTATGTGCGCGGCGGCGACATGCCCGAAGTCCCGCAGGTGCAGGGCGGACTGCTGGGCGCCGACTTTGCGATCGAAAACGGCCGCTACAAAATCACGCGCATTTACGACAATGAAAACTGGAATCCTGAGTTGCGTTCGCCGCTGGCGGTGCCCGGCGCGAACGTAAACGTCGGCGATTACATTCTGGCAATCAATGGCGTCGAATTGAAAGCGCCTGACAACATTTTTCGTCTGCTTGATGGCACGGCAAATCGCCAGACGTCTCTGACCGTTAACGACAAACCGACGACGGACGGCGCGCGTCATGTTGTGGTGATTCCGGTTGCGAATGAGCAGACGCTGCGAACGCGCGCATGGGTTGAAGCGAATCGCCGTCTGGTTGAGAAACTTTCCGACGGACAACTCGCTTACGTCTATCTGCCGAACACGGGGCAGCCCGGCTACACAAGTTTCAATCGCTACTACTTCGCGCAGCAGGACAAGAAGGGCGCGATTATCGACGAGCGATACAACGGTGGCGGCTCAGCCGCTGACTACATCATCGATGTCTTGCAGCGCGACTTCGACGGCTACTTCAACAATGTCGCCGGCGATCGCTATCCCTTTACGAGTCCGTCCGCCGGCATCTGGGGACCGAAGGTGATGATCATTAACGAGATGGCCGGCTCGGGCGGCGACCTCATGCCTTACATGTTTCATTATCGAAAGATCGGCGTGCTCGTAGGCAAGCGAACGTGGGGTGGACTGGTTCACACGGCCGACACGCCGCCTTTCATTGACGGCGGCTCGATGATCGCGCCACGCGGCGGCTTCTTCAGTCACGAGGGCCATTGGGCCGTAGAGAATGAGGGTGTCGCGCCGGATATTGATGTCGAGAACTGGCCGAAAGACGTGATCGCCGGACACGACCCGCAACTGGAACGCGCGGTCGAAGAAGCGATGCGCCTAATGAAGCTTCATCCCGCGAACCGCATGACGAAGGAGCCACCGCCACCAACCTGGGGCGTGCGACCGAAACAGCGCTAGCGTGAAAAACGTTGACACGCCCGCCGATGCGAATAGAATTGCGCGCACAAACGTCAAGAAAGGGACTCGCAATGACTCTCAATAAAACAAAAGTGCTGCTCCTTCTGGTTGTCTTAGCCGCATG
>DASXTE010000007.1:0-10102 GCA_036505595.1 Pyrinomonadaceae bacterium
GCATTCCGTTGTTAGTGATCGCGGGAATCATCGAAGGCTTCATCTCGCCGGCGCCAATCAATCCCGCAATTAAGTTTGCGATCGCAGGCCTCACTGGAGTCGCGCTGTATTCGTATTTGTTGCTGGCTGGACGGGAAGCTACAGCAGACCGCGCTCCTTAACCCGCAGATAGGTTTCGAGAAGCCGCGGCACCAGCGCCGCCGCCGTCACATCCAAAGCCAAGCCTCCCTGCGATTCAACCAAACGCAAAGCTGCTTCGCGCTGGTACATGATCTCTTCGGCGACAGATTGCGTGAACAGCTCAGTCTCCGTCTCCGGCGCCTCGCGCACCACGGATTTCAGATCGCGATCCGCAATCGTGACGACCAACGGCAGATGGCGCGGCCGGAGCAGCTTCAATGACGAGAGCAACTCGCTCGAGCCTTCTTCGTCAACCAGGTCGGTCAGCACGACCACGAGTGAGCGTCGCTGACTGTTCGCAGAGACAAACTCAAACGCGCGGGCGTAGCTTGGCTCGATCATCTCCGGTTCGATTGCGTGCAAAGCTTCGAGCGCCGCATCGAGGTGTTCGGCCCCGCGCTTCGGCGGGAGAAAAGCTTTGATGCGCCGCCCGAAAACGAGCAGCCCGGCGTTGTCGCCGGCGCGCGCCGCGGCCGACATCAGTGCCAACGTCGCGTGCACCGCGAGATCAAGCTTCGTCTCATTCTCAAGTCGTCCCGTCATCAAACGGCCCGCATCAAGCGCGATCAGGATCGTCTGGTCGCGCTCCATCTGATACTGTCGCGTCACGAGTTTTCCTCGTCGCGCGGTGGCCGTCCAGGAAATGTGCCGCATCTCGTCGCCGCGAACGTAATCACGCAACGATTCAAAGTCGCGGCCCTCGCCACGCCACTGTGATTTGCGACGCGCCGCGACGAACGAACGCGCGCCGAGCGCTCTCAATTCCGCCTCGCGCGCGCGCCGCATGTTCGGATAGACCTTGACCGTGATGGCCTCGCCCGCAGTTGTCTGGCACCACGCCAGTCGCCAACGCGACAGGTAACGCACTGCGATTCGGCCAAAGGAAAACTGACCGCGCTTTGGAGGCTTCAAACTGTAAATGATGGATGCGCTGGTTTGGCCTTCAGCTTCGAGGCGTGCTTCGCGACTGCCGAAGAGTTGCATCTGCGGCGGATACTCGTCCTTGATGATCAGCGAAAAATCTTTCGGCGTATGGTTGGCAATCTCAATTCGAACGTCGGTTTCCGCGCCGACGGCGAACCGGCCGCCAAAGTGCCGTTCAATACGCACACCGTTCGGCAGTTTGCTGTTCCACGCGTCGAAGACCGCCGCGGCGATTATGATAAGATCGTAAGTGACTGCCACCCACGCTAGCAGCGGCCGGCCCCATGAGAGCGAGATGGGAACCAACGCGACGGCAAGCAGCGCGTAGAAAAATTTGCTGAAAACGAATCGCATCTAATTCGAGTTTCCAGTCGAACGCGAATAGCTGCTCGACTTTTGATTCTTATTGGGCTGCCTTAACCTTCTGGATTGCTTCCAACGCTCTTTTGATCCATTCGTTGCCATCATTGCCGAAGCCGATACCTTCGAACATCAACTTGCCATCAACGCTTACAATCCAGTTTCGGGGAATACTGTAGACACCCAACCCTTCAGCATATCCCTGACCGAGAATTACGGGAAACGTGTACTTGTTCTCCTTCATAAAAGGCTCAACCATCCCGATGTCCTCGTCGATATTGAGGGTCAGAAGCTGGACATCCTTGTTGTCTTTCAACTGTTCCGCCAGCTTCTGAACATAAGGTAATTCTGCGCGGCATGGGCCGCACCAGGTCGCCCAGAGATTGATAAAGGCGACTTTGCCTTTGAGACTCGCGAGCGTCCATTTGCGTCCTTGCAGATCGGTCAGGTCGAAATCAGGAAGCACGGTGCTTTTGGTGTCCCAACTGGCTGTCTCGGCCGCCTCTGGTTTCTCTTTCGAAATCGCTGTGCTCGCCAGGTACGCCTGCCACCCTTCGTCCGTGCCGCCCAGTTCCTTCCATAGCCGTTGCGCGTTCTCATTCAGCTCGTCCGCTTTGCCTGATTTCGGCGTAGACGATTTTGGGCGAATTGCAAGCGCAGTTTGGTAAGCCATTAATGCATCGAGCTTCCGTTGTTCAGCTTCGCCAACTTTGGCGGTGGCCTGCCAGTACGCGGTTTGATAGTTTGCGTACATTCTTTTTTGCTTTTCTGTTGGCTTCTGTTGCTTCAAAGCTTCCGCCATCTGCGACAGAACTTCATGCGCTTTCTGTGGTTGCTTAGTCCGCGCGTAGGCTTCGGCAAGCAACGGCCAGGTTTCCCAGCGAACGTATCGCAGATTTCCCTCGTCCAAGCCTTCCTGGCGCGGGTAGAGATCGGATGGGCTATTTCCTTTTTGAATTTGTTCGAATTCGGCCAAACTTCTTTGAAGTAGTCCGGGAATGCTTTCCAGCCTAAACCCGCGCTTTAGGAAAAACCGGGCGACAGCAACTTCGATCGGCGGGATCGAGTATGTGTTTCCACCTTGTTCATGGGCCTTCGCATAGCCGTCGTAAGCCGCTGCTACCTCTTCGTTCGAAGAAGTTTCGAACTCGATCAGCGAATAGAACCGCGACGACCAGGTCGATTCATCATTCGGCCATTGCTTCAGCCAGGCGGCGGTCGCTTGTAAGACTGCGCGGTGATATGCCTGCTTCTGCTGCTCGGAGTCTTCCGATTTTGGATAAGGGTGGTCTTCACGCCATCGGTCTACAACCATCCATCGCACCGTCTCAGATTTTGTGAACAGTCGCGCCAATTCATCGTCGGCCCAAGTCTGACCAGCTTTGTCTGCAGCCTGTTTGTATCCGGCCTGTAACGCGACCAGCCATTCCCTGGTATTAAGGCCCTTGCTGCGGATGCTTCTTACATCCTCGGCTATTTTCTGCCGCAACTCCGCATGTTCAGCGACCGGCCTTAGTTTGAATTCGATAGCCCAGAGGTCATTCCAATACGCGAGATCATCCGGATCGTTTGAAGACTCGAGCCGAGCGCGCAACCGTTGCGCCGCATCAGCCATCATCTCTTTGTCGCCTATCCGCGAGAGCAGCCAGAACCCATCCATTGATGACGGACATCTGGTCATCCATTCCTTCAAATAACCTTTAGCCTTAATCGGATCGCGAAAATTCGGGTAAGTGTAAATCTCGGCCAGTAGCAAATTGCTCCAGGGAAAATCAGGGACGCGTTGGACCAGATTTTCCAACTGGGTGACGGCCGCTTTTGTATCTCGACCAAAGAGTAGACGCGCATAAAGGTAGTCCGCTCCCGGATCGTTCGGACTTCTTTCCATCTGGGCGCGATAGTCAGCGAGCAGCGCATCGCGATCGACGAAGTAGCCGGCCCGCCGCTCGTTTTGATAGCGGCGTCGCACGTAGAGACTCTGCGGGTATTTCTTCAGCAACTCTTCCAGCATCGCCAGTCGTCGTTCGTGACGAAGCTTGTATGGGAGCGTGTCATCGTCATCGAGGGTTTTTAGCGCCCGTCTTACGTCAGGAGGCGGTTGGCAATCATTTTGCCGGGTTTGCGTGAAGCTTACCGTTGGAACCGTCAGCAGAAATGTCACTACCAGAAATCGAAACACTGGCCGACGGAGGGATTTAAAAAGCATAAAGTTAGTCCTCGCAGTATGCAGATTTGTCGTTTACGGTTACCGCGGAACTTCCGCAGATTGCAGGATGTCGCTAATGACGGAATCCGGCGTGGCGCCATCCAGTTCTGCTTCCGCGCGCAACGTGAGTCGATGGCGCAGCACCGGTCGCGCGATGTCGCGCACATCATCAGGTGTCGAGAAATCTCGTCCGCGAATTGCCGAAAGCGCCTTCGAGCACAACAACAGCGCCACGGCCGCGCGAGGGCTGGCGCCGTAGTGCACCGCCGCGTGATCACGTGTGCGGCGCACGATATCCACTATGTAGCGTTGCACCCCGGGCTCGACCCGCATATTTCGTACTTCGGCGCGACAACGCGAAATCGCTTCGGCATCCGGCAACGCGTGGATGTCCACCTGTTCAAGCCGTCGCGCATTGAACCCTGCATCCCAGCGCGCGACGACCTGCTGCTCTTCCTCGACGGACGGATACGGCAAAAGGATCTTCAACAGAAACCGATCGAGCTGCGCTTCGGGCAAAGGATACGTGCCTTCGTATTCGATCGGATTCTCTGTCGCCAGCACGGTAAAGATCGGCGACAGCCCGTAGGCTTCGCCATCGATGGTCACCTGGCGTTCTTCCATCGCTTCAAGCAGCGCCGCTTGCGTTTTCGGCGGCGTTCGATTGATTTCGTCGGCGAGCAGAATGTCTGTGAACACCGGGCCGCGTCGCAAACTAAATGATGAAGTCGCCATGTTGAAAACGTTCGTGCCCGTGATGTCTGACGGCATGAGGTCGGGCGTGAACTGAATGCGGCCAAAGCCGGCGTTGATGATGCGCGCGAGTGTCTTGACGGTTAGCGTCTTCGCCGTGCCGGGCACGCCTTCAATCAGCGCGTGACCTTCGGCGAGCAGCGCCACAAGGACCTGCTCAATTGGTTCGCTCTGGCCGACGATGACTTTGCCAAGCTCACTCGTTATGTGTGCGATGGTGTTGGAAACGTATTCAGGCACGTGTGAAAGGATGAAGGATGAGGGATGAAGGATGAAAAACATCCCGGTTCCCGACGGTCTTCATCGATCCTTTCTCGATTCGAGTTGGTCGAGCTTTGATCCTATTCTCTTTCGGCCGATTGTCTGGCATCGCGCGAGCGCGCGCGCAAGCCGAGCATCGATTCGATTTCGCGGAGACGTCGCGCCATCCGCAGCGTCTCTTTCCCACTGGTCGGTGCGCCGTTAACGGTATCTTCACAGTTTCGCATCAACGTTTCAAGCTCCTGCTGGTTGATGCCGGAGCGTAGGGCGACTCGCTTCGCGATCTCTGAGCGAGGGCTGCTGTTGCTCAACCCTGCATGACGCACCAGCACGCGACGCACGCGCGCGTAAATATTTTCCAGCGCGAGATCGTGCGCCTTGGCGCGCTGCTGCAACTCAGCCATGGATGCGACAAACTCCAGCTTTGATCGCCGATCGACGTGTGGAAGCGGCAGCGGTCGCGCGAACCGGCGCCCCTGCGACCAAACGATGGCCAGGCCGATCAGCGCAAGTTGCGCACAAATCGCCATGACGGGCGTGCCGGAAAAATATTGGAATAGCGCGTTGTGCGTCGCGGCGCGTCCCTGATGAAATTCGTCGAACGCAATCAGACCGCCGCCACCGGCGACAACGTTCAAGGCGAGCTGCAGATTGTCGGCGCGCCCGATGCCATTGTTCGCGACAATGAACGGATCCGACAACAGCACCACGCGACCGTCGCCGTAGGGATAGTCAACCAGCAACGCGCCGCGCTCGTATCGAAAATGAACCACTGGCGCGCGCGCAACTTTGTCGGTCCTCGATTCGTCACTCGCTCCTGTCTCGGGCTCTGTCGGCAGCTCGTTATCCTCAGAATCGTCGTTCTCATTATCGGAGGGCGTTGGAGTCGCGTGCTCTGCTCCTTTGCCCGGGCCGACGGTCATCGCTCCCATAAATCGCGACGGCATCACCGATTGGACGTTCCGCGCCATGGCCGTCGGCTGGGCAGGTTTGATGGGCGTCATGCCCGTTGTCATCTGCTCGAAATTGTTCGGGTCCAGATCGCGCCACGGATAGCTGATGACTTCGCTCGTAATAGTCCAGTCTGCGGAGCCGACCGCCAGTCGCCGATCCGGATGACGATCGACGATTACCAGGCGGCCGCCGGATTCGACCCAACGCAGGACTTCAATCGTTTCGCGCCTGGAGTAGGAAACCTGCACCGGACCGATGATCACAAATGTTGACGGCTTTGGACCATTCACAGTCAGCAGCGCCGACGAGCCCTCGCGCCAGCGCACTACCTGATGACCTGACTCGTGCAGAAAATCGTAGAGAGCTTGTGTCCCGGTCGCGCCTGAGTTGAATGTCGAGCGATCGGGAGAGCCTTCCGAATCCGCGATGTTCTCGACGCGCACGTACGACGCCGCGTTGAGTGCAATCAACACTACAACGACTACGATCAGCGTGATGATGATGATCAGGCGTTGGCGCATCAAGACTCGTGTCAGAACCCGGAGGGGTAGCGATGGGATCGATCACTCAAGCTGATTCGCTGATCCGGTCGCTACCGCTCGCGGTTCTGACCCCCACTCGAAATTCATTCCAGTCATCCGCGGCCGGCGGCACAAACCCGTACCAGTGCCGTTCAAAACTGAAAGTTAGCCGGCGCAGCGATTCGTAAAGCGAGCCCCTGTTTCTTATCGCCATCAGGTAATCGCGATTTGTCTTGTGCTGGGCGAGGCTGATGACTTTTCGATCGCCGAGTTCGCACAACAGAGCGATGTAGGCTTTGCGAATGGCGCCGCGCAGGTCACCGGCGCGCGCCAGCGCTTCCGCCCGCTCAAGTAGATCGGCGGCCGTTTGATCCGGCTCCAGGCGCTCACCCAGAACGATGCGCGGTTCGCGTTTTTGTTTCTTCTTTTTCTTGCCGCGGTTGCGCAGATATCGCGGCAGAAATTTCCAGATGAGAAATGCAATCAGTGCGATCGACAAACCGAACACGATGATCTGGGCGATGTTCGACAAACTGCGGCCGGTGCCGGGTTGAATCGGCTTGAATTTCGGAAACAGCTTCGCCAGCCAACGAATGAATTGTTCCCAGAGGCGTTCGAGTGCGCTTTGTTGTGCGGCGGTCTTGTCGTATTCAGGCCGGCGCAGAATTTCCGCCAGCCGCGCTTTGTTTACATCTTTGTCGTCAGTCGAAGCCGCGGGCTTCATCTCATCCAAACGCTGGAGCAACGCTCGCAGTTGCTCGCGCGTGTGGCGAATCAGTTCGCCATTATGTTGCCCGGTTCTTCTCCGTCTTTCGTATTCAGAGAGGGCTTCGTGAAACCACTGGTTATCGACGTCTATCGTCTGATTGTTGAAAAGGACAGTCTCGCTGGCCGGCAAGAGCTGTCGCAGCCGGGCCAGCGCATTCTGCACAAGTTCCTCAGCTTGAATCGAGTTATTCGTGTAGTAGTCAGGCGTCTCGAGCTGTTGAATCACGCTGGCTGCCTGCGAGACGCGTGTGCGGTAATCCGCGAACGTTGCGGCGCGCGCTGTTACGGCCAGAGCCAGGACGAATCCCAACGCGGCGAACTGGAAAATCTTGTTTAGATGCGACTTCGCGATCATCTTCTTAAGCGTCATTGCAGGCCGAGGACACTCGGCGGAGGCATGGGCGCGGGCGGCGGTACAAACCTGGCCGTGCGGCGCGTGACCAGCGCGGGCGCGAAGGGCGACATCACTCCAGGCAATTCAGGCATTGGCGGAAGCTGCCGCGCCGCCATCAATTCGATGTCGTAACCTTCGTGCCGCACGCGTTCATCGACATAAAGCAGGGACAGGCCGAGCATCCAAATCGGCGCCAAAAGAATGTGACTACATTGCAGGATCACTTCGTAGCCGATCGAATACCATGCCGGCCATTCCGTCCCGAACGGCGAAACGTCCACGCCGTTGGCCCAGCCATACCAACCCAATGGAATGATCAGCAGAGCGAGAGCCGAGTAAGTAGCGAAGAAAGTGAACAACGTCATCGCCATCAGCCGGCGCACGTTTCCGCTGGCGAGTGAAAAACTGCGGCCGATTGCGGAGCCGACCGTGCGGCCTTCAACCAGCATCGCCTGGGGCACGTAGGCCATGCGGCCGGCGAGTAGAAAGAAAAGAATCAGGGCGAGCACGATCGCCGCGATCGTTCCAATGATACTCACAAGTGCAATTGTCCATTCCGGCATCACCTGACCGATTGCGACCGCAAGTAGCAGTAACAGCGCGAAGACGAGATAGAAACCGGTGAATGACAGCCACGCGCAGAATCCGAGCCAGATTGCCACCAGAATGCTGGCGCCCAACAAGCCCCAGAAGCGCGACTTCACCGCGCGGTAAGTCGAGCGAAAGCTAACCGGCTCCTCCCACAATAAATGCGCGACCAGATTGCGGGTCGCGCCGCCCATGACGATCAAGCTAAAGAGAGATCCAGCGGCGATAACGATGCCGCCGCCGAACGCCACCAGCAGGTATAGCAAGAGTCGAGCGCTGCTTGGGGTGGCGCCGATGGCGCGGAATGCGATCGTCGTCAACGTCGATCCCGCTGCCGAAACAAGCACAGGCGGCGCGGCGATGCGAATGAGCGTGAGAAAATGGCGGCGATAAAGCCTGACCGCGCGATCAATCAGATCGCCTGCGCCCAGCGGCGCAAGCGCGAGTTGGCTGGCAACCGGATCCATTCAGGCAGATGATGATGGTTTTGGAAAATCGAATCAAGGGAAGACTTTGTCGGCGGGGAAAGATGCGCTCATCGGGCGGGCATCGCGTTTAATTTCTTAATCAGGTCGCGCGCTTCGTCCGCGAATTCACCCTTGGGAGCCAGGCGAACGTACTCTTCATATTCGACGATGGCGCGCTCGCGTTGATTAAGCTTCAGGAGAATATTACCGGCCAGCAGATGGGCTTCCGCAAAGTCGGGCTTCAACTGGAGTGTGCGCCCGATTTCGGGCGCGGCTTTCATTATCTGATTCTGCTCGACGTAGAGCCGAGCGAGCGTGAAGTGGCCATGCCACAATTTGTCGTCGATCTTAAGTCCTGCGAGCAAACTCTTCTCGGCATCGTCGTAACGCTTTTCACGCCAGTACACCTCACCCAAAGAAATGATAGTTATGCCGTCATCCGACTTGATTTCCAACGCGCGCAGCAGAGCTTGTTCGGCATCAGCCCACTGGCGCGTATCCATGTAAGTAGTGGCGAGTAGGACGTACGCGGAGAAAAACTGCGCGTGGGTGGCGACTGCTTTTCGTAAATGCGAGACTGCGGCAGCATATTCTTTTTTGGCCGCGGCGGCGCGCCCGCGTTCATATTCCTCACGGGCATCAGCCGGCACCTTGGCATCAATCACATCGGTCAAGGCTGCGATGCCGCTCATATTTTTCGAAGTGTCGCGCGCGATTTCAAAAAGCAGGTGCGCGCGAAAGATTACCTGCAAGTCGGCGTCCTGCTGCATCGGGCGATAGCCGGGAGCATTAATGATGACCCGATAATAGCCGCGCGGAAGATTTGGAAAACGAAAGCGGCCCGATCCGTCCGTGTCGATCTGATCGACGATGCCGCCACCAAATCGTTCGAGGCGAACTGGAATTCTGCCGGCCGGCTGACCGGTATCGGCGAGACGCACTTCACCTGACACTTCAAATGAACTCGGCGATGAAGGAGTCCAGGTATCGCGATCGCGCTGCGCACGCGCGAGTGGACACGCCAGCACGACAAAAACCGCGGCAAATACAAAACGAGTCATGATGCCGGCGAACATTCTGAGTAGTTTGCCATGTCTGAAAGAATCCTTCCAGACTGATCGGACGAAGGTAGTGTCTTAATTTGAAATCCATAATGATAGAATTGCGCGGGGCGATGAGCCGTGCCCTCCCGTACACAGATCGGATAGTGTCGCACGAGTCGGGCAAGGCGTTTGATTCCGATGTAGCAACCCGGCAACGGGTATCGGCTCACTCTCTTTCATTTACTCGCGGCCTCTCTCGCAACATGCCGCAACCAGCCGGAGATAGTTTTGTGGTCGCTGGCCTTCGCCGCTCGCTGAAAGGCTTTGCGATCCTCGGCGCTCACACGGATCGGAATGTAGGACTCTTTTGCGTGTCCCTTCGGTAACTTTGGCCGTCCCGGTTTCCTAGCTTTCGGCATTGGCTTGTCGCTCCCTGTAATCGCTCGCAATGGACGCTTGTACGGCCTTGCGCGGCGTTATCGCTGGCGGCAGATGCAAGACGGTTACATGCCGTCGCGGTTGCTTTGGATCGTCTGTATCGTGTGACCACGCATAGATACGATTAGCGGTCGGATGATCGTGCAAATCAAAAACCTCGACCTCGCCTTGCCAAATCGTTTGCCCGTTGAATGTCTCAACCACAGGCACAGTCTCAACGTGCGTGGCGTCTGTGCCGTGCAGCT
>DASXTE010000008.1:0-4737 GCA_036505595.1 Pyrinomonadaceae bacterium
AATCGTCTTGGAAATTCGACCTCGGCAAGCTAGAATGGCGCGGATTTTTATTACAGGCCGCGGCGGGATTTCCGGCGCGGCGCTATCATACGAGGGTTCATATGGCGGAATACGTTCTGACGGCCACGAAGACCGAGGCCAGAGCCGGCTCTTTTTACGACCGGATCGCACGGCTCTACGATTTCACCTTTAAGGTCAATGGCTACGGTCGCTCACTCGATCAATATTTCGAGGAGCATCCGCTGCCAGTTTTTCCAGGCGCGCGCGTTTTGGATGCAGGATGTGGAACCGGCACGCTGACGTTGGCAATGCTGCGGACGCTCCAGGTGCCGGTGAAACTCACGGCCTTGGATCTGTCGGCGTCTTCCATGGCCACGGCGAAAAAATACGTCAATAAGAAGTATGGCCATTGCGATCAGAAAGTGCACTTCATGCAAGGCAACATTCTGTCGCTACCCTTTCCGGACGAGTCCTTCGACTTGATTGTGACGAGCGGCGTGTTGGAATACGTTCCGCTTGATGAAGGTTTTGGCGAGTTGGCGCGCGTGATTGCTCCGGGGGGTTACTTCCTGAACCTGCCGATGCGGCCGACGATCGCAACTCGCTTTTTGGAACTACTCTTCAGATTCAAAGCCCATCCACCCGCGGAAGTGTCTGAGACGACCGATCGACACTACAAGGTGGTCAGCCATTATCGCTTTCCGCGCTTTCAAATTATCGGTTGGAGTAAGACAGCGGTACTGGCAAAGAAGATTTAGGAGCGCACGCATTGCGTGCGGTGCGTAGCCATCCCTGGCTGCGCCGTTACTTCACCGGCACTAACCTAAGAATCCGATCGTCATCCGGAGCCGGGCTCCCGCGCCCGTCCCGATTAGAAGTCGAAAAATAGATAAATCCGTCCGGTCCCTCCGCGATGTCTCGGATGCGGCCGTACTTTCCTTCGAGAAGATTTTCCTGGCTAACAACTCGGCGGCCGTCCAACGTCACGCGAATAATCCTGGTGCCCCGCAAACATCCGAAGAAGAAATTTCCTTTGAACTGCGGAAACTGAGGGCCGCGATAGAACGTGCCGCTGGCCGGTGCGCAGGCCGGCGTGTACTCGAGCAGAGGTGATTCCATGTCTTCATGCGTGGCGCGATGGTGAATCACCGGCCAACCATAATTCTTGCCGCGCTCGATGATGTTCACTTCATCGCCCCCGCCCGGCCCATCAAAGCCACTCGGCCCGTGTTCAGTTTCGAACAAAAGATTTGTGCCAGGCTGAAAATCGATCCCCTGTGAGTTGCGATTGCCGTAAACCCAAATCTCGGGCCGCGCATCTGCTCGCCCAACAAATGGATTGTCAGCCGGCACAGTGCCATCGTCATTCAGCCGCAGAATTTTACCTGCCAGAGAATTCAACTGCTGTGCCAGCTCGCGCTCGGTCGAATCACCTGTCGTGATGTAAAGCTTGCCGTCCGGACCAAACCGCAGACGGCAGCCGGCATGTGCCCGCGCTGCGGGAATGTTTTCGATAATCACTTTGCGATCGGTGAACCCCGCGGGAGTTTCGCGATAGCGCACAACGCGCACTTGCAGGTCGCTGGTAGTGTACGCGTACGAAAGATAAATCCAGTGATTTGATGAAAACTGGGGATGCAGCGCGATGCTCATCAAGCCGGCTTCCCCTCGCGCCTCAACATCCGGAACCGTGAATATCGGCTGAGGCTGTAGCTTTCCGTTTTGAAAGACACGAACCCGTCCTGGTCGTTCCGTGAAGATCATGCGGCCGTCGGGCGTCCACACAATCGACCAGGGTACTTCGATATTGCTAATGACGGTTTCGACTTTGAAGCTGGTTTGCGACTGAGGTGAATTCTCAACTTCTCCCGCGCCACGACCGGGCGGAGGATGGCTACAGGCGAGAGCTGCGATTAAGAGAAAAAGCGAAAAGATCATTTTCCATTTTTCATTTACCATTTTTCATTTTTCATTTTTCATTTGTCGGCGGTTTGAGCGTCCAAGTATTCCTATCTTTCTTTCCGTTCTCGCTCTTAATGGCCAAATGACAAATGTCAAATGACAAATGGAAAATAAGTTCTCCAGTGCTTCTGCCCACTCCTCACTGACTAATGTACTCATGCAGCAGCTTCAACTCGTCGCCTTGCTCACTAACTTCAACGCGCAGCAAGTCGCGCATCGACAGCATGCCGACCCATTTGTCGTCGGCGTCCACCACCGGCAAGTGCCGACTGCCAATTTCGTCCATTCGATCGAGCGCCTGCTGGGGCGTCTCGTCGCAGCGAATCACAGCGCGCAGCTCGCTCGTGACTTCGCCGAGCCGCAACGTCCCCGGATCGTGGCGCGGTACGACGACCCGATTCAGCAAGTCGCGCTCAGAAAAGACGCCTATCAGCAGGCCGTCTTCATCCAGCACGCACACTGCACCGATTCTACGGCGCGCCATGAACTCCGCCGCGTCCATGACCGTGGCTGAGGCCCTCATGGAATAAGGTTCACGGTCGCGAATGACATCTTTGATTAGCATCGCCGCGCCTCCGATGTGAATTAATTGTCAGGCTTGCGCCGTATTATAAAAGAAAGTTTGCCGCTCTGTCTGTAGCAAAAATCGAATGAAATAGTTCGGAATTCGCCGTGGGACGCGTGAAGCAGTTCACAAGCGCGTGGCCGCATGCCTGGTTCTCCGGCGGCCAATGTTTCTTGCTGGCGCTGAACGTCTTGAGCTGCGTTTGCGCTTGTCGCGAATTAACCGCAATGCCTGCCGCGTCAGAAGTTGCGGCAAGCCACCCGGCACCAACGCGTGCAGAATCGCATGGGCCACGCGCGGCGGCACGGAAACGCCGCGTTGGGCGAGAACGTATTCACTCTCCCACCAGCTAGGGACGAACTTTCCTTTGAATCGGCGCAGACCCTCGAAGTTATACAACCGACTGAAACGATTCGAAGCTATTTGTAAAGCGCGCGCGACGACTCGATGCTCGGTCGGTATGTCTTTTGGACCATCCGTGGCGAACGGTGATGTTCCCAGCGTGGCTAGTTCGGCTCCCTGTCTTTTTAATTCCTGCAACGCCTCGAACACGAGCAGGGTGGCAGTCCCGGGTGGCGCGTGAGGCTCACGCAAAACGTCTTCGAGGTACCAGCCTTTTCTCGCGGGGATTGGACTAGCAGCAAGAAATCCAACCATTCTTCCATTCGCGCGAGCGGCAAAATACTTCTTATATTCGGCGTGGCGGAAAGGATCGAGGGCAATTAGCCAGCCGAACGATGTCGCCGCGCGACGGTGACCCAGCCATCGCAGGCAGAGTTGGGCTGTTTCCTGTTTAAGCGATTCGTCGAGCTCTGTTAACGACTGCACAGTGACACCGGCGCGTCGCGCCTGATTGATACCTGCACGCAACTTTTTGGCTGAATCGCCTCGCGGGTTCCAGGTCTTCAGATCAAAATATGGCGCCGCGCCCACCTTCACCGCGCTGAACTCTCGATCCGAAACCATCCGAGCAAACGCTGCGGTGGTAGGGACGAACGCAACGACTCGGTTCTGCTGCCGAGCGTGTGCAGTAAACCGGCGCGCTAACTCACGCTTGTCTTCAGGAGAAGCCAACGGCTCGCCCGCCGCCAACCAAACATGACCGAACTCTGCGTAAATGACCGCGCCATCAATTTCCGTAGTCGACCATGACAACGCGCCGGGCGCGATGCTGACCAACGAGTGCGCATTGTAGCCATGCAGAGTTTGCAAGCGCAGCAATTCGCCGGTCGGATCCGGCGAGCCATGGCGGCGCCGTTTCGAGAGCGCAAGACTAACTCGCAAACGAACATAGCGCGCGCCGTATCCGGCGCCACCGCCGGCGGCGAGCCACCAATAATGGTGGATAGGGATGGATAGGTGGTGCAGCAGTTCTTTTGCCTCTGCGCTGCCGATAATAGCCGATGAAACATTTGCTTGGATGCCAAGAAATGTGTTGCGGCGGCTTCGGAATAAATGAGCAGACAAAGGTTAGTATGATTCGCTAAAGGGATCAATCAAATAGCGCGCCTTGCGGCGTAGGACGGCGAAAAGTCTGAGTGTTTGTGTGGGTGTCGCTGCCGACGCGGTGCTCGTTGAATCCGAGCTTCCGGCAGTAGACCTCGAAGAGTTTTTCCTGGGCGTTCCAGTACTGGCCTTTGCCGCGCATACGATCGTGGAAGGCGCTTGAGTTGAGCTTGCCGCCGCGCGCGTCGCGGATGCGATTCAAAACACGATCGGCTTTCATCGGCAGTTTCTCTCGCAGCCGCTGTTCGAAATAAGGGGCCACGCTGCCGGGCAGTCGCAGCATGTTGATGAAAGCTTTCGTCGCGCCGCAGTCCTTCGCGCGTTGCAACAAACCGGGAATGTCCGTCGAGAGTCCGGGAATTGTCGGCGCGATTCCGATGCCGACTTGAATGCCCGCATCGGCCAGAATCTTCATCGCTTCAAATCGTGCATTCGGCGAAGGCGCGAAGGGCTCGACCGCGCGCGCGATGTCGTAATCGGCAAACGGAATTGAGAAATAGACGCCGAGACTCGCCTCGCGCGCGAGCGCTTGCAGGACGTCAACGTCGCGGCGAATCAACGCAGACTTAGTAACGATGCCAACCGGATTGCGAAACTCTGCACAGACTTCGAGACATTGACGTGTCAATTTGTAGTTCGCCTCGAGCGGAATGTAGGGATCGGATGTAAACGAAAAGACAATCTGGTCGCCTTTCCATGACGGC
>DASXTE010000009.1:0-3224 GCA_036505595.1 Pyrinomonadaceae bacterium
CCGCCATCTTCCGCTTCGACAATTGCCCACAGCCGATCCGGATTCGCCGGTGAAACAGTGATACCGACAATTCCAATCGTGCCGCGCGGAAGGCCCTGATTACGGGTGATTTCAGTCCAAGTGTCGCCGCCATCAGTTGACTTGAAGATGCCGCTGCCCGGCCCGCCACTCTCCAGCGTCCAGGGCTTGCGATAAACTTCCCAGAAACCTGCGTACAGAACATTGGGATTAGTCGGATCGATGACCAGATCGCACGCGCCGGCTTTGTCGCTGCGAAACAGAACCTTCTGCCACGTCTTGCCGCCGTCTTTCGATCGAAACACTCCGCGATCCGCGTTCGACGCCCAAACATGTCCCTGCGCGGCAACGTAAACGATGTCCGGATTTTTCGGATGGACGCGTATGCGCGAAATCTGCCGCGTGTCTTCGAGGCCGATGTGCTTCCAGGTCTTGCCGCCGTCAGTCGATTTGTAAACGCCGTCGCCGTGCGAGACGTTGCCGCGAATCGGCGACTCGCCCATGCCGACGTACACGACGTTTGGATCCGAATCGGACAAACCAATCGCGCCAACTGAGCCGGTGCCGAACACCGACCCATCGCTCACCGGCTCCCAGTTGATGCCGCCGTCGGTTGTCTTCCAAACTCCGCCACCCGTACCGCCAAAGTAGAAAACCATTGGCTGCGAAGCTACCCCAGTGACTGCGGTCGAGCGGCCACCGCGATACGGACCAATCGATCGCCATTGAAGGACTTTCAGCGAATCAGCCGCAGTCGGCGCAGAAGAGGCAGAACTGGATGGCCGCCGTTGCGCATCGACACTGCCGTAAAACCAAGCGACAGCCGCAGCAAACAGGACCACACAACAAAAAGTCGTGATCGACTTTCTAGACATGGACTTCGACTCCTTTAGATTTGAACTCACAAAAACTTGGCAGCGTTTGAACGGCGCGGAAGATATCCCATTTCCAATTGAGTTGCCAATGGCAAGAGACTGGCTATCGAGACTGAAGCTCGCGATACCTCTGTTTGTCATCACCCGCCAGGCGATCCGAGACCCGGTTGACAGTGAACGGCCGGAAGTCCGGCTGCTCAGTAAAAATTCCAAACATCGGCGCAGCCAACTGTTCGGCCGCGTTCATTGACTTCAAGCTGAGCAGCAGTTCGATCGTGCGCAGCAGGCTGAGCTGATCGTAACGATCGCTGACCACGGCGCCGCGCTTGACGTAGGGGCCGGCCACGAAAGCAATCGAGCGCGTCGCATCGACGTGATCGGGTCCGTTCTGCGCATCGTCTTCCACCACCAGAATCAACGAGTCTTTCCAAACCGGACTGTGCGAAATGATCTCGACGATTTTGCCGAGAGCAGCATCGTTCTGCGCCATGAACTGATACGGATCAAGAATCGTGTCCCGGTTGCCGTCAGTATGATCGTTCGGCAGCCAAATGTATTGAAACTGTGCGACGCGGCCTGACTTCAATTGCGCGTCGAAATCTTTCTTCCATTCGCGGACCCGATCCAAATCCGAAACTTTCAAGTCCCAGGAACGGTAGCTGAACGGATATTTGGAAAGGTATTCACCAAACCGGCGACGGAGTTTGTCGTCGCGCTGCATCATGCGCGCAAACGTTTCGTCGCCAGTGAGAAATTGCGAAAGCGCCGACGCAAAATTGTGTTCGCCGAGGAGCTTGTACGCATCTGTTGATGAATTCACTCGCCCATAGTACGGCCGCGTTAGATCGTTGAACTCCTGGCCCCGATCTTCGCCGGCCGCCGCCGCAATCGTCTTGTCATAAAAGCGCCGCGCAATCTCGCTATCAGGCCCATACATTTCACTGAAGATGCGGTACGCGCGCGTGAACAGAAAATAATTCTCGCCGTAGATTCGGTAATCGATGCCGCCGCCATCAAGCAGGTCCCAAATGTAAACGGGCGACATCGTCGCCGGCACGGTGCCGAACGGGTAACCCTTCCAACGGTAAGAGTAGCTAACGTTGCCCAGCCATTCGGTGAACGGGCTGGCATAGCCGCTGGTCGTAAACGCGTGGCCGAGTACGCTGATCTCACCGTTCACGAAAAAGTTGTCGAGGGTCACGAAGTCACGCGCCAGTTGATGATGAACCGGCGAGATGTCTTCGCCGAACAGCGTCAGTTTCGGATCGCCGTTGCCTCTGCCGAGGTCGCCGAGGACCTGATCGTAGGTCCGGTTTTCTTTGATGATGTAGAAGATGTGCTTGATGGGAAGTCTCAGCCCGCGCTTCATATCGAACAGCGGCGATGCCGAATTAACCTGCGCCGTCCACTTCACCGCGTTTCGTTTCAGATCGTCGCGCGGGATAATCGAAATCGAACCTTTCAGAAGATTCAGCACGTAGCCCGGGACGCGACTGGCTTGATTGGGCTGCGGCCCTTCCGGGTTCGGACGGCGCGGGCGGATGCCTTTCGCGCTGGTAATGATGAGCTGGTTTTTCTCAAGCAAGACATTCGTCGGATACCAAGCCGTCGGAATCAATGCAGTCTGCTTCCGCGTGTTTCGATCGATCACAGCGACGGCGTTAATTCCGGCGAGCGTGACGTAGATGTTCTGCGCATTAATTTCGCAGGCGGACGGCGTCGACCCGAAACGGCTGCCCTTTGTCGCGACAGAGATGCTGCCATTATTTCGCAGCGTGCGTGCGTCAATCCGAGAAACGTCATCGGAGCTGGTGTTGACTACGAACAAGGTTCGCCCATCCGAGCACATCTCCTGCGGTGTGCGGCCGACGGGAATTGTTTTGAGAAGTTTCAGGCCGCCATCAAACACGAGCAGCTTGTCTTCGCCAAGCAGCGTGACGAACAATTTGCCGGCGACAAATCGCACGGCGTAGGGAAAATATCCCAGGTCAACTTCCCTCTCCGTCTTTCCGGTTGAAGTATTCAGAATGCTCAGACGGCCGTTGAGGTATTCACCCTTCGCGTTCTTCAGCGCCATTGTCGCTACCGCCAAATGCTGCGCGTCGATGGCCGCCAATCCACCGGCAAATCCGTCGAGTTGGTATTCGTGATCGATTTCGAACTGCCGATTCACTCGATAAATCTTCTGATCGTAGCCGCCACTGATGTACAGATTGCCGTCGCCGGCCACGACGGCGCTCGGAAAGAGCGAAGTGATGCGCAAGGTTTTGACGACCCTGGCCGTCGCCATATCCACGATCGAGACTTCCTGCGGTTCTTTGTCTTTCGGGT
>DASXTE010000010.1:0-11159 GCA_036505595.1 Pyrinomonadaceae bacterium
CGGCCACAAAGTCGGGTTCCACCGCATTCAGGGAATCTCGGATGAGTTCATTCCCTCGATTCTTGAACTTGATCAACTCGACCAGGTTGTCAGCGTTCACGATGGCGATGCGATTCTGATGGCGCAGAAACTGGCGGGGGAATTAGGACTCGGCGTTGGCATCTCTTCGGGAGCAAACTTTATCGGCGCGCTGATGGTGCAGGATGAATTAGGTGCCGAAGCCGTGGTGACAACAATTTTTCCTGACGACAACAAGAAATACCTGAGTACTGACCTGCTGCGTGAAGAACGCGCGCACGCCGGCTATCTCTCACCCGAAGTGGAATTGATTAGCTATGAAGCTTTCAAGCGCGTTTGCTACACGTGCTTTGATGGCGAAGAGTGAGTGTCAGAAGCCCGACCGTCAGGGAGGCTAAGATTGATTTCCACGCGTTGCTAACTAAAACCCAGCAGCCTTCCACTCTGGAACGTAATCAGCGAAGCGACATATGCCAGCACCATCATGTATCCCACCATGAACAGTGGCCAGCGCCAGGAGTTCGTTTCGCGCCGCACGATCGCGACGGTTGACATGCACTGGCAGGCGAGTACGAAGAAGACCATCAGCGACAATCCAACCAACGGCGTCCAAACAGGCGCACCATCCGCGCGTTTGGCGCTGCGCATTGCGCCAACCAGAGACTGATTTTCGGAGTCGTCACCAGCGTTGTAAACGACGCTCAGCGTGGAGATGATCGTTTCGCGCGCGGCGAACGACGAAATCAAGCCAATGCCGATCTTCCAATCAAATCCTAGCGGCTTGATCAAAGGTTCGATCACGTGACCCGCGCGGCCGACGAAGCTCTGCTCTAGTTGTGCACTTTGACTGTCTTTCGCATTGTTCGTTTTGGCGCGAGGGAATGCGGCCAAGGCCCAGAGGATAACTGAGACGACCAAAATTACCGTTCCGGCTCGTTTCAAAAAAATCGTCGCACGCATGACCATCGCGCGCGCGACGTTGCGCACGCTCGGCACGCGATAGGGCGGCATCTCCATCACGAACGGCGGCGTGGGCGCTTTCAAGACAGTGCATTTGAGCAACGAAGCAACGACGATCGCCGCGACGATCCCCAGCAGATACATGCCGAGAATGATCAGCGCGCCGGTCGAGACAAAACCCAGCACTTTTTGACCGGCGAACAGCGCTGCGATCATCAGCGTGTAGACGGGCAACCGCGCCGAGCAGCTCATGAAAGGCGCAATCATTATCGTCGCGATTCGGTCTTTCGGATTTTCGATGGTGCGTGTGGCCATGATGCCGGGAACCGCGCAGGCGAAGCTGCTCAACAGCGGCATGAAAGCTTTGCCGTGCAAGCCGACTGAACGCATCAAGCGATCCATCAGAAATGCCGCGCGCGCCATGTAGCCGCTGTCTTCCAAAACTGCGATAAAAAAGAAGAGCAGCAGAATCTGCGGGAGAAACACAAGCACGCCACCGACGCCCGCAATCACTCCGTCGACAAGCAAATCGGTCAACAAACCCGCAGGTAAGTTCAGCCGCACAAAATTTCCGAGCGCGCCAAAAACGTTCTCAATCAAACTCATCGGCAGAGTCGCCCATGAGAAGATTGACTGAAACACGACGAGCAGCACCAGCACCAGCACTAGCGGACCAAGAAGTCTATGGGTGACGAATCGATCGATTTTTTCGCTCGTGGATTTTTGCCGTTGCTTTGCTTCGGTTGTATCCGAAACGATTCGTTCAATGCGCGCGTAACGGCGGATGAGGTTTGATTGGCGGTGTTCGGCATCAACAACATCAGCAACTGTTTGAGGCGCCGCCACTTTGTTCTCAAATTCAGTAGCCGCCAGCACCGCATTCGCCAACTCCCTCAATCCTCTGCGCTGTTTCGCCACCACCGGCACAACCGGCACTCCGAATTCAGCGCTGAGTTTCGCAACGTCGATTTTCAAATTGTTTCGCTCGGCCAGATCGAACATTGTCAGCGCAATCACGACGGGCTTGGCTGCATCGATGAGTTGCGTTGCAAGGTAAAGATTGCGAACCAGGTTGGTTGCATCGACAACAACAACAATCGTGTCGATGCTGTCAGTCATTTGTTTCCGGCTCAGCAGAATGTCACGCGCAATTTCTTCATCGAGTGATGTGGCGTCCAAACTGTAGAGACCTGGCAGGTCAATCAAACGCGCGGGCACAAAGTCCGGCGACAGCGTCCACTCGCCAATCTTGCTTTCGACGGTAACGCCGGGATAGTTCGCGACCTTTTGTCGCATGCCGGTCAGCGCGTTGAAGAGGCTTGTCTTGCCCGCGTTGGGATTGCCGGCGATGGCAATGGTCAGCGGGCGAGCCGTGACCACGTGTGTTTTAGTTGAAGGCGAGATCGGTAGTTCAAGAATTGCGCTCATTACGTGCGATCAAGAATTGAAGAAGGTTGGCGTGGCCGCACTAGACGATGTCACAGTTGTCGTCGAGGACAACCTGGATTGATTTTGCTTCAGAGCGGCGCAGCGCGAGGTGATAGTCCCGCACACAAACCTGAATCGGATCGCCCAGCGGCGCAGCTTTGACGACACGAACGGGCGCGCCCGGCACGACACCCATCTCCATTAGCCGCAAGCCGTGCGCATCGGTAGCTTCGACGGACGTAACGCGCGCCAACGTGTCCATCTGAATCTTGTCTAGCGTCATAAGAGGTTCTCTCGTCGGCTTAATCGTTGTCCGATTTGAAATTCATTTTCAATATCGTCCAAGACCAAGAGCAATCGAAAGGCCACAGGCATTGTTGCCGCTGGCGGCTTAGTTCTCTCAATTTCACCTTGGAAAGCGCCGATGGGCCTGCGGGGTTCTTCGCAGCGTTTAGCGATATTCCCCAGCGTGGCGCTCAAAGTGAAGTCCCGAAGGGCGGCCAGTACGTCTGTCTCGTCAATTAACAGGTTGGGGCAAAAGAATGTGTTAATTGTCAGTTTGGAACCGCCAGTGACACGAATGCTTCGCGCGCGTGCCAGTGCTCACGGCGAGATGCTCGCTTCACGCCACGAGTTGATCGGCAACTTTGATTTCAGGCTCGAGGCGAATGCGTGTCTTCACAGAATTCGCAATCAAGCAGTGCCGCTCCGCTTTCTCGAGAATGCGCAACGCGCGTTCTTCGTCACGAGCATTGCGAATCGTCAGACGCGGGCGCAGCACGACGAGCGTCATCATCATCCCAACATCATCCTGCTTCTCAAGTTTGCCCGTCGCCTTCGAATCAAAGTCGACGAAGTCCAGCTTCGAGTTCTCAGCAATAGCCACGAACGTCGTCATAAAGCACGAGTTAATGGCGCCGACGAAGAGATGCTCGGGCGTCCACACGCCTTCATGCCCACGGAATTCCGGCGGCGCGTCCACTTGCAGCGTCGGCAACACGGGAGCGCTCAAACTGCCGTGACGTTCTCCGGTCCACTCGACGTCGGTCGAATAAAAATGCATTGCTTCCATCATTCTCTCCTTGATCTAGTCCGCGCCCGCCGTGGTCGCGGCAGCCACCATCGGCACGGGATGTTCGCAGATTGCTTTGTAAGTTTTCACCACATCGTGAAAAGTAAGTGGCGGCTTCTTGCCGTTCGCCTCCTGAGCTTTCAAGACGATGTCATTCAGCGACAGCATGCCTTGCAGCTCGCCCTCCGCGTTCAGCACGGCCAGTCGACGAAGCTGCGAAGGGGACATTACGACGAGCCGAAGTGCGTCGAGATGTGTCCGATCGACTGCATCGTTCCAATCGCCGCGTAGGTTCTCAGCCGGCAAGTCTGCGCAGAACAACTCCAACCGCGTAAGCCAGCGCGGCGGCGATTCCGCCGACAAAGAAAGTCGACAACCCCGATCGCCACCACGCGACGGTTGACCAACGGCTCTTGATCGAGCCGATGACAAAGAACACTGCACCGGTAAGGATGATCGAAATGGTGAAAGCATTCCTGACGGCAACCAGGAACGGAACCAGCGGCACCAGGCCGCAGACTGCAAATGCGCTGAAAGTTGTTAATGCCGCGAGCCATGGCGAGCGCGCTTCCAAAGGCAGACCATATTCTTCCGTCAACATCGTGCGCACCCAACGATCGCGATCAGAAGTAATCAATTCGACGACGCGCTCCAGGTCCACTCCTTCGAACCCTTTCGCCGCAAAAATCTGTCGCACCTCTTCGCGCTCGCCTTCGGGCGCGACATCGATGTGACGATATTCAATTGCGGCCACGCGCCGCATGTCGTCGTGTTCTGACTTGGTGCCGAGAAAATTACTCGCCGCCATCGAAAAGCCGTCCGCCAGAAGGTTCGCGAAACCCATAATCACGATCACCACCGGCGAAAGATGCGCGCCAACGACTCCCGTGACTACCGCAAACGTCGTCACCGAGCCGTCGATGCCGCCGTAAATCCAATCGCGCAGATAGTTCTGCCGCGGGCCGGCTGCTAGTCGCTCGCCGATCGCTTCAGCGGTGTGTTCGTGTTCCATTGCAAGTGCATGCGAATGTGCGGATCAATTAGGATCGGGATTGAGGTGCTCAAAACGCAAGAGGCTGGTTTCGCCATCACCATCAACGATTGCCAGCGCTTCATCGCGGCCATCTGGTCCACGCTTTGGTGTTATCTGCCGAACATTCGCGATGACGTGCGTTAAGTGGCGGGCGGGATCATGAAGGCGATCACTAAACATAATCTCGACATTCGGCGCGCCGTTGCCTCGCTCAAGGCTGATTCCGGCAAACGGCAGCCTATGCCCTTCCGTTTGCGCGCCATTTTCGCCGAACACGCTCAACTCAGTCGGGCGCGCCAGGTTGCGCCTGGTGAACTCGTTGAAATAATTTATCCACACGCTGCGATCAATAATTTCGGTCATATTTATGCCCTCCCTTCTTCTGTCGATTACTGGAGCGCGCAAGGTTTGTGCCAGCAGGATCACAGCGTTTCGGCGTGTGTTGCGGCGAATTTGAGACTGAACGTGCGAGCTTTCTCGCAGCCCCATGAGCAACTTTTCCCAGCCCTTACAATTTCGCTGTGGTTATTAGCGGTTGCAGGAACTACCGCTCGGTCATTGGAAGGTAAATTCTGAAAGTTGAACCTTCACCCGGAGTCGAATCGACTTCGATGTGCCCGCCGTGAACGCGCACGATGCGACGCACCGCGGGCAGGCCGAGGCCCGTCCCGCCGTCTGTCGTCGTAAAGAATGGATTGAAGATGCGGCTCAAGTCGTCCTGGCTGATGCCGCGGCCAGTATCCGATACCCGAATGATTGCTTCTTCAGCACGATCCTGATCGGAAGCCTCGCCGCGATCAATCGTCACTGAAACAGTGCCGCTTTCCTCAATGGCTTCGATCGCGTTGATGGCGAGGTTCAGAATCGCGTCTTCCATCGACGCCGGGTCGACCGACAGTATGATGTCCTCTGTCGGAGGATCGAATTCAATGCGGACTTCCTTTTTGCCGACACGCCCGATCAACTGCGCGCGCGCAACGTTAACCGCGCGCCGCGTCAGCTCTGTCAACGAAGCCATTTCGCGATGCACCGAGCGCGGCCGCGCGCGATCGAGCAGCGCGCGCACAGTGCCGTCGATCCGTTCGACCTGCTCGCGGACGCCGGTCAGCACCTCGCGCTCCGGATCGCTCGCATCGCGACGTCGAATCAGAATATCGACGGCGCCTTGAATTCCGGCGAGGGGGTTCTTCACTTCATGCGCCAGTCCTGCAGCCAACTCGCCGACAAACGAAAGTTGCGCCGCACGCTGCAGTTCCGCGGCCTGTTGCTGAATCTTTTCCTCAGCCTCTTTTAGCTGCGTGATGTCGTGACGAATCGCGACGTACTGATACGGCTTACCGTCGGCATCGAGAAACGGAACGATCGTCGTGTCGACCCAGTAAATGCTGCCGTCCTTGGCGCGATTGCGCAGCTCTCCCTTCCAGACTTGTCCGCCCGCAATCGTCGTCCAAAGGTTACGAATGAATTCTTTCGGGTGATAGCCGGAGTTGATGATGCGGTGGTCCTGGCCCAGCAACTCTTCCCGCGAGTATTTCGAGATGCGGCAGAACTCGTCGTTGACATAATTGATGATGCCGCGCTGATCAGTGATCGCGACGATGGTTGATTGATCGAGCGCGAACTTAATGTCCGCAAGCTCCTTGAGCGAAGCTTGCAGCGCCTGTTCAGCCTGCGACTTTGAAGTGGATTCCGAGATCATTCAGCGGGAGTTTATCACGGGGACGGATGAATCTATGGGCCCAAATCGAACCAAGAAAATGAACTGCCCAAGGAGGAAATTTACTCGCTCGCCGCAACTGCGGATTCTTCCAGCTTCTTCAAACGATAACGCAACTGGTCGCGGGAGATGCCGAGGAGTTCGGCGGCTTTCGTCTGGTTGCCGCCGCTCCGGTCGATGGCCTGGCGCACCAGAGACATCTCGACGTCTTCCAGCGAAACGCCATCTGATGGCAGACGAAATTGGGAACCAGAGGCGCCACGGCCGTCGGTGGGAAAACGCTTTGCGCCTTCGGCAACGGCGCGCGGGATGTACTTCATTGTGATAACGTCGTCGTCTTCCAAAATTATCGCGCGCTCGATCACGTTGCGCAGCTCGCGCACATTGCCCGGCCAGTCGTAGCGGCGAAACGCGGCGGCGACTTCCGGCGCAATGCCGTGAATCTGTTTGCGCAGGCGTTTGCCGAAAGCCTGTATGTAGTGATCGGTCAGCAGCAGAACGTCGTCGCCCCGCTCGCGCATCGACGGAATGTCGATCTGAATCACCGACAGGCGATAGTAAAGATCCAGGCGGAAGCGGTTCTCTTCACTCTCGCGTTTCAGATCGCGATTTGAAGCGGCAATGATGCGCGCGTCGAAAGGAATGTCTCGCAAGCCGCCCACGCGGCGAAACGCTCCTTCTTCCAGAACGCGCAGCAGCTTTGCCTGCAAACTCAATTCAAGCTCGCCAATCTCGTCGAGAAACAGCGTGCCGCCTTCCGCTTGCTCGAACAGCCCTTCCTTGCGCGCCTTCGCATCGGTGAATGCGCCTTTCTCGTAACCGAACAGCTCGCTTTCGATCAAAGTCCCGGGCAGCGCGGCGCAGTTGATGGCGACGAACGGGCCTTCGGCGCGGTTGGATTGATAGTGAATCGCTTTGGCGACCAGGTCTTTGCCGGTGCCTGATTCGCCCTGAAGCAGAACGGAAGAGACTTCGCTTTCCGCGACCTTCTGCGCGATGGCCAGAGTCTCGCGCATGGCCGGCGAGTTGCCGATGATTTGGTCGAAGCTGAATTGTTGGGCGCGCTCGCGGCGAATTGTGTTGACCTCGCGCCGCAATCGGCTGGCTTCGATCCCGTTGCGAATGGTGACTTGCAGCTCTTCGAGGTTGATCGGCTTGCCGATGAAATCGTACGCGCCACCACGCAGCGCCGCGATCGTTTCATCGACCAGCACGTTCGCGGTGATCATGATGACGATGGCTTCGGGTTCGCGCTGGCGCATCTTGCGCAGCACGTCGAGGCCCGACCCGTCGGGCAGATTGATATCGAGCAGCACCGCGGCGGGCGGATCGGCATCGAACGCAGAAATTGCCGCGGCGGCGGTTTGCGCTTCGACTGGCTCGAAACCCCAGCCGCGCAGGGCCTCGCCCAACGACCAGCGGATCATTTTCTCGTCATCAACGACGAGCACTTTTGGTCTTTTCAGAGTGTGCTTCTCGACTTTCATTCGCCAGCCGATTCGGCTGGCTTGATTATAGGTGAGGAATCAGCATCCGCAGAAGCTCAACCGTCTGTTCGGCGGCTGTCGTACTTCAGTGAACAAATCGTTCCACCACCATGTCCGCGTGCTCGCGCCGGAATGTTTGAGCAATGTGACAGTTCCAGCACACGGGCAGATAAGTCGCCATCGCCTCGTTCGCGGCTGAAATGGGAATCTGCTTCCACTCGACCGTCACGCCTTCGGGATTCAGTAGCGCCGGCTTATGATCGACGACGTGATTGGGCTCGAACGGGCGGTTGCAGAACGCGCAGGTCTTCTCGCGATACCATTTCTCGAGCACGCTCCGCACCAGGCATTCTTCTGGCGCGACATCCACTTGCAGCAGGCACTCCTGTCCGCAGTTTTCGCGCAGTGGCCAGCGCCAACAATTTTCCAGGCGCAGATCGGTTTGGCCGAGCAAGGAAGTTAACGCCGCGTGTTGCGTATCGACCTGGATCATCGCCTGTTTGCCGGTCTCAGGGCAGATGATCACGCGTTCGCCTCCGAAGCGTTGTGAAGTCCGCACAAAATATCTAATTCCAAAATAAATCGCCCCTACGACCAGCGCAGCCAGAATCAAATATGCTGTCGTCATCATGATGCGGCACCCCCTCTCGTCTGCATTCCCTCTCCCTCTGGGAGAGGGTTAGGGTGAGGGCCTAGCGCGCGCTAAGAACGCTCTGTTCCCCATTCGCGAGGCGCAGCCTCGCGAATGGGGGAGGGATGCGCATGTGCATTCGCTAAGCTTCGCACCCTCACCCCAGCCCTCTCCCAAAAGGAGCGGGAGTAACGTATTCTTTTTCAAACGGGCCCGCCGTTGCTGCGCGCTGCTTCAATCTCCGCGATCTTGCGGCGCATCCATTCTTTCAGCGCCTTTTCCATTTTCGACTGGTTATCTTCCATCTCGAGGTCTTCCACTGTCTCGCCCGATTCCGTCAGCGGAATGAAGTGGCAAGGCACCAGCTCGTCTCTCTTCTCCTCAGGCACAAAGTCGATCAAGTGGCATTCGTCGCACGGGTGGGCCTTCTCAGGCAGCGCGTAATTCACGCACGTCAGCGAATCGCGGAACGGCGAGGTTTCTTTCCAGGGCGTGCGCGGCGAACGGCCGTAGCCGCCTTTCTCGATGAAATCAAGTTCCGTCTTTAGTAGTTCGAGAATGTCGCGTTCGTCTTTGGACATAAGCTGCCTCCGTTTGCCGTGGAGTTATGCGGTTTGCGCCAGCGCGCGGCCGTTCGTCGCCAGCGCTGGCCGCTCCAAATGTTCCTGAAACAGTCGCGCCGATGCGTCGAGGAAATCGTAAGAAGTAACGATGCCAACCAGTTGATCGCCTTCAACCACCGGCAGACAACCGATGTGCTGCTCGCGCATGATTTGGATCGCATCAAGGGTCGGCGTCGAAGGCGTCACTGTCACCGGGTTAGGGACCATAACATCGCGCACGGTGATGTTCTCTTCGCGCATACCCTGACTGACTAAGTGCAAAAGTGCACGGTGGCTAACGACGCCGACCAGCCGCCCATCTTCGTCTTCCACCGGCACGTGCCGAATGTGCCGCCAGTCCATCAGGCTGGCGGCGAGATCGATTAGATCGTCAGGCTGCACGGTGAACAGATCGGTGGACATGAATTGACCGATCGTGCGGTAGCCATGCTCCCAATCGTTATCGTCGGAAGCCTTGGCCACCGGCCACGCGTGAATTGGGCGTTCCTTCTGCTGACACTCAAGCATCGTCGTCGTCAGCCGCCGTTGCCGCAGCTCCTTGGGCACGTCGGACATCGCCGCGAACGAACGCAAGATCCAACGCGCGCCGGTCTGGCGGCTGCGCGCGCGGTCTTTGATGATGTCGAGGTACTTGTTCGTGTCTTCCTCAGCGATCGCTGCGTTCTTCAAACCCGCACGCGCGAGCGGCAGCAGGTGTTCGAGAATCAGCGCGGAGGCTGAGTAGCTCTGACCATCGATCCAGTTGAACTGCGCTTCCAGTCCATGTCGCGCCGCGCGGAAGAAGTTCGCTTTTGCGTCGTCGAACGACATCCGTTTTGCGACGTCGCCGTATTCCTCCGGCAGAGCCAGCATCAGACCGGCAAAGAACGCGGCGTTGGCAATCTCATCAACCACGGTCGGCCCCGACGGTAGCGCGCGGTTCTCAATCCGCAGATGTGCAACTCCGTCGCGAACTCCATAGCAGGCGCGATTCCAACGCCAGACGGTTCCGTTATGCATGCACAGAGCAGAGAGCTTCGGTGTCTCGCCGCGCGCCAGGACGCTGAAAGGATCCTCGTCGGGATCGATCACCATGATTGGGCGGAAGCGGGAAATCTGTTCGTGGAAGAGCGCGATCACGGAATGCTCGAGCCATCTGTCGCCAAAGCTTACCCGCGTTGGGTGGCTGCGTGTAAGTTGAGGCCGCGACCGCGCGTCGGTCGAGTGCTGAAACAACGCGACTCGCGTTTCCCTCCAGAGACGCTTGCCGAATAGAAGTGGCGAGTTCACCGCGACCGCGAGCACCGGCGCCGTGATCGCCTGGGCCAGGTTGTAATCCCTGACAAAATTGTCCGCGGTCGTCTGATAGTGAATCTGAAAACTCGTGTTGCACGATTCCATCATGATGTTGTCGTGCGTCAGATGAAGTTCGTCCAGGCCTTTGATGTAAATCGACAGCGGCCCACCGCGCGAGCGAATTACTTCTCGATTCAACTGATCGTATCGCGCCACGGGCGTCAAATTGTCGAGCGTCAGATCGGACGGCTGAAGCGTCGGCAGGATTCCTGAGAGCAAAACGTCGGCGCCGAAAGTTTCGGCGGCCGCGCGCGTTTTCGCGATCAGCTCGAGCAGCTCAGCTTCCATTTGTCGAAAGCAGCTCCCACTGAGGACTCGCGGTGTAATGTTCGCTTCGAGATTGAAGCGCGCGATTTCAGTTGTGAGTCTTGACTCGGCGGCTTTCTCGAGAACTTCAACCGACAGGGGCGCCGGACGCATATTGCGATCGACGAGGAACATTTCCTGTTCCGCGCCCATGCGATGGACGCCGCTTTCGACTCGGCCGTCCTCCAGCATGAATGCGAGCGCGCGCAGATCCTCCAGCAGCGCCTTCATGAACGCCTGATACCTTCGCTCGTCGAATTGTGTGACGTTGTGTTCGCCCATAGTTGCGGCTGCCCCCGACCCGACATGGACGCGCGCTGATTCGGAAGTGACATGGGCAACTGATATGCCGGGTTGGCGAGGATGGAAAGACTGAGGAAATTCCTGAGCGGCTCGGCTTTTTTGCGGGTTTTTGCCGCGGGCTGCGGATTCTTACGGATGACGCGAGGCCGGCGTCTCGCCGTTCTTGCGATGACATTCGACGCACTGGAACATCGAAATGTCGCCGAGGTTCACCGGATGCCGAAATGGCTTGTTCGGCTTGTGACA
>DASXTE010000011.1:0-4598 GCA_036505595.1 Pyrinomonadaceae bacterium
GGCATCGTGATGGGAACTTCGCAGTACATGTCGCCGGAACAGGCGCGCGGCAAAGGTGTGGACGCGCGAACTGATATCTGGAGTCTCGGCGTAATGCTTTACGAGATGGCTACGGGCCGGGCGCCGTTCGCGGGCGAGACGAAGACGGATGTAATTGTCGCTATCGCGAAGAGCGAGCCGCCGCCGCTGGCGAGATTCTCGCCCGGCTTACCCATCGAGTTCGAGTGGATCGTGATGAAAGCGCTGCGCAAGAACGTCGATGAGCGTTACCAGACGGTCAAAGAACTCGAATCGGATCTGCGGAAGTTGAAACAGCGAGTTGAGTTTCGATCAGAGTTGGAACGATCGGTTGCGCCCGAGCAACTGACTGGCGCGCTAGCGGCATTCGCTGATACGGAAGTGCCACACGTTTCATCGCACCTCAGCGTGCATACATCCGTTCCGCCAACGGTGCAATCGACGGGGGCGGTACCGAGCGCGGCGCAAACACGCGCCTCGAGTGCCGAATACATCTTCGAAGAGATCAAACGCCATAAGATCACAGTTGCGGCGGTTGCGGTTGCGGTCATCGTATTAATCGGCGGCGTTTGGTATTTCGGGTTTCGCGGTCGGATAACTGCACTCACTGACAAGGACACGATTCTGGTTGCGGATTTCGTCAACACCACGGGCGATCCGGTTTTTGATGCAACTCTCAGGCAGGCGCTGGCGGTGCAGCTCCGGCAATCGCCTTTCCTGGACATTCTGTCGGAAGATCGCGTCCGTGATGCGCTGAAATTCATGGACAAATCGCCCGAAGAGCGGGTGACGCGCGAAATCGCGCGTGAAATCTGCGAGCGCCAAGGTATTAAAGCGATGCTGATCGGATCAATTTCCGGTGTTGGCAGTCATTACGTGATTTCGCTCGAAGCCTTGAACGCGAAGAGCGGCGACACGATTGCTTCCGATCAGGCCGAGGCCGAGGGCAAAGATCAGGTGTTGAAATCATTGGGCACGGCGGCTTCCCGGCTGCGCGAGAAGCTCGGCGAATCGCTCAGCTCGATTCAGAAATTCGACGCGCCGATCGAACAGGTGACAACTTCATCGCTCGAAGCGCTTCGTTATTACTCGCTCGGGCTGGAACAACACTCGAGTGGCCGCTACGAAAAAGCGATTGCTTTTTACGAACGAGCAGTGGAACTCGATCCGCGTTTCGCAATCGCGTACGCACGACTGGCGACCTGCTACAACTACAATAAACAATACGAAGCATCTCGCGCGGCATCATCGAAGGCTTACGAGTATCGCGACCGAGCCAGCGAGCGCGAGAAGCTTTATGTTTCCTGGAACTACTACGGTGCGGTCACCGGCGACATCGATCGAGCCGCCGACGCCCTGGAAGTTTGGAAGCGCACATATCCGCGCGATTGGGAACCGCATAATCTGCTCGCGGTGCGATACACGTTCACCGGTCCGTTTGACAAGGCAGTCGAGGAAGCGAGTGAAGCGGTTCGATTGAATCCGAAAGAAGCGAAAGCCCACGCGAATCTTGCGAACGCATTCATAGGATTGAATCGATTCGATGAAGCTGGCCAAGTCTTGCAAAATGCGTTGGGGCAGAAGCTCGAGACCGACGCGATGCACGCGCATCTGTATCACATCGCATTCATTAGGGGCGATGACGCCCGCATGAAAGAGCAGTTGGATTGGCTAGCGAGTAAATCATCCGGTTATCTCGCTGAGACATGGCAAAGTCAGGCCGCGGAATTTCGAGGGCAGGCCGCGAAAGCGAATCAGTTTAGTCAGCGGGCCGTCGATTGGGCGCAACGCAACAACTTGAAAGAGGCGGCAGCGCAGGTCGTTTTGCAGCAGGCCATTCGCGCCGCGACTTTTCGCGACTGTCAAACAGTCAGCGGCCTAACGACAAAGGCTTTGGCGCTTTCGCGGGATCTATCCAGCTTGCATCAATCGGCGAATGCTCTCGCGGGGTGCAATCAGCCTGCGGCGGCACAATCGCTGATCGATGAAATGCTAAAAAGATTTCCACAGGACAGCTTACTGAATGTCGTCTCGATTCCGTTGATCAAGGCGCAGCTTGAACTCAGTCGCGGCAACGCGGCGCAGGCCGTGCAGTTGCTGGAAGCCGCGCGCAAGTACGAAATGTACGGCGATTTTTGGCCGCAGTATGTGCGCGGTGAGGCTTACCTGAAACAGGGAAATGGCGCGCAGGCCGCGGCTGAATTCAAAGGCATCCTGGATCATCGCGGGTGGTATCCGCTTTCGCCGCTTTATCCGCTGGCAAACTTGCAATACGCGCGCGCCTCTGTGTTAAGCGGTGACCCTGCTCAAGCGCGCAAGGCGTACCAGGATTTCTTTGAGTTGTGGAAAGAAGCTGACTCTTCGCTGCCATTCCTCGCGGAAGCCCATCAGGAATATGACAAGCTGAAATAGTTTTCGGTGCAGTGTGCAGGCGGAGGCTGGAATTCCGCGACAATGACCTGCGCGTTGGACTACAAAACGTCAGTGCGATATTCTGCGAAGCAATTCAATCGAACCAGCTAAGGATCTTTTCTAATGTCCGGACATTCGAAGTGGCATTCCATTAAGCACAAGAAGGGCGCGCTCGATGCCAAGCGCGGCAAGCTGTTCACCAAATTCATCAAAGAACTAACCGTCGCGGCGCGCACCGGCGGTGGCGATCCAGATGCAAACGCGCGGCTTCGCAAAGCGATCTCTGACGCGAAAGCCGGGAACATGCCGAACGACACGATCGACCGCGCGATTCGCCGCGGCACTGGCGAAGAAGAAGGCGTCAATTACGAAGAGATTACTTACGAAGGTTACGGCCCGGGCGGCGTCGCTTTGCTGATCGAAGCCGTGACCGACAATCGCAATCGCACGGTCGCCGAGATTCGTCACATTTTTTCAAAGAACGGCGGAAACCTCGGCGAGTCGGGTTCGGTTGGTTGGATGTTCGACAAGAAGGGCTATCTGGTCGTCGAAAAGTCGGCAAAGCCCGAAGATGAACTGTTCGACATCGCGATCGAAGCGGGCGCCGAAGACATTCGCGACGACGTAGACAATTGGGAAATCATCACCGCTCCCGACAACTTTGAAGCTGTGCAGAACGCGATTAAAACCGCGGGCATAACTCCACAGGTCGCAGAAGTTGAAATGGTTCCACAGAACTACATCACACTCGAAGGCTCGCAAGCCAGTCAGATGGTCAAGCTGATGGAAGCTCTCGAAGACCACGACGACGTGCAAAAGGTGTCTGCTAACTTTGACATGAGCGCTGCCGATATGGCGGCGGCGTGAAGCCTTGCAAGATTATTGCGGCAGATAACGGCGGTGCTTTAATGTTAAGGTCATCACCAACTGTGGCTGAGTCGAACAACAACAAGGTAATTGGCTTCATCGCCAGTACTGTTGAGACGCTACGCGACGACATGGCCTCGATGCGTTCCGAGATGGTAACGAGAGGCGCCTTCGATGTGGCGATTACTGCAGTCCGTGGGGATATCGAACAAGTCCAGTTGCGGCTCGACAGCATGGAGCACAGCATTGCCTCTCGATTTGAGCAGGTTGAAGGCGAACTCAGCCGCCTCCGCAGCGCAGTCTATCTCCTAGGCAAAGATCGGCCCGATGTCCTCCGGATGCTTGGCCAAACAAGCTCGTAAGAAATTTCTGCTGACTCTCTCCGTTTCTCGTGTTAGATTCCGCACATGCGTGTCCTCGGAATCGATCCTGGCAGTGAAGTAACTGGATGGGGTGTCGTCGAAGGCGATGCGAACGGCCGCAGCTATAGTCTGGTCGAATTCGGCGCGGTGCGACTAAAGTCGTCGGCCACCTTTTCGTCGCGGCTTCTAAAGATCAACCTTGCGCTCAACGAAATCATCACCCGACTAAAACCTGACGCGTGCGCGATCGAAGAAGCCTTCCTGGCAACCAATCCTAAAGTGACGTTGAAACTTGGCCAGGTGCGCGGCATCGCTCTGCTTGCAGCCGAAACTGCCGCGCTTGAGATTGGCGAATACTCGCCGCGCTCAATCAAGCAAACAGTCGCTGGTTACGGCAACGCCGAGAAATGCCAGGTGCAGGAAATGGTGCGCGTGCTCCTGTCCTTGTCATCAGTTCCCGAACCACATGACGCCGCCGACGCGCTCGCCGTCGCAATCTGTCACTTCCATCATGCGGGAATTAATCGCCGACTGATGTCGGCCAAAGCAGGCGGGAACTTAAATGCCGCGGTTGCCGCGATGGATCGCCGGCGCAGCCTCCGCTGACTTCGCGGTCAAGCGGCTATCTTCTCAATCGGCGCGTAATAATCCAGGACCGCGTCTAACCGGTCAAAGTCGATTGGCTTCACGAGGAAATCGTCGCAGCCTTCGGCGATCGCGCTGGTGCGATACCGTTCCGGATCCTGACCGGTAATGATCACAATCGGCACATTCTCGAGCCTTGCGTTCTGGCGCAGCCGGTGAATCACACCGAGCCCGTTCAGCCGCGGCAACTGTAAATCAAGCAGGATCAAATCCAACTCTTCAGTCTCAGCGACTTCGATCGCCTGCTTGCCGTCCCAGGCTTCTGCGACTCGATAGCCTTTGCGCGTCAGCACC
>DASXTE010000012.1:0-9185 GCA_036505595.1 Pyrinomonadaceae bacterium
AAGTGTCGCCAGCTTCGAAAGCGGCGATGCCGTTTTCAAGCGTCCGGCAAATCAACCGGTCGCATATGTCAGCGGTCGCGCGGTTATGGCGCGCAGCCGCCGCCTGGAGATCGGGTTAGAGCGTGAATTGAATCACTCGAGTGTCGAAGCGACCGCATTCGTCGACATGACCTCAGGGCGCGGGGTTGGTTTGTTGGCGACTCCGGTTTCGGCTTTTTCCGGAGACAGCGCGAGGGCTCTGATCAGAGTTGCTAATCAGGAAGGATCGGCGCGCGGCGTTCGCTTGGTTTACTCGAATCGTTTGAACCACGTGTGGAGTGCTTCCGCCGGTTATTCGTTTGGACGAGGCCAGCGAGTCTCACCGCTAGGTATTCGTAATCCCGCGCAGCTTTTCGATGGTGGGTTTTTCCATTCGGTCGCGCTCCAGATTGCCGGTGATTGGTCGACCGGAACGCATGTGCAAACAGTGTTCAGGTTTTCTCCGGATGCCACAGTATTCGCAATCGATCCGTTTGCGGGTCAACTGGCCGTTTACGATCCTTCTTTGAGCATTCAGGTCACACAGGATCTTCCCACTTTTGGTTTGCCCCTGCGTGCGCAGGCAGTTGTCGATGCGCGTAATCTGCTCGATGTGCAGACGACCACCAGCAACGGAGAGACGCTTTTGCTGGTGGGACCAAACGGACGGTCGGTACGCGGCGGGATTTCGGTTCGGTTCTGAGACGCGCGAAACCCGCGCGTCTTTGTTTTTGCTCCCGCCCACTTCAGTCGCAAGGCTCGCGGGTTTTCTCCAAAATCTCGGACGCATACGAAAAATCGGACGGGCTTATTAGACCGCGGCTGGTCTGTGCGTATTCCGGCCGTGGGAAGGAAGCGAAAAGCCAGCAAGGAATTGAACATCGATTCCGAGAGTGAAGTTTGTGACAGCATGGGTTAGTTGGAACATCGGTTGCTTTGAAATAAGCGTTTTAGTGTCTCTGCATCACGACCGTCAGGTGTGCCTGAGTCAAATTAGTGGGGCTGGTTCGTAGAATTCGATGAAGCGTTCAGTACTTACAGGCCGAACATGGTTCCTGTTAGGCGCTACGGCGTTGCTCGTCGTGGCGGGCGCCCTGAACTTTTCACAGCGTCTCAGCAGTCATCAATCGCCGCCGTGGGATGGCGTTAGTTGGGTAGACACAGCCCAAGGGGTGATTGCCCGGACGGTCGAACCCGACTCAGCCGCGGCGCGCGCGCGCGTCATCCCCGGCGATCGCCTGCACGCGATCAGCCCTAACGGCCAGCCGTGCCCGCCCAGCATAACCGGGCCAACCTGCGAGCCTATTGGGAATGCTACCCGAATTCAGATCTATCTCGATCGCGCCGGCGTCGGCGGCGAGATTCACTACCTGATTGAACGGCCTTCCTTCCCGGCGGAGACTCGTTTCTACTACGCTGACCTCGACAATCTCGGCTCAATTCAAACATGGACTGCGCGTGACATTTACATCAACTTAATCGGACTGGTCTATCTCTGTATCGGCCTGTTTGTCGTTTTCAAGCAGGGTGGGCGTGCGCCCTACGTCTTGCACTTCGCAACGGTGTGTTTGGTCGCCTTCGTCTTTCATTTCTATCGAGCCACAGGGGCCTATCGAGATCTCGATTTAGCAGTTGCGATTTTGGATAACGCCGCGTTCATCATGTTCGCGCCGTTGTTCTTGCACTTCAGCGCGATCTACCCGGTTCGACATCGCCTGTTCGACGAAAGGCGCTGGCGAAGCCTGTATCTGTATCTGCCGGCGCTGTTATTGGTCGCTGTGCAAACCGTAATGTTTCTGCGCGATCAGATCGTGCAGCTAATTCCCGCCGCGGCCAGGTTTTTGGATTATTCACCCGCCTTCGTCGGAAGGTTCTATACGATCGCGTTTGTACACTTTTGGGCGGCCCTGGCCATCAGCGCCATAGTTCTGATTCGCCGTTTCATCATCAGCAAGAACACAGTCGCGCGACAACAATTGAAGTGGGTCGTCTGGGGGTCTGTGTTGGCGATTGCTCCTTTCAGCATCTTCTACGCGCTTGGTTACGTGTTGGGAGCCGACACGGCCGGACCGGTTATAGACTTCGCGTTCTTGCCGCTGGCGCTAATTCCAATCTCATTCGGCTACTCCGTCGTGCGTTACCGGCTGATGGACGTCGAACTTGTTGTCCGTCGTGCCGCGGTTTACGCAGCAACAACGTTGGCCATTGCCTTGGCAATCGGCACGGTTGTTTACGCGTTTGGAGTGTACGCGCTGGGTGGAGGGGTTTCGTCCTCGGGTGAGATCACCCTGAAGCTGCTCGCGTCGATTGCGTTGATGGCAGTCATTGTGATGATCGCTGCGCCGATTAAAAACTTTCTGCAAGAGCACGTTGACCGGCTCTTTTATGGACGCAGATACGACCTGCGCCACAGTCTGCTTGATTTCGGCCGCACAATTTCGGCAAGCACGGCCCTCGATCCATTGCTCGATTCGCTGATTTCCCGGCTGCGCGAGGTGATGAACGTCGAGCGGGTGGCGATCTTTATTGAAGACCAATCCGAACCGTCTGGCTATCGGGTGGCGCGCACTGCCGGGCTTTCAGAATTGAGCACGCCGCCCGATTTTCGCGACATGATACGGACGCGCTCGGCTGAAACCGGCGTCGTCCGCGCCGACGATCTCGAGCTGACCACCGAAAGTGGCCCGTTCGTGCGACGGACCCTGCACTATTACGTTCCGTGCGTGGTGCGTGGCCGGATGGTGGCCGTGATCGGACTGGGTCGTTCGGCTGACGGCGCCCTGCTTTCATCCGAGGACGTCGAAATCCTCCGCACGGTCTCGGGCTACATCGCCGTCGCGGTCGAGAACAGTCTGCTTTATCAGGAGCAGAAGCACCGCGCTGCTGAACTCGAATTGCTCAAAGAGTTCAACGAATCGATCGTCGAATCGATCAATGTCGGGCTACTTGCAGTTGATCTGAACGGCAATATCACGCGGCTGAATTCGGCGATGGAAGACATCTTCTCGATTTCGCGCGAGGAAGCAACCGGAAAAAACGTCGAAGATTTGTTCGTGGAAGACTTCGCCGACACTTTGCGGCAGGTGCTTGGGCCAGACGGCTGGCGGCTGAACCAAACGCGGCAGATTTACAAGTTGCACACTGTCACTCGCGCCGGCCGTTCGGTCGTGCTGAATGTCGCGCTTGCTCCCTTGTACGCTGATTCCGACGAGCAAACTGGCGCGCTCGTGGTTTTTGAGGACGTTACTCAGCGCCTGCAATTAGAAGAGCAACTTCAACAGCGCGAAAAGCTTTCATCAATCGGTCTGCTCGCCGCCGGCGTGGCGCACGAAGTCAACACGCCGTTGACCGGCGTTTCGTCGTACACCCAGATGCTACTTGGTATGTTGTCCGAGAACGATCCGAAGCACGCGTTGCTTGAGAAGGTTCGCCGCCAGGCGGATCGCGCCACAGACATCGTCAATAATCTGCTGAACTTTTCGCGCACGGGCAATGCCGCGGAGTTTTCGCAGGTCAACATTAACCGCGTTCTGGATGACACGCTGCAACTGCTCGAGCCGCAGCTCCGACGTAGCCAAATTCAGGTCGTGCGCGACTACGGCGACGAGCTACCCCAGGTTCACGGCAACTCGGTGAAGTTGCAGCAGGTGTTTACGAATCTGATTCTGAATGCGCGCGATTCGATTTCCAATGGCGAAGGCCTCATTTCTCTGAAGACCCGCAACGGCGAAGATGGCTTGGTGGTCGTTGAGGTGGCCGACAACGGTGTCGGTATCGCCCCGGAACACGTGGCGAAGATTTACGATCCTTTCTTCACCACTAAAGGTATCGGTGGTGGCACGGGTCTCGGTCTCGCGGTTACTTACGGAATTGTTCAGGAGCATTCGGGCCACATTAGTGTTTCCAGCACTCCCGGGAGCGGCTCAATTTTCCGCATTACGCTTCCTACCACTGATCCGCGTGCGCGCATAAAGACCGCAGCGCTTTAGGCGCACCTGCCTCTCCTTCGTTTCATCCCAAGTTCCCTTTTCGAATCGGTTTCGGTGATAATCACGGCCTGATTGCACAGCAGGTTCAGATTCCTGCCGATTCCATGGCGAAAAAAGGTTCCATCCTAATCGTAGACGACGAAGAGATCATGCGCGACGTGCTCGAGACATTGCTCTCGGCCGAAGGGTATCGCGTCGATCTCGCGAAGATCGGCGAAGAAGGTCTCGACGCGTACACGAAGCGGCCGTACGACGTGGTCTTGCTCGACGTGTCGATGCCGGGCATCGGCGGCCTGCGCGCGCTGGAAGAATTTCTGAAGCTGGACTCGGACGCGGTCGTCTTGATGATTACCGCGTACGCGACTTTCGACACCGCGATCGCGGCCTGGGAAAAAGGCGCCTTCGGTTGTATCCGCAAGCCTTTTCAAAACGATCACATCAAGGCGCAGGTTGCCGCCGGCATCAAGCGTCGCCGCAAGGAAGAAGAACGGCGATCGTTGCGCCAGGCGATGAGCCGCGAAGTCGATCGCGGCGCCATCATCGGCCGTTCAGACATCATGCAGGAAGTATTTCGCCTGGTGGAGCAAGTTGCGCCCGCGCGCTCGACCGTGCTCATCACCGGCGAAAGCGGCACGGGAAAAGAGCTAATCGCGAAAGCAATTCACGAGGCGAGTCCGCGCGCGGCCCGCGCGTTCGTTACGGTGAATAGCTCGAACATTCCTTCCGAACTGCTCGAATCTGAGCTGTTCGGTCACACGCGTGGCGCGTTCACGGGCGCAATTGCCGCGAAGAAAGGCTTGTTCGAAGTTGCGGATGGCGGCTCGATCTTTCTCGACGAGATCGGCGATATCCCGCCTGAGACGCAGGTGCGACTGCTGCGCGTGATTCAGGAAAGGGAATTCACGCCGCTGGGAGACACAACTCCGCGCCGCGTCGACGTCCGGATCGTCGCCGCCACCAACATCGATTTGAAAGAGGCGGTACGGCAGGGGCTGTTCCGCGAAGATCTCTACTATCGTTTGTCCGTCGTGCCAATCGAATTGCCACCTTTGCGGGATCGGCGCGAAGACATCCTGCCGCTGGCGCAGCACTTCACCCGTAAATACAACGAGGAAAATGGCCGGCAGGTGTCGGAACATGTCAATCCGGAAGTCCTCTTGCTGCTGGAAAACTATTCGTGGCCGGGAAATGTGCGCGAGCTGGAGAACGCGATCGAGCGTGCAGTCGTGATTGCGCCCGGCGACGAAATCACGAAAGAGTGTCTGCGGCGCGAGATTGCCGATCCGCAGGCAGCCGCGGCAGTGGCGCGTGAAGCGGCCGGAGCATCGTCCGGAATCGACGTGACCCGTGGCGTAAATTTTTACGATGAAGTACGCCGATTTGAAATTGATCTCATCCGGCGCGCGCTCGATCAAACCGGTGGTCATCAATCTCGCGCGGCGCGGCTGCTGGGAATGAATCCCACCACGCTTAACTCAAAGATCAAGACATACAATATCAATCTTCGATCCTGACACTGATCTCAAACGTACTTGTTCGAAAGGGAAAAACTTTCCGCAACCGCCTTCGCATCGCAGAAAAAGCTTTACACACGAGATAGTTTTGAATAGGCTTACGCCGTTTTCCTCGCAAATCCTGGATAAAACCTTAGTTCCGATCTCAAGTTCGAAAGGAGCAATCGACATGGTTGCAAAGAAAAAGGCCAAAAAGGGCGGCAAGAAGAAGGCAAACGGCGGGAGCATCATCCCGACCAAGAAAAAAGGAAAAGCAAAGAAAGGCGGGAAGAAGAAAGCAAACGGCGGGAGCATCATACCGACTAACTTCTAATTTTGATCCGCCAGTCAGGGATTTAGCTTGGCAGTGACTTGAGCGCGTAACTCTTTTACGTCCGGGCGGCCGAGATAAGTTTGGTAGTTATCGGTCCCCCACATCCGCTCAAGGGCGCTCAAGACGTCAGTTGCTTGGGAGGCAAGCTGGCGTGCCCTGTTTTTATCTCCCAACTTTTCTGCCGCGCGCGCACCAATGCCATAGGCGCGCCACTCATACTCATGCTGCTTCGCGGCGGTGAATCGTTGCTGTGCCTCGGTCGCGGCGTTCATCGCCGCTTGCGCATCGCCGGCGGCCAGCGTCGATTCTGCCAAAGCGAGCAGAGCTTGCGAGAGCGGCAACGGATTGCGCAAAGTGCGCCCCAATTGCACGGCTTCTTCACAATGTTTTCGACCGGCGGCAGTTTTGCCCGCCAGAGCCTCGGCGACCCCTAATGTCGCGCCGGCGCGGACTGTTATCGCTTTGTCAGAACCTGCGAGCGCCAGCGCTTTCTGAGCCTTGTCTATCGCTTCGGGGATTTTTCGCTGACTTAGAGCCGCGTCCGCCATTGTCCAGGTTACGTCAGTCAGAAGATATTTGTACGATTGTTGGCCGCCGGGAGCCGCGATGGCAACAGCTTCGGCCAGGTTCTTGCTCGCGGTTTCGTATTTTCCCAAACGGCACAACGCCGCCCCAGAATTGTCAGCCGCGAAACCGAGAATTATTTTCGTGTCCATGGCCTTAGCGAGGCGATACTCCTCGTTGAAATGCTCCAGCGCCTCAACCAGGCGATCGGTGTGCAGGAACACCAGACCGAGACCCTCATGAGCCAGGGCTACGAATCGCGAATCACCGACGCGTGCCGCGGATTGAAGCAAGTCTTGAAAATATCGTTCGCCGGCATCGTAATCGCCCGTTTCCTCGTACGCCCTGCCAAGAAAAAAGTACGAATACAAAAGTTGAGTCCCGTAACCGCCTTGTTGATAAAAGGCCAGTGCCCGCTGCGTGTAGTCGCGGGCTGCGTCTGGATCACCCTGGGCTTGCCGTGAATTAGCCAACGAAAGCAACGCGCGAGCTTCGTTTACCTTGCCTTTGTAAAGTTGGGCCAGGCGCAGTGCTTCGGAATAATTCTTTTCTGCCTCAGCGAAATCTCCTTTCACCAGATATGAATTGCCGATCTCAATTAATCCGGCGGTAGTTAAGTTCTCCATTTGGTTGGCCTGCGCTAATTTCATCGCCTGTTGCGAATACTGCCGGGATTTTTCGACATCGCCCGCGTAGGCGAACGTGTAGCTTAACTGTTGCAAGATTCTGATTTGCTGGTCATTGTTTTCCAGCGCTTGCGATCGCTGTAGAGCCTGTTGCAACTCCGCTTCGCCCTCCGCCAGCCGGCCTTGCTTAACCAGGAGTATCCCCCGCTGGAGAAGTGTTTCCGTTATGCCCTCAACTTCGTTCGAGATGCGAAAGATGTTGTTGGCCTGATCGAGAGCCGTGACGGCTTCCGCGAATTTCTGATTGTGTACCAGCGCCACGCCCAAGCGTAGGAACGCGGCCGCGTACTGCCCATCGTGTTTGGTGGCTTGCTGATAACTGTCAATGGCTTTGTTCCATTCTTCGTTTTTTTCGTAGGCACGCCCGAGGTCGACCAGCGCAAATGCCTTTTCGGTGGCGGGCAACTGCGCTGCAAGTTGGCGATAGTCCTCAACCGCTGCGGCAAAATCGCGCTTCAGCGTGTCTGCGATCCCCTTCAAACGTAGTGCATCATCGGACGCCAGGACGGAACGGTTGGGCACCAGATCCGTCGCGCGAATCAATTCGTCTTTCGCTTTGTCTGAGACGTCCAGCTCCGTATATGCCTCCGCCAGTCGAGCGTGCGCGAGCGCGAAACGATCGTCAGTCGCGATGGCTTGCTGAAGTATCTTGCTCGATTTGAAAAACGCGCCCTCGCGCAAAGCGCTGACGCCCAAATCGTAGAGGCGCTTCGCTTCCGGGTTCGGTACGTACGGCCGGGGGCGCAACAACATCCAGGCAATGAATCCCACCGCGATGACAACGAGTACTCCGGCCACGACGTATCCAACCGAAATGCGCGGGCGCCGAAAAATGTCGGACAGGGTCGCCAGCGCACCCGTCCTACGGTCAGCGTCCGCGGGCGAAGTCAGCCGTGGGACCGTGCGATGGGCGGCCGTCATCCCTGACACTGACTGCACGCTTTGTAAATCCGCGGCCATCTCGCTGGCTGTTTGGTAGCGCTCAACCGGCTTTTTTGCGAGCGCCTTCAAGGCGATTCCATCCAGCGGTGCGGGAACGTCGGGATTCAGTGTTGACGGCGGAACAGGATCGTCGCGAATGACTTTTGTGCAGATTTCCATTCGCGACGAGCCATCGAATGGTGGCCGGCCCGCGATGCATTCGTAGAGCAGCGATCCCAAAGCGAAAATGTCGCTGCGCGCGTCGATCTCCGCGCCCAGAGCCTGCTCGGGAGACAGGTAGAGCGGCGTGCCGACGATGACACCTTCCTGTGTTTGCGAAGTCAGCAGCGTCTGTCGCTCCGGATCGGTTGAGCCCGTGGAGTCGACGTTGAGTTGTTTCGCGAGACCAAAATCCAATACTTTGACTTCGCCGCGATGATCGATGGCCACGTTCGATGGTTTGATATCGCGATGCACGACGCCGTTCCGGTGCGCTTCGGCCAGAGCCTCGGCAACCTGCTGAATGATTTCCAAAGCGCGCGCGATCGTCATCGAGCCGCTCGACAGCAAGTCGCCAAGAGTCTGGCCTTTCACCAACTCCATGACGATGTATGGCTGCCCGCGTTTGGTTTCGCCGTAATCGTGAATGGTCGCGATGTTGGGATGCGATAGCGCTGAGACCGCACGCGCCTCCCGCAAAAATCTCGTGCGAAAGTGATGCTCGTTCTTACCCGGTTTGATCGTCAGTGTCTTGATCGCAACGCGCCGGCCCAGCACCGTGTCTTCCGCGATATAGACCACGCCCATGCCGCCCTCGCCGAGCTTTTCGACGATGCGATAGTGCGAGATGGTTTTGCCGATCATGTTTGGGTGCTCGGCCCAGGAATGTTGAGATCAGTAAGCCGACGTAAGCGCCAGGAACGCTGCTGAAACCACGCGCATTGTGGTGCAAAGCTCCATCGATTTCAAGAAGTCTGGCTGGTTGAGGTATTCGGAGCAAGTCTGGTCGGCAGTTGTGATAAGCTTTGCCGCGAAAGCGAGACCCCGAGCGCGTGCGAAGACGCAAAATCGATGGCTGCCCAATTGCCGGAGCGCTTCAGCTTATCGGCGATAAGTGGACGCTGCTCGTAGTGCGCGAGCTGTTCGCGCGGCCAAAACGCACCACTGAACTCCTCGAAGA
>DASXTE010000013.1:0-12468 GCA_036505595.1 Pyrinomonadaceae bacterium
CATCGATTTATTTTGTACTTCAAGGATCTTCGCGGTTGCGAACGGTTTTATGGAATCGCGAGCGACCGTGCGATCTTCGTGCCCTTCAAAGTTAATGCGCTGGAATCGATTCAGCGTCGAGTCGCCAAAGAAGATTTGTCAGGCGGCGAATACGTGATGTGTGCTGGCCGAACCATGCGCGACGTGAAGACTTTCGTCGAGGCGATGCGGCGCGCCGGCTGTCCCGCGATACTTCATCAGCAACCGAAAGACCTGATGGCCGCCCACGGTACGCCGGCGTGGGATGGCGACTTGCCTGCGAACGTCAAGCTCGTGATTGATAATTCAAACAGCCACGAAGTCTTTCTTGATTTTGTGGCGAAGGCGCGGCTCGTCGTGATTCCGAGATTCAAGCATGACATTGGCCCTGCCGGGATCGCGACGTATCTGATTGCCATGGCGATGAACAAATGCGTAATAGTCAGTGACGGTCCCGGAGTCGGAGACGTTCTGACAAATGAAGCAGTCATCGTTCGGCCTGAGGATCCGGACGAATTAGCAGATCAGATCAGACTGTTATGGAACGACGATGCGCTGCGGAACGAGATTGCCCGCCGCGGTCAAAGTTATGCCGCCGCTCTCGGCGGAGATGATCGCCTTTACCGAGATATCTTGCGTGTCAGTTTTGAGAGTTTGTTTGAAAATCGCCGTCGCACAGGTCGGCGTCACGACGTTGCTGTGCGCCACACCTTGCCGATGACGGCGGCAATGGCGCTGTCAGATGAGCGATGTGGCGGTGATGAACGCACAATATCTGAAAACTATTCAACAGCAAGGTCCGTGCGTGAGAGCGGCTAACGGTCGAGTGCGCTTACGGCAATGTTTAGTCTCTTGTTGCTTTGCGTTTGACCTTCTGCGTTTTTTGCCTTCCATTTCATCTTAATTCCTTTCAAAACGCTGACCAGGTAACGTAGCAGTGCATGGCTGCGGATCAGAAAATAATTTCGCAAAGTCTTCCGTAGAATGATGATCGACACATCCTCTATTTGCACATTTCCAAAGCGTCTCTTGTAATCACCATCGCCCATTCCGAAATTTAGGGTGGCCGGCCGCTTATGGTCGCACAAGTCTTGTATCAGCATGTGCAGCAGAATTGTTCCGGGTGAATGTTCGGAAAGCTCACGATCGTAGCCAAGCTCCACATAATGGTATACGCAGTTGAATTGATAGCCTACTACGAATGCGCAGGGGCGCTCGCCCGCTTTCAAGAGATAGCTGCGCAGCAAGCCTGCTCCGGCGACGCGTTCGCCCCATGCGCGTTCGTCATCCGAGTCATCGAGGCGGCTTCCTAAAAACTGATGTTGCCACGAGTTTCTGCTGACCTTGACCGCCTGAGCTAAAAAGTCGCGGACTTGATGCGCACGGTCAACCCGCACAATTTCGAGTTCCCCGCCAAGTGATTGAGCCAGTTTCTTAGCCTTCTTTCTGAGCGTCGACTTTGTTTTCGAACTCATCAGCGATAAGTATTCTTCACAAGTCGAAGGGATTTGCCGCAAATGCCATGGTCGCGCTCCTCCTGGCGCGTACACGAGGTGAGTCCGCTTCCAGGTGGCCGTCGCGGATTTTGTGAATGGATGATCAGTAGGGACAGTATCCATGTAAACACAATCGACATTTACAGTGAGAAGGGCATCGACCAATTGCGTGTAGACTTGTGAATCGGTTGGGAACATTGGCACACTTCCCAGGACATGTGCCGCTTTTAGGTGGCGTGTAATTATCGGATATCTGGACACGTAGTACTGAAAAGGATGATCCTTAAAAAGGATTGGAGCGATACCGACAAGCGCGCCTGAGGCGTCTCGAGCCACTGCGATTGCCAAGTCTTCCGGCTTATGTCTTGCTCGCAGCAAATCGAACCAAACCGAAGAATTGTAGAGGGCATTGATGTTCTGCGATTTCTCAGTTAGTTCGGCCCAACTACTTCTGAGACGCGAATCATCCCATTCTGCCGGAAGGTTCAAAACAGAGAGCTGATAAGCACCGGATTTACTTCGATCCATCATTTTGAGTTTGCTTCAGCGAACTTTTGAGCCAGGAAATCTTCGGTAGTTGTAAGATAGACTTGAAATCCTGCCTTACAGAAAGCGCGTACGGACGACAGGTTATGTAGGTCTATGTGCGCCTCAACGACGCTCGCTCCATCGCGAAACATCTCTCGCGACACTTCTTCTAGAAGCTGCACTGCAAGACCAGCGCCTCTGTAATCTGACCGAACAAAGACCAGAGGAATAATCCCCGCACCACTACCGGCGGGAGCCCACGAGAATGGCTGCGCGACAGTTGAAATTTCCAAGTCGCGAATTTGCGCCTCCAAACCATTTTTCAATATCTTCGTTTGATGTCCGAATGGGCGCTTAACTTTTTCGTCCAGCTTCATGCGTAACGCCGCCCAGGCCAATGCCGGAAAATGGATCGGATGCTCACGCGCGAACGATCGCCAGAATCGCGGGCCAAGCGTATGTCCGAATACAAAGCCGGCGTAGTTCCCATCCACGTCAGCCGTCAGTAAGTACATTTCTCTTCGACTGGCGACCCATTGGCGGGCGAATGTCTGAATTACGTTATCGCCGAGACGCGGAATAGGGTCGTCGAAATAATCGCGCCGCAGAATACTGGCAATTTCGATATGATCGCGGCAGCGCTTAATCTGAATTGTCGTTGGACGATGTCCCATTGGCTAACAATCCGGCAGAGTTTAGCGGCTAACTGAATCCAGAGCTGAGGAGAAGTTGCATCTCTGTGCTGCAAGTTTCGGAAGCAGCGTTTCGAGTATCTGGCCGATATAAGGGTGGTCGTCGTGCATCAGCACGATATCGTTACGGTTCGGTTTCTGAAGCAGTTTTTCACTGAGAGCATCCGCAGCCGCACGCGCTTGGGTCGAACTTTTCAATCCCCAATCATTAGCGCTCGCCGACCAGAGCACCGTCCTAAGGCCGATCAGTCGCGGAGCTGCAAGGCTTGTCAGCGAGAAGGTTCCGAGTGGTGGGCGAAAGAACCTTGGGCGGTGGCGAGTCAAGTCTTCGATCGCCTGTTGACACCTCAACAAGTCTCGCACATATGCACCTAACCAATGCTGCTTTTCCAGCGGATGCGTATAGGAATGGTTTCCAAGCGCATGGCCTTCATCGAGAATCGTTTTCAAGAGGTGCGGCGCGCGTTGGATGCGAGCGCCGACAATGAAGAAAATCGCCCTGGCATTATACTGCTTGAGTAACTCCAAAACGACGGGAGTCGAGTACGGGTGAGGGCCATCATCGAAAGTGAAAAGCACGGCATCGTTCAGACTGCCGTTGAGGCGCGCCCAGGTTAACGACTGCTTAATCGCCAGCTTTGTATTCCCCAGATTGGTCATAAACTCGATGCGCTATCCGATAGTCATTCGACTGACCTTACCAATGGCGGCGCCCAACGGAGTGCGGCAAACCAGCGAAGACGCGAAGTAAGGAAGCCGCCACGCGCGCGATGTGCGGAAGCGAGCGACGAGGTCGCGTGCTTCGCGCCAACGCCCCCAGTACCCAAGCATGCAGGCGGTTTTGAATGCGCGAATGGCCAGCACGCGCGACAGCAACTCGTGCAAATGCGGCGGACAATTCGCTTCAATTTCACTCGAGTCAATCAGGAAAGGTTCGATGGGACGAACGCTGCGACGAGTTTGCGCCGTGCCTGAAGCCTCGAAGTGAATGCGCGCCAGCGGCTTCAGATTGACGATCACGCTTTCGTTTAGTAGCAGCTTCAGCCAAAGGTGCGCGTCCTCGCCATAAGCGCAACGGTCCCGTTCGTAAAACCCGCCGAGCTTGCGTAGAACGTCTGCGCGCGCGACGGTCGTGCACGGTGTCATGTAAGCAAGCAGAGCAACCGCGAGCTTCGGATCTGTATCGGCATCCAATCGCATCAGTCCATCACGCAGTCCTCGTCTGCGCCACATCTCTTCGCGCGAAAGTCCGTCGGGAAACTCGACGTAACCGGAGACAACTGCCGGGGCATTTGATTGGCCCTCGTCGAGCAAACGAACACCGTCAGCCAGAAACTCGGGCAGCCATTCGTCATCAGCATCGAGAAACGCAATCAATTCGCCCTGCGCTTCCGCCAGTCCCCGGTTGCGCGCCGCGCCCGGGCCGGCGTTCTGCTGCTTGATCAGCCGGACTCGCGCGTCGTTGAACTGTTCGACAATTTTCGCACCACCGTCCGTCGAGCCATCGTCAACGACGATCACTTCGGAGTCTGCAAATGTTTGCGCCGCAACAGACTGAAGCGCCCGGCCGATGAACGGCGCTTTGTTGAAAAGCGGGATGATTACTGAGACGCGCGGCATTATGCGGAAGCGTCAGAACCCGGAGCGATAGCGACGGGATCATTGAGACAAGGTTGATTTCGGGAGCCACTCCCTATTGGTCGCGGTTCTGTAACGTCTTGATAGATTCGGATCAGCCTTCGCGCGTGAGCCTCGGGAGAAAACTCAAGAACGCGGGCGGATGCATCTGTTCTCAGCTTTTCGGCCAAATCTGGCTGGCTGAGAATTGTGCGCAATGCATCAGCAAATTCGTGCGCGTCTCGCGGCGGAACGAGCAGCGCGGTTTCGCCCGAGGTAGCGATTTCCGGTACGCCACCGACAGCGGTCGCGACCACCGGAACTCCGGCGGCCATCGCTTCCAGCAAAGCATTCGGCGATCCTTCGCTGTGCGATGGCAGCGCAAAGACATCAGCTATCGCGTAGAACGGTGCGACGTCTGACAGTTGGCCAACGAACACGATGTCTTCGTTCAGTCTGAGATCGTTCGCAATGGTTTCAAGCTGTTCACGCTCAGGCCCGTCGCCAATCAGAAGCAGTTTGAATCTCAACGTCGGATCCATTTCGCGCAGCAGAGCGATCGCGTGCAGGAGATCTTCCTGCCCTTTCTCACGCGACAGACGACCGACGGAAATGATCACACATTTGTCGTCAGCGATTCGAAATTTGTTTCGCAACGCTTGCCGCTCGTCTGTCGATACTCTCCGAGGCGCCTCGACGGAGTTGTGACAGACGCTGATCCGTGTCGGGCGCACGCCTGCGCGCGAAAGTCGTTTCGCAAAGGCCTCGCACACCGTGATGACACGATCGGCTGACGGCAAAGACCAACGATTGAGCTGATTGTACGCAAGCATCTTCCGATCAGTGCTCGTGTAGCCGTGGTGATAAGCAATCCACGGGTGTCGTTTTCCAAGTCCGGCAAGCTTCACGAGGAAGTGCGACTTGATCATGTGTGTTTGAATAACATCGGGTGCACGTTGCGCGACGATGGCGCGCAATTGCTTTACGACGGAAGGATCGAAGCGGAAACGTTCGGTGATGACATCGACAGCGATGCCCATCTCGTGGGCGGTTTTGACGAAGGCGTTGGGCGATGAATGCTGCGAATTGTCAGAACCGCGATGAAACGTCACGATGGACACTTCGACGGGCGGTTTTCCGTCAGCCGCAAATTCCGGTGACTGCGTCAGCCGGCAAAAATTGAGCAGGTTCTTGGCCGGGCCGGTTACGGTCGTTGCTTCGATAATGCTCAGAACTTTCATCGTAGTTTCGGGAAAAGGTGGGAAGGCCGTCGAGGCTTGTGCAGGCGGTGGGGCGTTGCTGCCACAAACATCATCGCACAAAGCGACCCTCCCCGGAATAGAATAAACCGCGAATTCGCCCTATTTTTGTTAAATGCGGCACAAGATCGCAGTTCTCGGAGTTTTTGCGTGCGTCGTCGGGCTGGTCATCGCGGCGCATGCGCGCCTCGGCGCGCAAAACCAGACCAGGCCGCGGCGTGCTCAAGGCTCGGATTCGACGACCACGGCGCCGGCAAAAATCAAAGGGGAACTGGTCAGCTACTCGAGCGAGGAAGTCGCCTTCATTTGCGGGCCACAATTGAAGGCCAACAGCCGCCTGAATCCGTTTGCGTGGTTTGACTCGACGCAGATTGAGCAAGGCCAGGCCCAGGGTCGCGAAGCCCCAAAGATCGCGCCGCGCATTTTGACGGGCGTTGTCAGCATCGTGCCGAATGGTCGGGTAGTCACCGGCTTCGGCACGCGCTTCATGACGGAAGTTGATCCGTCTGGCCCGGCTCCGTTCTATGACGGTTGGTTGCGCATACGCGAGGGCAACACTGATCGCGAAGTGAAGGTCGCATCCATCCAGTCGGACACGCGACTAACACTGACCGCGCCGTGGAGATTCGCGGCAGTCAGTAACGCTAAGGCTGACACTTATCACCGCGACGCGCAGCAGGCGTCGTGGAATTACGATCACTTTCTCCGCGCGACTTACTACGACACGGCGCTGGTCGAATACATCAACTACTACCGCACCGGAGACACGGCGTTCCTCGGGTACGCGCGCAAGATCGCCGATTCGTTGTGGGGCTCGCCCTACATAGATTTTGGCAGAGTCACCGAAGGACCAAATCACTTGCAGCCGCGGTCACAGGCTTTCGCCGGATTGATGCTGCGCGCACTCGACGGAAAGCCAGAGTATTGGGATTACCTTTATCGCGAAGTCCGCGCGACCTTCGACAACTGGCTGAAGCGCCATCGCGACGACGCGACGCTCTATTACGACATCCGTGAAGATGGATACGCGCAACTGTATGCAGTGATGCTCGCCCGCGTATTGCCCGATCGTTATCCGCTGTATGCAGACGGCACTCTGAAATCCGCCAACGGTGTCGCAACTGACGGCGCGCGAAAACGCGCGACGCTGCTTGCGGACACCGAAGACGTCGCCGTCAAATTTTTTGGGCGACTACAGAAGCCGGATGGTTCGTGGCGCTGGGATGCCGACGTCGGCTCTGCCGCAACTGAGAGACATCGCAACACCGAGCAGCCATTCATGGTGGGACTGTATCTCGAGAGCGCGATCCTTCTGCATCAACTGACGAAGAACGTAGCGGTCAAAGCAAATCTGCGCGACCAAATTACGCGCGCGTGCCGGCATCTCTATCGCGACGCGTATCGAGGAAACGAGACCGTCTCGGACATGCCCCAGTATCGCTGGCGGGGCATCTGGTACTTCTGGGGCGGCGGCAATGTTGCGAATCCGCGCGCCTACGAACGAGGTTCGGGCGACCGGCTAACGAATGGAGACGCAAACGTCATCCGTGGCGTCCGGCACCTAAACGGAACGATTCATCATGCGTTTGGTTACGCGTACGTCATCACGCGCGACCCTTCGTTCTTGCAAATGGGTGACGAGATTTTCGGCGCCTCGTTCGGAGACGACACGGACACGCTGAGAAACCTGGCGACGGCCGGCGGTAAGGAATACGACATGACGTTTCGCTCGTCGGGCAGGTATCTCGCGTGGCGCCAGTTCTGAACTCGCCGGAGACTTTCACCCGCGACTGACTCAATTTGTCATTCTATTTTTAGAATTCCGGCCAAGAGTTGTTCGGAATGCCCCGCGGATTGGCCATTTCTTCCCTTTGGTGGGCCCGGACATTGCGGCTGCAGGACGTTCGTTTCCTTCGGCCTGCGGCCCTTATTTCCCGGCCCGCACCACAAAAAGGCTTCGCTGACCGAGATTGCCCCTCGCTCGCCAAGCACGAACCGACCACATGAGTGTCGCCACCCCGCAAAAATTCTATAAGCCTCTGGCCATCGCCGCTGCGCTGGTGTTTGTCTATTTCACTGTGCTGGTAAAGCTGGGCCGCGATTGGTGGAGCGACGAGAATTATTCGCACGGGCTGCTTATTCCATTCATCATCGTCTTCATCATTTGGCAGGAGCGCAAAAGATTTACCGAGCAGCAAACCACGGTAGCGATTTGGACCGCCGGTTCGTTAGTAGGCGCTTCGTTGTTCGCGCTTTGGGCCGGAACCGCAGGCGCTGAGTTGTTTGTGCAGCGCGCCTCTCTCGTCGTGATGCTGATTGGCATCTCGATTTACTTCTTTGGTTTTCGAATTATGCGAACTGTGGCGGTGCCGCTGTTGTTGCTCGCGCTGGCGATTCCAATTCCGCAAATCATCTTCAACCGCATCGCTTTTCCTTTGCAGCTTTTCGCGTCCAAGTGCGCAGTTTCGGCGATGTCATTTTTCGAGATTCCCGTGCTGCGCCAGGGAAACGTGATTGAGTTGATGCCGCTGGGGGCGAAAGAGCCGAAGCGTCTCGCGGTCGTCGAAGCGTGTAGCGGAATTCGTTCGCTGATGACGCTCGTCACGTTGGCCGTAGTCTATGCGTACTTCACGCGACCAAAGAGTCCGACGAGTCCGACAAACTTTAGTTTGTCGTCGCCTGGCCGCAAGAATCCCCCACCAATCAGCGACAAACTGAAGTTTGTCGGACAATTTGCGTTCTGGCGGTCCGTAATTCTGGTTGCCGCCGCGGTTCCCATCGCAATTTTGACGAACGCTGCGCGCGTCAGCGGCACGGGCGTATTGGCCCATTACTACGGGACGAAAGTCGCCGATGGATTCTTTCACTCGTTCTCGGGTTGGGTCATCTATTTGGTTGCCGCCGGGCTGCTGTTCGCGACCGGTTGGATGATCGACAAAACGCCACGGCTCTTCAAAGGTTCGGGAGCGACGCGGCTGCGCAGTCAGCCCGATTTATCGGGCAAGAAGCCAACTCTAAACGAAGTGCGAAGCTAAGATGTCGAAATCGAATTCAAAACGATTCTGGATACTGCTCGTCGTGCTCCTGCTCGGCGGCGGAATCATCAACGCATGGGAACGCGCCGGTGAAGCGAAGGTTTCGCGGCGGCCCTTAAAAGACTTTCCTTCTCAAGTTGGCCAGTGGCGGCAAAACGGGGCCGACACTCGGTTCGATGCTGAGACGGAAAAGGTTTTGCGTGCCGATGATTACGTGTCGCGCAATTACAAATCGAACGACGGCCGCGCCGCTTCGTTCTACGTTGGCTACTACGCTTCGCAACGCACGGGCGCGACTTATCATAGTCCGTTGAACTGCCTGCCAGGTTCAGGGTGGATCATGACCGATGGCGGCCGGATTACGATTACTCCCGCGGGTCGACCGGCGTTCGAAGCGAATCGATACGTGATCCAGAACGGCAACGATCGCGCGCTGATGCTCTATTGGTACGAAGGCCGCGGCCGCGCTTTAGCGAGCGAATACTGGGGCAAGATTTACACCGTGATCGACAGCGTTCGCCGCCGCCGCTCCGACGGCGCGATGGTCCGCATCATGGTGCCGCTGGGCGATTCGAAAGAAGAGGCTGAGAAGACGGCCGTTGACATGGCCTCGCAAGCCGCGCCGGAATTGCCGGCATTCGTTCCGAATTAGCAGCAGAGCCGCCTCAAATTTCCTGAAATCGACTCCTGATTATCTCTTTCTTACTTGTAACTCGCTCGTGCGCGAGTGACGTTTTTTGACACCTTCAACAACTCGCTCAAACGGCCTTTCCAGCGACATTGCCCGTTGCGGAAAGATAACCCTTGAGCGAACTAGCCCGAATCCCGACGTGTCGGGATTTCACGGAGACCGTAATGAAAAATCGAGAGTGCCGCCGCAAGTTCTACGTCCTTCCTCTGTTTCTCGTCCTGCTCGCCGCCGCGCTGACCTTCAGCGCGTGCACTACGCCGGAAAAAGCCAAAGCTCAACACGTCGCCCGTGGGCAAGAGCTCCTGAAAGACAAAAAGTTTCAGGAAGCCGCGCTGGAATTTCGCAGTGCTCTGCAAATCGACGAGAAGCTTGCCGACGCGCACTGGGGCTTGGCGAACGCTTACGAAGGTTTGCAGCGTTATCAGGAAGCATTCGACGAGATGCGACAGACCGCGGCGCTCGACGCGAACAATTTGGATGTGCGCGTGAAGCTCGGCAACTACTACCTTGTTGGCAGCAAGCAGTCGCCGGCGGCTCTCGGTGAAGCCGAACGTCTGGCGAAAGAAGTTCTCGAAAAAGATCCCAACCACATTGAAGGCCACATCCTGATGGGCTCAGTTCTGTTTGCGCAGGACAAGAAGCAGGAAGCCTTCGCCGAGCTGAATCACGCGGTCGAACTTAATCCGAAGCGCGTCGAGTCGTATCTGAGTCTCGCGCGGTTCTATGTGCTGACGAACGACATTGCTACGGCCGAAGCGACTTATCAGCGCGCGATTTCCGTCAGTCCCGACGGGTCGGGAGCGATGGCGCACTACGAATACGGAAAGTTCCTGGTCAGCGCGCAGCGTTCCGAGGCCGCTGAAGCTGAGTTTCAAAAAGCGGTTCAGGCCGAGCCGAACAATCGCGAAGCGCAATTCATTCTCGCGAGTTTCTATCTGGTCAACAAGCAGTTCGACAAAGCGGAAGTTGCTTACAAAGCCCTGGCGGAGCTCGACAAGGACAAAGCTGAAGGCCGTTCGGTGCTCGGCGATTTCTATTCCTCGGTTGGTCGTCTGGATGAAGCGATCGCGATCTACAAAGAAGTGATCGCGAAGTCGCCCGATTACACGCAAGCGCACTATCGCCTCGCCGAGATCATGCTAAACCGTGGCGACCTCGCGGGCGCGAAAAACGAGGTCGAATCAGTCTTGAAGACCGACGCGAAGGATCGCCAGGCGTTGATTCTGCGCGCACGCATCGGAATGCAGGCCGGGCAGCCAAACGATCTGAAGGTCGCCGTCGAAGACTTGCGCGAAGTGCTGCGGCAGGAACCGAATTCGCGCGCCGGACTGTTCTTCATGGCGGAAGCAAATTTCCGCCTTGGCCAAATCGAGCAGGCGCGTGTGTTCGCCGGCGACCTGTCGCGCAACTACCCCGATTACCTGCCCGCGAAATTGATGGAAGTGCAAATCAATCTTGCCAGCGGCGACGCGAAGTCGGCGATGCAGTTGGCGGCACAGCTTCAGGATCGGCTGACAAAAGCTGCTCCCGATCGCGACAACTCGCCGCAGATGCTGGCCGAATTGAAAGCCAAAACTCTAATCGCGCACGGCTCCGCGGCTTTGCAACTGCGCGACACGAAAACTGCGCGGCAGGACTTTCTCGCCGCGCACGATGTCGCGCCGAGCAGCGCTGACATTTACGTTGACCTGGCGATGGTATCGCTCGCCGAAGGCAAGACCGACGAAGCGATTGGTTTCTTCGACAACGCGCTGGCGGTCGATGGCGCGAACTTCAATGCGCTGCGTGGCCTTACAAACATTTATGCGGCGCAAAAGCGAACTGACTTGGCCCACGCGCGGATCGATCAAGCCATCGCGGCGCAGCCGACCAATGCTTCGCTTCATTTTCTCAAAGGCCGCGTCTACGGCTTTGAGATGAACGCGCAAGGCGCGGAGGCGGAGTTTCGGAAGTCACTGGAAATCGACGCGAACTATCTCGCTTCTTACTCCGCTCTGGCTGCCCTGTTCGTCAACACCAACCAGCAACAGCGCGCGATTGAAGAGTACCGCCGAATCGTCGAGCGCCAGCCGGACAACCCCGCGATCTACACGTTGATCGGCATGCTGGAGATGAATCAGCAGAACATCGACGCCGCGATCGAAAACTACCGCAAGGCGCTGGCGATAGATCAGAACTCGATTTTCGCCGCGAACAATCTGGCGTGGCTTTACGCGTTGTACGGCAAGGGCAACCTGGACGAAGCCGTGCGTCTGGCGCAAAGCGCGGTGCAGGCGAATCCAGAGGTCTCGAGCTTCGTCGATACGTTGGGTTGGGTCTACTACAAGAAAGGTTTGTACGGCGCGGCCACTGAGCAGCTCAAGAAAGCTGTGAGCGTCGATGAAATTGCCGCTCGCAGAAACAACAGCACGCCCTCGCCGACCTATCACTATCATTTGGGGGCCGCATTAGCTGCGAAAGGCGAAAAGGCCGCCGCCCGGCGCGAGATCGAAAATGCGTTGCGTTTGAGCGAGAAAGCGCCTTTCCCCGAAGCCGACGAAGCGCGAAAGGCATTGGCGACTTTGTAAAGATTGTTGTCCGTTTAGCAGCGGGCTACCGCCCGCTGTGTCGGGCAGTAGCCCGACTCTAAACGTAACGATGAGGAGCGAACATGAGTGTTGAATTTCGAACGCGCAAACTGAGCGAGTACGCGCGCATCGCGCTGAAGCGCAAATGGATGATCATTCTGCCGATGCTCGCGATCGGGTTGGCCATCGCCTTCGTCGTGTTTCGTCTGCCGGACATTTACGAGTCGTCCACGCTGATTGTCGTCAAGGCTTCGACGCTGCCGAACTCAGTCGTGCCGATGATTACGGAAGAGACGCTCACGCGCGAACTCGCCAGCATCTCGCAAGTCGTCACCAGCCGCAGCTCGCTGCAACCGCTGGTTGAAAAGTACGACCTGTACAAGGAAGAGCGCCGTCGCGGCGAAGCGATGGAAGTGATCATCGACGAGATGCGCAAAGGGATTAAGGTCGAAATCAACACCAGCCGCAACGACATCACGAATGCATTCAACATCACCTATCGCGGCCGCGATCCAAAGACGACGCAGGCCATCGCGGCGGAACTCGCGAGCAGGTACGTCGACGA
>DASXTE010000014.1:0-21683 GCA_036505595.1 Pyrinomonadaceae bacterium
AGGAAATTCTCGAACAAAATCCGCCCATCGCGCGACTCGTTCGGATGTTCCCAACGTGTCGGGTTCTTTTGCCAGTCTTCGAAGGATTTCTCAAGGTGGAACTGCACCGAATAAATCATCTGACCGTCAGAGTGCTTGGCCATCATTTGATTGCGGCAGAGATATGAAGTCGCCAGCAGTGTGAATCCATCGGGCACGCGATCGAGTTGCAGGCCGTGATTCTGCCAGACGCGCAGGATGCGGCCTTCGCGCGTGTAGTCATGCCAACGTCGCGATTCGGGATTATCCATGCCCGCAAAGATCGGATCATCCGGCTCGATGATCCGAACGAAGCGATACTGATATTCAGTGACCCGATCAGTTCGGCGCTCGTCCTGTGGATGCTGATCGAGCGTCACCACTCGGGCGCCGAAACTCAGGCCGATCAACTGGTGACCGCCGCAAATGCCCAGCACAGGCATGCGCGTCGCCTTAACGAAGGCCGAGAAGTTATCAAGAATTTCGGGCCGGTAATAATCAAAGTCTCGAAGCGTGCCGCTGAGGACGATCGCCTCAGGCTTGAACTCCTCAGCAGCTTCGGCCAGTTCGGTGACGTGCGCAATCTTACTGGTTGGCTCTTTCACCAGCCTCTGCACGTTGGTGATGATATTTTGCAGGGCGAGCGAGGCAATTTCGCGCTCGCGCTTCAGCTCCGCATTAATCTCCTTGCCCCAGTCGTGGCGCGCGACTTCGGACAAGTCGTCCGTGTCACGCAGAAGATTGTCGACGATTAGCACGCGCGCTGCATCGATGGTCTTTTCAATCGATTCGTAGCGACAGAACGTTTGCTGATTGAAAGGGAAAGGCAGCGCTTCAACCGCTTCTGCGGGCGTTGTTTGTTCCGGATGGACTTGCTGTAGGTTCTGCTCCATGAGTTGTTCGAAGGCAAATTATATCATCGCTGACGCTGTTTTGTAGTTCGCGAGAATTCGGGAGCGGCGGCGCCCGCGCCCGCCTTTGCGATTTGATTGCGAACTCTGTCGATCAGCAGCCGTCGCAAACGTCCGCGAAAAGACTGGGCGCTCCCGCCTTGATCGGCCAGCAGCAACATGCGGTGCCAGGAGCTTTCCAGTTCATCGGCCACTTGCGAAATCTTGGTGATGTCGTAGGGAATGGCCACCGCCTTTGAACCGATGCGCGCAAACACCGAGAGATAACGCGCGGTCGCCAGGTCAGGACACAGCATCCTTCGCCTGCCGACTTTCAATTCAATCCCAAGAAGCGTGTGATGAATATGCGGTGTCGCGTTTTTGGGCAGAGCGGGAAATTCGTATGAGCGTGTGCGCATCTCCATGATCCGGTCACGATACACTCGAGGCAGCCAGCTCTCGCCCATCGTGGCTTCGATTTCGGCCGCGAGTTCGTTCGCCGATTTACGCATGTTAGCGAACTGAGACGGAGATACTGGGCTTGGGGCTGAAGGCGCTAATCACCCGCCCGGGGAAAAGTCCGAGATAGAAAACACCGAAGATTGTCAGAACCAAAGCCACTGCGAGGCTCGCGGGAATGCGTGGCGCTTCCCACGCTGCGTTTTGTTCGCGGAAGAACATCACGATAATCAAACGCAGATAGTAATAAGCCGAGACTGCGGTGTTGAGAACGCCAAGCACAACCAGCCAGACATATCCCTGATTCACTGCCGCGCTGAAGACCATAATCTTTCCCATGAAGCCGGCGGTCAGCGGCATGCCCAGCAAGCTCAACAGAAAAACCGAAAGGGAAAAGGCGAGCACAGGCGAGCTGAAGCCAATGCCGTTGTAGTCTTCGACATTGTTTCGCTGATCATCCTTGCGCGCGATGATCGTGATGATGGCAAACGCGCCCATGTTCATGACAGCGTAAGTCAAAAGGTAGAACACGACGGAAGTTAGCGCCGCGCTTCTTTGTGCCGGATCGGCCGCCGCGCCCGCGGCGACAAAACCTACCAGCGCGTACCCGGCATGCGCGATCGACGAATACGCCAGCATCCGCTTGACGTTGTTTTGCACGATGGCGACGACGTTGCCGATCGACATGGTGAGCGCCGCCATGATCGCGAGGGCGCCTACCCAGGTCCTGTGAGCGTAGCCAGCCGTGCCCGCAGCGGCGGTAACGATGGGAAACCCAAACAGAAAGACGCGCATGAACGAAGCGAATCCGGCGGCCTTCGGCCCCGCGGCCATGAAAGCAGTGACTGGCGTCGGGGCGCCTTCGTAAACGTCGGGCGTCCACACGTGGAACGGCGCCGTGGCGATTTTGAAACCGAAGCCAACCAGGAGCATCGCAATGCCCGCGAACAAAAGCGGCGGATAGAGCGACTGATTCGCGCGCGCGGCGATGAGAGCGATGTTCGTTGTGCCCGGTTGATCCGGCCCGGTCGCCGTCGCGCCATAAATCAAAGCGATGCCGTAAAGCAGAAACGCGGAAGCGAACGAGCCGAGAATGAAGTACTTCAGCGATGACTCGTTCGATCTGGTGTCACTGCGCCTGAAACCAGCGAGCACGTAAGTCGCAATCGACAGAATCTCGAGTCCGAGAAAGACAATTACCAGGTCGCCAGCCGAAGCCATCAACATCATCCCGCTCGTCGCGAACAGAAGAAGTGAGTGGAATTCACCGGCAGGTAGATTTTCTCCGTCGATCCAAATCGTAGCGATAAGGATCGTGAGAATTGAAACAATCAGAAAGATCAGCGTGAAGCTCAAACGCAGTTCGTCGAGCACAATCATGCCGTTGAAGGCACTCGGCCGCGCGGGCCATTGCATCCACAGCCAAATCGAGGCGGCTGCGGCCGCAAGCAAAGCGACAATTGACAGCGCCGCGGTCACATGTTTCTGCCGCCGATGCGTGAACGCATCGACCAGCATCACCACGACGCCCGCCACGGCGACAATTAGCTCCGGCGCAATAAGCGTCAGATTAACGTCCGGATTGGCTACTTGAAACAGGAACATTGTTTACTTTGCCGCCGCCGTTTCTGCCGCCAACAGTTTGTTCAGCCGCGCGCGAATATCAGTCTTGTAAGCATCCGGCGGCGAACGCATGCCAAACTGCACCGGAGCATCAACGTCACCGCCCTTGTTGAGCAGCACGATCATAGGCAAACGCACGCGCGTCGAAAACTGAAGAAACACTGCCTGGCTCGAATCACGCAGGACGGGAAAATTCAGTTTGCGATCTTTTGCATAACGTTTCAGGGCCGAGTTGGTGACTTCTTCGGGGCGCTCAATGCTTACCCAGAAAAACTTTACCGGCTTGTCTTTGTAGTCGCTGAGGATTTCGTTCAGCGCGCGCAGCTCCGAGCTACACGGCGCGCACCACGTCGCCCCGAATGAGATCAGCACTACGTCGCCACGCAGCTCCGCTAAGTCCGTCACGCGGCCATCGAGCGACTGCAACTTGAACGTTGGTTTTCGATCAGTGGAGTCCTGCGCTCGCGCTGTCGAAACGCAAAACGCAAACGCGACGGCGCATGCGGCGATTAACAGGAAACGTTGAGCAAATAAAGTCGTCATTGCAACCGTTAGTCTACTTTCTCGCCACTTCCGCTGGCGGGGTGGGTTGTTGCGAAGTAATTCTTTGCCGCGCGGCTTCAATACTGTCGCGCGAGCGACTCAAGAACGGCGACGGGTAAACTCCCATGAAAAACATCAAAAAGAGCAGAGGCAGAATCAATGCGGCTTCGCGGAGATTCAAATCCGGCAGGTTCGCGTTTGCTTCGCTGGTCTTAGTGCCAAACACGACGCGCTGCAACATCCAAAGCATGTAAACCGCTGCCCAAATCACGCCCGTGCCCGCCAGCATCGTGACAATCCACGCATGTTGCACGGCGACAGATGTCCACGCGCCCAGCATGATCAAAAACTCGCCGACGAACCCGTTCAGAAACGGCAGGCCAATCGATGACAGTGATGCGATCACGAAGAGCGCAGAGAACCACGGCATCGGCCGCGCTAGTCCGCCAAAGTCGCTGATCATGCGCGTGTGGCGCCGCTCGTAAATCATTCCGACGAAGAGAAACAGCGCGCCCGTCGAGACACCGTGATTCAGCATCTGATAAAGCGCGCCCTGCATGCCCTGCTCAGTGAACGAGAACAAGCCGAGCACGACAAATCCCATGTGGCTGACCGAAGAATACGCGACCAGTCGCTTCACGTCGGGTTGTACCATTGCGACGAGCGCACCGTAGATGATGCCGATGACCGCGAGCGTGATCATGATCCACGCAAACTGACGCGAGGCGTTTGGAAATAATCCAAAGTTGAATCGCAGTAATCCGTACGTGCCCATCTTCAGCAGCACGCCGGCAAGAATTACCGAGCCTGCGGTCGGCGCTTCAGTGTGCGCGTCCGGCAGCCAGGTGTGCAGCGGCCACAGCGGCACCTTGATACAAAAAGCGAGAGCAAACGCGAGGAACAGCCAGAACTCTGTGCGCGGCGAAATTACGCCAGCCGTAGTTCGCAGCGTCTCGAGCAGAACGGCGTAATCAAATGTGCCGATGCCCGTGGCGCGCTGATGAATGAAATATAGCGCAATGATGCCAACCAGCATCAGCAGCGAGCCCACCGCCGTGTAGATGAAGAACTTGACCGCGGCGTAAATTCGCCGTTCGCCGCCCCAAACGCCGATGAGCAGAAACATCGGGACGAGCGACGCTTCGAAAAACAGATAGAACAGCAGCAGGTCAAGCGACACGAACACGCCAATCATCGCTGATTCGAGCAGCAGCATCAGCACGTAATAAGTGGATTGACGTTTCGTGATGGCGGTCCAGCTCGACAGAATCGAGATCGGCATCAAAAGCGTCGTCAACAGCACCAGCCACAGACTGATGCCGTCAACGCCAAGGTGATAGCGCGCGCCGATTGATCCAATCCACGAATAGTTCTCTTCAAAACGAAACGCGTGCAGGCCGCCGCCCGTGCTTTTCAGCAGGAGAAGCGAAACGAGGAACACCGCACTCGTGAAGCCGAACGCAATCCAGCGATGGTGCGATTCGCGCGCGCCCGGCGTGAAGCTGTAGACAAGCGCCGTCGCCGCACCGATGACGGGCAGAAGGATCAGAATTGTGAGCAGATAGCTCTGCATTTCTATTTTGGAGTGCGGCGGCTTGACGCCGCTTTTTTAAGTTTCCGCGACGAATGAAAAGGCGCCGTCAAGCCGGCGCACTCCAAATCACCTCACCAACTGCAACAACTGCGCGCCGTGATACACAAAATAGCCAATGACGATCAGCGCGCCGGCCAAAATGATTGCCGCGTAGCCGCGCACGAAACCAAGCTGCATGTAACGAAACGTGCGGCCGAGATCGACAATCGTGCGCCCCAGCGTGTGCAGAAACCCATCGATGACGCCCAGATCGAAAATCTTCCACAGGCCTTCACGGGACGTAACCAAGACTGGCTTGATGATTGTGGCATCATAAATCTCATCAACGTAATACTTGTTTTCGAGCAGTCGTGGCATCTGACGCAGCGGCTGGCGCTGAAACATGACCCATCCGATGCCGATGCCGACAAGAGCGATCGCGACAGAAACCAAAGTGAATAGCCGCTCTTCGTTCAATTCAGCAGCGTTCGCAACATGTTCTGCGCTCGCGGTTTCTTTAGTCGGACCAAATGCCGGCTTGCCGTCGATTTGCTGCGGCGGCGGCGATTGCCAATGGACTTCTGAAGTTGCGTCGTCCGCCCTTGTTGCTTCGCGCACATGGCTGACGACGGGTTCGAGCCTGCGCTCAAAATAGTTCTCAGGATGGCCGCCGGTCAGTGAGCTCAGCGCGTACGGTACGCCCACCAGACCGCCAAGCGTTGAAAGAATCGCGAGCACAATTAGCGGAATCGTCATTGAGGGTGGCGATTCGCGCGGCTCGTGGGCCACGTTGTGATCGTGCGGGTCGTGGTCGTGCGCGAGGGTCTTTTCGCGGAAACGTTCGTTGCTCCAGAACGTCATCACCATCAGTCGGGTCATGTAAACGGCGGTGAGCAATGCGGTGACCGCGCCGATGAACCACAGCGCCTTATTGAAACCGGCCGGCACAAATGAACTCGCGCTCCACGTCTTCCACAGAATCTCGTCTTTTGAAAAGAAGCCGGCGAAAATCGGCACGCCGCAAATTGCCAGCCATCCGGCGCACATCGTGATCCAGGTGATCGGCATGTACTTTCTGAGCCCACCCATGCGCCGCATGTCCTGCTCGTGATGCATGCCGTGAATGACTGAGCCTGAGCCGAGGAAGAGTTGCGCTTTGAAGAAAGCGTGCGTCATCACGTGAAAAATTGCGGCGACAAATGCGCCGACGCCGCAGGCGAGAAACATGTAACCAAGCTGTGAAATCGTTGAGTACGCGAGAACCTTCTTGATGTCGTTCTGGGCCAGGCCAATCGTGGCCGCGAACAGAGCGGTTGCGGCGCCGATGACCGCGACGATGAACATTGCCGTCGGCGCGTGCGTGTAAATCGCTGAGCAGCGGACGACCATGTAAACGCCGGCCGTGACCATCGTGGCGGCATGAATCAGCGCGGACACAGGCGTCGGACCAGCCATGGCGTCCGGCAGCCATACGAACAGAGGAATCTGCGCGCTTTTGCCCGTCGCGCCAATAAAAAGAAGAACCGCAACCGAAGTAATTCCGCCGGCAAAGATCGCATGCCAGCCGAAGCCGTCAATCGGCATCGATGCGATCGTCGCGAGCGCGCTGGAAACGCCAAGCGTCGGCTTGTCAAAGAAACTGATCGAGCCGGTCAGGAAAAAAACCAGCATCAAGCCCAGCACAAATCCCCAATCACCGACGCGATTAGCAATGAAAGCTTTCTTGGCCGCGGGTGCAGCTTCGTCTTTGTCGAGATAAAAGCCGATCAGCAGGTAAGAACAAAGCCCAACGCCTTCCCACCCGACGAACATCAGCAGAAAGTTGTCCGCCAGCACGAGCGTCAGCATCGCGAACATGAAAAGGTTTAGGTAGGCGAAGAACCGGTAGTAGCCGCGGTCGCCATGCATGTAGCCGGTGGCGAAAACGTGGATCAGAAATCCGACGAAGGTCACGAACAGCGCGTAGATTCCGCTGAGGCGATCCATCGCCAGTCCGAAGTCTGCGCGAAATCTGCCAACCTGAATCCACGTCCAAAGGTGATCCATGATCGGCTGCGTCGATCGCAGCGCGCCATTGGAATTGAAGGCGAGATAGAACGCGATGATTGTCGACAGCCCGACCGAAGCGCACGCAACGATGCCGATAAATCGCTCATTGCGCAGACGCCGGCCGACGAGCCAGTTGATGACCGCGCCGGCGAGCGGAGCGAAAATGATCAGACTGAGGAAGTTGTTCTCGACCATCAGAAACTAACTGCGCTGCTTCGATCGCGGCTCTGCCGCTTGATGTGCGGAAGGCCTTTGGCCTTCCGGTAGTCAACTCTTTCTCTAACCATCTCTCGATTCGAGGCTGCGCCTCGAATCGAGAGAGAAAAAAAAGTGTCGAAGCGTTTTCCGGTAAGGCAGAGCCTTACCGCACATCAGGCGGCAGAGCCGCAGGTTGCTCGCGGCTAACTGCTCAAAGCTTCAAAGTACTCGCATCATCCACATCGAGCGACTCTCGATTACGAAAGATCGCGATGATAATTCCTAATCCGACCGCAGCTTCCGCGGCGGCGACTGTCATGACGATGAACACGAACAACTGACCTGACAAATCGCGAAAGAAACTCGAGAACGCAACGAAAGTCAGGTTCACGGCATTCAGCATCAGTTCAATGCACATGAACATCGAGATGACGTTGCGCTTGATCATCACGCCGACTACGCCAATCGTGAACAAGACGGCGGAGAGCGCCAGATACCATGAAAGCTGCGGTGTCATAAAACGGACTTAGGGCTTTGGACTTTGGTCCTGGTCTTCGACGCCCAACAACCTCTTCGCTTCTTCGGTCGAGTGCGCCGTTACGGGCGTCAGCAAGTCAACGTACTTCTGCCGGTCGAGCATCTCCTTTGCGAAAACTTGATCGCCGGGAACCACGGCCGCGCGCGACGACAGCAAACCACTCGTGCGCGCCAAAGTCATGGCTCCGACAATCGCCATCAACAAAAGAATCGATGTGATCTCAAACGGAAGCAGATAAGTTGTGAACAGGCCCTCGCCAATCGACCTTGTTAGGCCAACATCAGAGACGTTGCGGGTCGGCGTTGCCGGAGACGCTTGCACGAAATAGATAATGAATACTGCTTCTGCAAAAAGAACCGCTGCCAGCATGACGGCGATGGGAACCAGCGACCGCAGGCGCATCGGCTGCCGCTCTGGTTCTTCGACGTTCAGCAGCATGATGACGAACACCACCAGAACCATGATGGCGCCGGCGTATACGATCACTTGCACCGCTGCGATAAACGGCGCGGCGAGCGTCACATATAAGCAGGCCAGCGCAATGAAAACGCCAATCAAAGAAATCGCGCTGTAAAGCGGATTGCGCTGCGCCACCATCGAGATCGCGCAACCAATCGCCAAGCCCGCGAATAAGATGAAAAGCAGAGCTTGCATTGCCTTTCTCGGTGAGTTCAACCTCCCCAACCAGTGCTCGTTTTCAAAAACCGAGCAACGTAATCGAACGCACCGAGCCATTGCAGCGTCGCGGTCAGCACGATGTTGATGATTGCCGCCGGCACCAGATACTTCCAGCCGAAACTCATCAACTGATCGAAACGAAAGCGCGGCAGTGTCCCGCGCAACCAGATGTACAGAAAGAGAAACAGAATCACTTTGCCGAGGAAATAAAAAACGCCGAGCCAGGGCAGTTGATGGACGAACGGGCCATTCCAGCCGCCCAGGAAAAGCGTCGTCGCCAACATCGAAACCGTAAACATGTTGACGTACTCGGCCAAAAAGAACAGCGCGAACTTCATCGCGCTGTACTCGGTGTGAAAGCCCGCCACCAGTTCGGTTTCGGCTTCCGGAAGATCGAACGGAACGCGGTTCGTTTCCGCGATGGCCGCAATCAAATAGATGATGAAACCAAGCGGCTGCACCCAAATCATGTTCCAACCGGAGATGCCCAGGTGTCCTGCCTGCTGCTCGACGATGCTGTAAAGATCGAGTGTGCCTGATTGCAGCACTACACCGATCAACCCAAGTCCCAGCGCCAGTTCATATGAAATCATCTGAGCGGCAGAGCGCAGACCGCCCATCAAGCTGTATTTATTGTTCGATGACCAACCGGCGAGAGCGATGCCGTAGACGCCAACCGATGTGACGCCCAAAACGTAGAGCAAGGCCACATCGAATCGCGCAATTACCAATCTGATCGTGCCAATCACAGGCAGATTCACATCCGGCCCGAACGGGTAAACGACCATCGTCATCAGCGCGGCAGTCGTCGCGATGATCGGGGCGAGAAAATAGATAAAGCGCGTCGATTTGTCGGGGATGATGTCTTCTTTGAAGATGAATTTCAGAAGATCGGCGAGTGGTTGCAGGAATCCGCCCGGCCCAACTCGATTCGGTCCGAGCCGGCCTTGAATAAATCCAAGTACGCGTCGTTCAGCGAGCACCGTGTACGCCACCATCGTCATCACGACTGTGAAGGCGACGAGGATGCCGATCATGAGGAGGCCGAGATGTTTTAGATCTTCCATAAGTCAACTAATTTGGAGTACGCCAACGACGGCGCTCTGGATAGGTCATTGAGATCCAGAGCGGCGTCGCGCTACGAACACCACAGCACGGCTGCCGCGCTGGGGATCCCGGTGCTTGCTGCCGCACTCCAAATCTTCACGCTGCCGCCGGTTCTCGCTTCAGATCGCCATCGATGGTTATCTGATACAGCGGTGAAATCAGAAGACTCTCCGGTTTCGGATTGCCTGCCGCCAGCAAATGAAACTGCGGCACTTTCTCAGTCAGCGTTCCCAGCTTGAACAATTCGTGACCGACGCCCGGCGTCAACTCTTCTTTGTTTGAAGTTTCATCCATGGCCTCGACGGCTTCGCGAATCGCCCGAAATTCGGTCGACAAATCGCGTTGCGGCGCCATCTCATACTTAACCTGCACCGGCTTGCTTTCGTCTTTCAGCACCGGGTAGCGCAAGCCTGAATACGCCGGAACGTGCTCGCCGATTTCGCGAAAGATTGCGCTCGGTGACATTTCAGTCGCTATGTCAACGCCCAGCTCTCGCGCGAGTTGAGCCGCAATCATCCAATCCGGTTTCGATTGGTGCACGGGCTCAATCGCTTTGCGTACGCGCTGAACAAATCCGTCGTTGTTCGTGAACGTGCCATCAACTTCGGCAAACGAAGCGGCCGGCAAGACAACATCCACTTGGCGGTCGAATTCGCTGACTGCCGAAAGGAACATCTCCCATAAAAGTATGAATTCGCCGTTCGGCACGAGCCCATTCGCATCGCCGCCCACGTTCGGTAACAGCGGAGTGCCGGCAAGAATCATCGCGCGGACCGATTCGTCGCGCAGCAATTCCGCGCAATTTCGACCGTCGCGCAGCATGTCATGCGCGCCGATGCTGTTGTTGTAAATCGGGAGCGGATGCAACAGCACGGGTCGGCCTTCGCCACCGAACAGATAAGGCATTTGCGCGACCATAGCCTGGGCGGCCGCGCTGAGTTCGCCGCCAAACATGATGACGACGTTGCCTTCGGTCTCGGTGATTGTCTTGCGCGCCGTTTCGATTTCCGAGACGTCAACGCCCATCTTGCGCGCGGCGAGCAGTTGGTCGTCGGCGTTTGCGAGTGCGAGCACCGCCGCATCTTCAGTGCCGGGACGAAGATGGATGAACTGCGATGCTTGTTCGCGCAAACGTATGCGCACGCGATTGATGAGAATCAATTGAGCGTTGCCGTTGCGCACAGCCTGGCGAATTTGTTTGCCGGTCAGCGGCTGTAATTCTTCCGGCTCGCCGCCAATCAGCACGATTGTCTTCGCATAGCGAATGTCGCGATGGGTCGCGAGCGGCCCGCCAAGATTGTCGAAGAACGGCCTCAACGAAAACCTGTCGGACACGGCGTAGTTCTCAGTTCCAATCGTTTCTGTGGCTAGTTTGCGCAGCGAGTAGAGCGATTCGTTAGTCAGGCGCGGGCTGCCGAGTACACCAATCGAATTCGCGCCGTGTGCTTCTTTGATTTCGCGCAAACGGCGCGCTGTAAAGCGAAGCGCTTCGTCCCATGTTGCCGGAACCAGCTTGCCGCCTTTCTGGTAGCGAATCAGCGGCGTGCGGATGCGGTCGGGGTGATTGACGAACGGATGGCCGAAGCGACCTTTGATGCACAGGAACTCCCCATTCAATCCGTTGACGTAGCGATCGCGCGCGACGATGCGCACCAGTTCGTTTCCGCGCGAGCCGAGCGACATCTGGCAACCGTCTGAGCAATACGTGCAGGTTGAGACTGTTTGGTTCAACTCCCACGGCCGGTGCTGATGGCGATAAGTGCCATCGAGCAGCGTACCCGTCGGACAGACCTCGATGCAGTTGCCGCACTGCGAACAGTTCAGCCAGTCGCCGTATGTGCCGATCACCGTGCTTGCGCCGCGATTTCCCGCTTCGATCGCCTGCTCGCCCATCCACTCGTCGCACACGCGCGTGCAACGCTTGCAGAGAATGCAGCGCTGCGGATCGTTCGCGACCATCGGCGAAAGATATTTTTCCGGATGGTAGTTTTTCTTCTCCGTAAAGCGCTCTTCGAGGTTGCCCCAGTCGAAAGTCTGCTCCTGCAATTCGCACTCGCCCCCGCGATCGCATACGGGACAATCGAGCGGATGATTCACAAGCAAAAACTCGAGCATCGAGCGCTGCGCCTTCTGAATTTCTTCGCTCTGCGTGGTGACGACCATGCCGTCGGTGCAGATGATAGTGCAGGACGTTTGCAACTTCGGCATCTTCTCGATCCGCACGAGGCACATGCGGCACGACGCCTGCAAAGCCAGGTCGGCGTAATAACAGAACGACGGAATGTCGAATTGATTTTCGCGGCACACGTCGATCAGGCGGGCACCTTTCGGAACTTGGAAGTCCGCGCCGTTGATGGTTACTTTGATTAGTTCAGTTGACATCAGATCCATTTACCACAGAGGACACAGAGAAGACATTTTGAGAAAAACCAAATGCAACTACTTAGCTGACTAATAATTTCTTCCTCTGTGTCCTCTGTGGTTAATTGTTCTTTCTCATCCGCCTCTCAAAATCTTCCGGAAATCTCTTAATCGCCGACTGGATTGGCCACGCCGCCGCGTCGCCCAGCGGACAAAATGATTTGCCTTCGATGTTGTCGCAAAGGTCGAGAAACAATTGAATGTCGTCTTCGCGACCGTCGCCCGCTTCAATCCGCTTGAAAATCTTGACAAGCCAATCGGTGCCTTCGCGGCAAGGCGTGCACCAACCGCATGACTCGTGCTTGTAGAACTCCGTCAGGTTCTTCGTCGATTCAAACACATCGACGGTTTCATCCATCACAATGAAACCGCCTGAGCCGACCATCGATCCCGCCGCGACCAGCCCTTCGTAATCCATGCGCACATCTTTCCCGATGATTTGATCCGAGCGCATGATGTACACTGACGAGCCGCCGGGAATCACTGCCTTCAACTGCTTGCCGTTCGAAATTCCGCCGCAATCTTCGAAGATAAACTTTTCCATGTCGTCGTAGCCCATCGGCAATTCGTACACGCCCGGGCTATTGACATGACCTGAGACCGACCAGAGTTTCGTGCCGCCGCTCTTTTCCGTTCCCAGCTTCTGATAAGACTGGCCGCCCATCTTGATGATGTCCGGTACGGCGGTTAGCGTCTCGACGTTGTTGACGACCGTCGGTGATGCGTACAAACCAGAAACAGCGGGGAAGGGGGGCTTCATGCGCGGATGACCGCGAAAACCTTCCAGCGAACTCAGCAGCGCAGTCTCTTCGCCGCAGATGTAAGCGCCCGCGCCCGTGTGCGTGTAAATCTCGCAGGAGAAATCAGTGCCTAGAATCTTATTGCCGAGTAGTCCCGCCGCACGCGCTTCATCAAGCGCCACATCCATGATGTCGATCAAGTATTTGTATTCGCCGCGCGTGTAGATGTAATTCGTCTTCGCGCCCAGCGCGTACGCCGCGATCAGCATGCCTTCGATCAGCAGATGCGGATCGCGTTCCATCAGGTAGCGATCCTTGAACGTGCCGGGCTCAGACTCGTCCGCGTTGCAGACGACGTACTTGGGTTTCGGTGAATCTTTTGGAACGAAGCTCCATTTCATTCCCGTGGGAAATCCCGCGCCACCACGTCCACGCAACGCAGACTTCTTCACTTCGTTGATGACATCGTCCGGCGACATCGAATCGAGCACTTTCTTGATCGCTTCGTATCCGCCGTTGCGGCGATACACGTCGAGCGAACGCGAGTTCTTGAGATGAACTCGCCGAAGCTGAAGAGGCTCACAACCGATGGCGCCGATAAACATTGCTGGTGAATAGTAAATCGTAAATGGTGAATAGATGGTGGCGTCTATTTACGATTTACGATTCACGATTTACTCCAACGATTCAAGAATCTGATCGACCTTCTCCGTCGTCAGGTTCTCGTGATAATCAAAATTAACTTGAAACATTGGCGCGGTGCCGCACGAGCCCAGACACTCAACCTCAGCCAACGAAAACTTTCCATCCGGCGTCGTCTCGCCAACTTTGATTCCCAGTTTCTTCGAACACTGTTCAGTAATCTTCTGCGCGCCGAGCAGCTTGCACGAAAGCGTCTTGCAAACCTGAATGTGATACTTGCCAATGGGCTTTGTGTGCAGCATCGAGTAAAACGTCGCTACTTCCCAGATGTCCGTGATGCGCAGACTGAGCCGATTTGCGAGATACGACACGCCCGGCGGATCGAGATAGCCGCGCTCGCGCTGCACGATGAACATCAGCGGTAGAATCGCCGAGCGACTCGAAGGATACTTTGCCAGATGGCCATCGATTTCCGCTTCGACTTCCGGTGAAAACACCGCCATTTCACCGGGCATATTCACCGGTTGATAAAGCGGTTGGATGTTGACGAATTCGGTTGTCATCACGAGTTCAGCCACAGATAGACACGGATCAGCACAGATAAATCCTTTTTCTAATCTGTGAAATCTGTGTTCATCTGTGGCCGTTTCATCTGTCAATTTCTCCCAAGACAATATCCAACGACCCGATAATCGCCACGATGTCCGCCACCATGCAGCCACGCGACATGTCCGGCAGCGCGGACAGGTTGACGAAACTTGGCCCGCGAAAATGCACCCGCGCAGGCTTCGGCCCACCCGTCGACTTTATGTAAACGCCAAGTTCGCCCTTCGAAGCTTCAATCGGTTGATAGACCTCGCCCGGTGGCACATCCACTCCTTCGGCCACCAGCAGGAAGTGATGAATCAATGCGTCCATGTGCGTTTTCATCGCTTCGCGATCCGGCAGCACGACTTTCGGCGCGTCAGCTTTCACGGGTCCGGGCTTCAGACGGGACAGCGCTTGCTGGACGATCCTGTGCGACTGGCGCATCTCGCGCATGCGCACGAGATAACGAGCCCAGACATCACAATCATGTTCGACTGGAATCTCAAAGTCGTAATTTTCGTAACCGGTATATGGATTCGCGCGGCGAATATCGAGCTCGATGCCGCTGCCGCGCAAGATTGGCCCGGACAATCCCCAATCAATCGCATCTTCTGCCGAGATGTAACCCACGCCTTGCGTCCGCTTTTGAAAGATTCGGTTGCCGGTGACGAGCTTATCGAACTCATCGAGCGCATGCGGAAAGTCGTTTTGAAACTGCTGCACGCGCCGTTCGAAGCCGGCCGGTAAGTCCATCATCAATCCACCGACGCGAAAATATGAAGGTGTCAGACGGCCGCCGGACGCGGCTTCGATCAGATTCATGATCTTCTCGCGCTCGCGGAAGCAGTAAAAGAAAACGGTCATCGCGCCGATGTCGAGCGCGTGCGTGCCCAGCCACACCAGGTGCGAAGCAATGCGCTGCAATTCGCACGTCAGCACGCGAATCGTTTGCGCGCGCTCAGGGATTTCGATTTGCAGGAGCTTCTCGACCGCCATCACATAGGCGAGGTTGTTGCCGAGCGGGTTCAGGTAATCCATCCGGTCGGTGATGACGATGCCCTGTTGATATTTGCGATATTCGAACAGCTTCTCCATGCCCGTATGGAGATAACCGATGTCGGGCGTCGTTTTCACGACCATCTCGCCATCGAGGACCAGCTCAAGACGAAGCACACCATGTGTCGAAGGGTGCTGCGGCCCCATCGAGATCGTCATCTGCGTGTCGAGCGGCCGATCGACGATCTCGAACTGCGGTGGAATGTTGGCGACTGCACTCATGTTTCGGGTTTCGAGTTTCGGGTTCGCTTAACTCGGAACTCGAAACTCTAAACTCGAAACTTTTAAGTCAGGCTGTACGGTTCATATCCTCGCAACGGAAAATCCTTTCTTAGCGCGTGTCCCTGCCAATCGTCGGGCAAAAGGATGCGGCGCAGATCGGGATGACCGTCGAAAATTACCCCAAACAAATCGTAAGTCTCGCGCTCGTGCCAATTCGCGGTGCGCCAGACGCTGGTCACCGTCGGCACGTGCGTGTCTTCTTCATTCAATAAGACTTTTAAGCGGAGCCGATGATGCTTTGTGGTCGAGAACAGATGATAGTTCACTTCAAAGCGCGGCTCTTCTTCAGGCCCGCGATCAAACCCGCACACGTCCGCAAGAAAATTGAAGTTGAGGCCAGGCGCGGTCTTGAGGAAGCTGCATGCCTCGACGATATATTCGCGAGGAACGACGATAGTCGTCTCGCCGAGTGCGTTCACGATTTCGCTGACCCATTCCGGATGGTCACGCTGCAACGCCGCCGCAATCTGCGACGGCGTTTGGTGATCTTTTGGTTCAGAAACTTGCGCGCTGGTCTGTTCAGGCTGCTGAAGTTCAGGCATTGATGGTTTGAACCCTTTTGCGCAAAGTTAGAACGACCGACGCTTCTCGTGCGTGGACGCGATCGTGTACGGCAGGGGCTGACCTTTTCCCGGCTCTCGCAACGTTGACCCATCAGTAACCGGCAACGTTCCGGGCGTGATCGCTTCGCGCGCTTCTTCGTCCGGAGCGTCCCGGCGATCACGCACGGATTCCTTCATCACTTTTTCCTGAAGCATGATGACGGCATGAATCAGCATCTCTGGTCGCGGCGGACAGCCGGGGATGTAAACGTCCACCGGGACGATCTTGTCGACGCCTTGCACGATCGCGTAGTTGTCGAAAACCCCGCCTGAGGTCGCGCACGCGCCCATCGAGATGACCCACTTCGGCTCAGGCATCTGATCGTAGATTCGTCGCAGCACCGGTGCCATCTTCCTCGCCACGCGGCCGGAAACAATCATCACGTCCGCCTGTCGTGGCGAAGCGCGAAACACTTCCGAGCCGAAGCGCGCGAGATCGTTTCTGCCGCTGGTTGCGTTCATCATCTCGATCGCGCAGCACGCCAGGCCGAATGTTGCCGGCCACAGCGAAGACTTGCGCGCCCAGTTTATGAGCGAATCCAGGCGCGTCGTCAACACCTCAGGCAGCGCTTCAGCTATGACATTTTCCAGACCCATGAGTCTTAAGCCGCCTTCCTTTTTGCCTGCGCGTCAAGCGTCTGCTCGAGCAATCGCGCTTCAGCCTCAGCTTCGCGCCGTGCGCGCTGACTCCAGTCAAACGCGCCTTTCTTGATTACATAGATCAAACCCGCTGCCAGCAACGCAATAAACACAATCATTTCGAAAAAGATCAAGTTCCTCATTCCATATTGCGGCGACGACAGAGTCCTGAAAACGACGGCCCACGGAATCAAGAAAATGACTTCAATGTCGAACAGAATGAAAAGCATCGCGATGAGGTAAAACTTCACTGAGAACCGTTCACGCGCAGAACCGACGGGATCTTTGCCGCATTCGTAAGGCATCAGTTTGGTGCGCGTGTGCTTTCGCTGGCCGACGAGCTGCGACAATCCGACCATCGTCGCGGCAAAACCTGCGGCGACGATGAACATCAGTAACACAGGCAGGTAATCGACCAGGTTGAAGCTCATAGCTGCTTGAGAATCATTGTACAAGCTCCATCGTAATGCCGTGCCGGGGGGGTGTCAAGCTAGCGATCTGCGCATTTCCATGCGGCAAATCACTGTGATTGACCCCGTAAAAATCGCTGTGCTAACGTCCGGTTTGCAGGCGAACGAGTCGCGTCAGTGCGCGGTCGCCCAAGAGACGAACGAACGGTGATTACCGGCTACAACACAGACGTTGAGCACAACGGCGTGGTCTATCACGTGCAGACCGAAGACAAAGGTTTGCAGACGCCGATTATTCTGTCGCTCGTCTACACAGGCGGCGCGATTCTCGCGAGCAAGCGCTCTCCTTACGACGATCTAATCGCGAGCGGATTCGATCAAAACGCTCTGGTCGAGAGACTTCAACGGCAACACAAACTAATTTGCGCTGCGATCAACGCAGGAAGAATTGAAGAATTGAAGCGGATGGGCGAGCGGGCTGGCGCAGCCGAAGAAGTCGCGCCGCTCGTTCGCGACGCGAGCGAGGTCGATCAGGCTGCCGCGGCTGGCAGCGTTTCCGCAACGCAACCACCCGAGGCGGTCGCCGAGCGTTTTTCGATTAGTGAACAACCTGGGGAAGCGCTTACGTTAACCATACTCGACGAGAAACAACTGCGGGCTGGTGAATCGGTTACGTTGAGAATCCAGGTGACGAAGCGGGCCGATGGGCAGCCTCATCCAGTGGCGCGAGCGAACATAACGGTGAAGGTCCTGGGGAGCATGTTTCAACCATCGTCGACCTATTCAACTACAGATAGCGCTGGGCGCTCCGCGATTTCAATAACGCTGCCGACTTTCGAGTCGGGCCGAGGGGCCGTGCTGATTCGCGCCGATGCGGACGGCGAAGTGGCGGAGTTGCGCCGTGTCATCCATCCCGCCTGAATTTTCGGACAATCGTGCAAATTCAAATTAATGGTGAGCAACGCGAATTCGCTCAATCATCCATCGCTCTGAGCGAATTAATCGAGAAGTTGTCACTGGCGCCACAAAGGATCGCGATTGAGGTAAACCGGCAAATCATCCGGCGTGACGAATGGGAGAGCACGAGCATCAAGGATGGCGACCGCGTCGAGATCGTTCAGTTCGTTGGCGGCGGCAACGTCAGGCAGGCAGTAAACGGGCGGCAGAAGGCAGGAGAACAGATGTGCGCATTTTTGGTTATTCGATAACGGGTGTAAATTCAACTCATAATTCAGAAAAGGGAAGTCAGCATTCATGTCTACACCAGCAACCGCTCTAACCGATCAGTTCAAAGTCGCCGGCAAGGCTTTCAACTCGCGCCTGATTATCGGCACCGGAAAATATCGAAGTTACGATGAAATGAAGGCTGCGCATCGTTCGTCGGGCGCCGAGATGGTCACCGTGGCCGTGCGGCGCGTGCCGCTGGATCACAGCAGCGAATCGTTTCTCGATCATCTCGATCCGGCGTTGCAAATTCTCCCGAACACGGCGGGCTGCTATACGGCTGAAGAAGCCATCCGCACAGCTCGTCTCGCGCGCGAAGCGCTCGCGACGGAATGGATTAAGCTCGAAGTCATCGGCGATCAGACGACGCTGTTTCCTGACAATGAACAGACACTAGAAGCCGCGCGTACGCTCGTCAAAGAAGGCTTCATCGTGCTGCCGTACTTTACTGATGACTTGATCGTCGCAAAAAAACTTCTCGATGCCGGATGTCCGGCAGTGATGCCGCTTGCGGCGCCAATCGGATCAGGTCTCGGCGTGCAGAATCCAACCAACTTGCGCATCATGCGCGAACAGCTTCCGGATGCCACGATCATTGTTGACGCCGGCGTCGGGACCGCCAGCGACGCGACGATTGCGATGGAACTCGGCGCGGATGCGGTGCTGATGAACACTGCAATTGCCGAGGCCCAGGATCCCCCGAAGATGGCCGAGGCGATGAAACTGGCGATCGAGGCCGGCCGACTCGCTTATCTCTCAGGCCGCATGGGGAAGCGACTGTATGCCAGCGCGTCAAGCCCCTTGGGTGGGGTTGTTCGCTAGACCGTGCTGAATACTGGCGGTGGCGGAGGTGGGGGCGGCGCGATCGCCGGTTGACTGTCCGGCGGTGGCGGGAAAACATCGCGATAGGCGATTGCCCAAGCTGCCTTTGTCAGCGGCATAACAAAAACGACTCCGAAGCAGCATGCCAGGACTCCTGCCGCGCCCAGCCCAAGTTCGATTAACAATAGACCAAGTACTCCACTAAAGTTTGCGCGAGAAGCTCGCGCGCTCAGCTTAACCGCCGCCCAACCTTTCATTTTTCGGTCAACCACTAATTGATACGCGAATGGAAAGATGAAGCCGCTGATGAAAAAAGCGGCGATGTACAAGGCGATCAGGCCCGCAAACGCCTCCAACTGTAAGACGAGCACGTCATCCGGCGTTCTTTGTTCGCCTGAATAGACGGCATCGCTGCGATCGACCCAGTCGCTAATTAGTTTTATGCCGACGCCAAACGGAATGAAAGGTAAGTTCGCTAAAATAGCCACGACCACTGTCGGGCCAAACACACCGAAACCCGTGGACACGGCGCCGCCAAACGTCGCCAACTCGCCACGCATTCTTCCCAACATCGCAGAGTAGATTCCGGCGATCCATGCGCCCCACAAAAGGCCGGTAAAGGGAATGCAGCTTACGGCGACGACTATTACCGCGCACAGCCCCACGTACAAAAAATACTGTTCCTTAATCAGTTGCCAGCCGTTTCCAAAACAAACAAACGGGCGAACCACGTCATGGTTGAACTGAGGTTCTTCAGGCGGAAACAATGAGTAACTCATGGAGCCGCGCAATACGCTCGAGGACGATCGATAAAAAGTTTAGCCAACGTCTGAGTTCGAATGTCGGCAAACAGCAAGAGCGACGAGTAACTCGTACTGCAACTACAGGTGTTTGTCGGCGAGGAAGTATTGCGCGGGTTTGGCGCCGCGGCGGCAAAGTCAGTGTTGTTATTGCCGGTATCAATGCAGCCACTCGATGCGCGTTGATCGGAGAGAGTGTTGCTCGGAGCCGGAGCGCGACCCGCGCCTTCGAAGCAGCTTGCGGTTGTGCCGTAGCCGACGAGGTCAATTATGGTCGCGCTCGACGGACAAGATCCGGAAAGGGCAGTGGTGCTGTTGACCAAAGCCACCTTGCCGGCGCCAGCCGCCATCGCGATAGTCCCAGTCGCGTCCGGTGTGGGCAGCGGCACGCCATTCGTTGTTCCGCCTGCTTCCTGCACCAGATAATACTGCCCGGGTTGGAGCGAAATATTGGTCAGGTTGGTAACGGACCATGTCGTGCCGGTGTCGGACGCGTACTGAACTGACCATCCATTTAGACTGACGGCCGTATTTCCACGGTTAAAGATTTCAATGAAGTCGTTTCGATAAGGGGCGCCGCTGTTGTTACCACCGCCGTAGACCTGACTGATGACCACCTTCGTTCCATCGTCATCGGTTATTCCGCCCTGCCCCGAGCCGGCTGAGCCGGAAATGTTTGCATTCATCGCGTTGCTCAGATTGACGAAGAAAGTCTCACAGATGGCTTCGTTGGTCGTGTCGCCGTTGACGAGCACGTTAATTGGTTTGCTCGTCTCCAACGGATTGAAGGTCAGGGTCCCGCTGGTTGATTGGTAATCCGTGCCTCCGGTCATTGTTCCGATGGCAGTCCCGTTTGCCGTTGCATAGTCAACCGTAACCGTCTGGTTGCTGGCCGGAGAGAGCGTGACGGTAAACATGGCTGCTGTCGTCCCGCTGTTTCCCTCAGTGACGGTCACGTTATTGATGCTGAGCGTGGGCGTGTCGTCGTTGGTGATCGTGCCGAGCCCCTGAGTGTCCCCGGGATTCGCGCCCGAGATGTTGCTGAGATTGACGAAGAAACTTTCATCCGATTCATTCGTCATGTCACCATTCACCATGACGGTGACCGTCGTTGACGTGTTGCCCTGGCTGATCGTGCCGCTACCGTTAACGATAGCCACATAATCACTGCCGGCAGTCGCGGGGTTGATTGTTCCGTCAGCCGTGTTAATGGTGAAGTTAACCCCACCCACCGGGGCGGTTCCGCCAGTGAGACTGGCCGTGAAGTTGAAGGCTGTTTGCCCAGAGTTGCCCTCGACCATGGTTACGTTGCTGATCGAGAGCGTCGGCTGGTCGTTGTTAGTGATCGTGCCCAGGCCCTGGCCGTCGGCGACACTTGCGCTAGCGACGTTGGTGACATTCACCGAGAATGTTTCGTCGGGCTCGATCGTGGTATCGCCGTTAACGGTTACGCTGAACGTGTAAGTGGTCTGTCCAGCAGGGATAACCTGGCCAGTTAGAGATTTCGCGACGTAATCGTTGTTGGCAGTGGTCGCCGTCCCGTCCTGTGTGGCGATGTCAAACGTTACGTCCGTGCCTTGCGGCGCAGACGTCAGGCTGACGGTGAAGGTTGCGGTGGTTGGGCCGCTGTTGCCCTCGGCGACGCTCACGTCATTGATCGAAAGAGCCGGAGTCGCGCCTCCCGCGCAATTGTTCGCCGGCGACGAACTGTTGCGTGGGAACGGAGTAGACACGAGGAAGTCAGCCGCGTTGTTATTCGTGTCCGTGCAGCCGCCGGCTTT
>DASXTE010000015.1:0-4639 GCA_036505595.1 Pyrinomonadaceae bacterium
CGCCAACCAGGATAGCGAAAAGATTTCGTCAGCCCATCAATCAAGAGCACTGGATCGCGGTCAACATCCTCGACGTAAGCCGCGCCTGACACCGGCCCTTTACCGGGTGAACCATCAGCCTCGTAAATGAAGTGCGAATAGAACTCGTCCAGCCCCAAAGTCATTCCGTTTTCTCTGGCGATCTCGACGTACTTCTTTAACTCTGCGTCGCGCACGACGCTGCCGGTGGGATTGCAAGGATTGCTCAAGACGAACGCTTCGAGATTTTGCCCGGTCACGACGCTCTCAAGCACGTCGGCAGGTATCACGAACCCGTCCGCTTCGCGCGCGGGAATGACGATGGGCGTGAAGCGATGCTGGTGATAGCCCATCATGTCTTCGTAAGCGGTGTAGTCGGGAACTTGATAACCGAGATTCACTTCGCCCAATGCCGCAAACAGGCGCGACAGCATGAGGCGCCCGCCCGAAGCGATGCTGACGTTTGCGACGGTGTACTTGCTCTTCTTGCCTTGTCGATAAAGTCGGTTGTAGTGATCTGCTACTGCTTGTCTTAATTCCTCAGTGCCGCCGACCGGGCCATATGCGTGGTCGCCCGGCTCCATCTGTATTTCCGATGGACGCGGCGGAGCGCCTTCCATCTCGCCGACTTCCGGTTGGCCCTGGCCGAGGTTGCACCAGTCTGGATGCCCGTTGCGAAATCCCAACTTCATAGCTTCGGCGACAACCCAAATCACTCCCATGTAGGGAATGGGCCGAAAGGCGCCGAGTGCGGACGCTTCTTTGGTTTGATGTTCCGGCATGGCGAAAGCGTAGGCGCACATCTTCCTGTATTCGCGGGTTTGGTGCAATTGAGCTTCGTGCGGAGTAGTAGGGCAAGAGTGTGTCGCGCTGCGTCGGGCATTAGCCTGACCGTGAGGGGTGCAGTCAGTGCCACCTGCGTTAGCAGGTGGGATCAATGCTCAAGTTGAGTCGTGAACCCATCCGCTCACGCGGATGGTACTGACCTCATTACCCCGACCTAACGGTCGGGGGCTATTACATCTCGGCGCTTCGCGCCTCCCAACATTAGGGCTACTACTAAACCACCTTCCTGAGTAATATAGCGGCACCGTTTTACTGAATGTCGCTGGTTCCGGGCACAAAACTCGGCCGTTACGAAATCCGCTCGAAGATTGGCGAGGGCGGGATGGGCGAGGTGTATCTGGCGGTGGATACGAAACTCGATCGCAAGGTCGCTTTGAAGATCCTGCCCGCGGATGTGGCTTCCGATCCCGGTCGCATGCATCGGTTTGTGCAGGAGGCCAGATCGGCATCCGGCTTAAATCATCCGAACATCATCACGATTTACGAGATCGATGAAACGGAGTCAGGTCACTTCATCGCCATGGAGTTCGTGGAAGGCGAGACGCTGCGCGAACGCATGGAACGCGCGCCGCTGAAACTCAATGAAGCCGTGGACGTGGCGATTCGCGCCGCGGGCGCGCTTTCGGCCGCTCACGATGCCGGCATCATTCATCGCGATATCAAGCCGGACAACGTCATGATTCGCACGGACGGCATCGTGAAGGTTCTGGATTTCGGCCTTGCCAAACTCGTCGAGCGTTTGCCGACTGAATACGTGGACACAGAGGCGCCCACATCGGTTCCGCTCAAGTCCGAGCCCGGCACGGTGATTGGAACGGCCGTCTACATGTCGCCCGAACAAGCGCGCGGAGTTCCGGTCGATGCGCGCACAGACATCTTCAGCTTCGGGGTCGTGCTTTATGAGATGGTGACCGGGTCCCAGCCATTCAAAGGTTCAGACACAATCGAGATCCTGGCGGCGATTCTCAGCGATAAAGAGCCGCCACCGATTGCGCGCTACGAGCCTGACGCTCCGCCTGAACTTGAACGCATCGTGGAGAAAGCGCTCGCGAAAGAGCGTGATGAGCGGTACCAGTCAGCCAAAGACTTGCTGATCGACCTGCGGCATTTGAAAAAGCGTCTGGACCTTGACGCCGAACTCAAGCGCAGTATGCCGCACGAAAAGCTTCAAGGAGTGCCCACACGCGAAATTGCTTCAGCCCCCAAGACGGCGCTGGTCGACAGTGCGCCTCCACGCTCGGCGGGGCCCTCGAGCGCCGAGTACATCATCAATCAAGTCAAGAGTCATAAGCCTGCAGCGGCCATTACGCTGGGAGTGCTGGCGTTGGCAGTGGTGCTCTTTTTGATCTGGTATTTCAAGCCCACTCGCACCGCCCCGCTGACTGAGAAGGACACGATCGTTCTTGCCGACTTCGTCAACACGACCGGCGACCCCGTCTTCGACGGCACGCTGAAGCAGGCGCTGGCGGTCCAGCTCGAACAATCGCCGTTCTTGAACATCTTTTCGGATCAACGCGTGCGCGAGACGCTGCGCTTCATGAATCGCTCGCCCGAAGAGCGCGTGACGAAAGAGATCGCGCGCGAGATATGTGTGCGACAAGGATTAAAAGCATTCCTGACCGGATCGATTTCAACTCTTGGGAGCCACTACGTCCTCACGCTCGAGGCGTCGAACGCACAAACGGGCGACACGATCGCGTTGCAACAGGCTGAAGCCGACAGTAAAGAGCAAGTGCTTTCCGCGCTGGGTAGCGCGGCGACGAAATTACGCGAGCAGTTGGGCGAGTCTTTGGCTTCCGTGCAGAAGTACGACGCTCCGATTTATCAGGCGACCACCTCATCGTTGGACGCCCTGAAAATTTTTTCAATGGGAGTCGAAAAGCAGCTTAACGGCAAATACCTCGACGCCATTCCTCTTTTCAAACGCGCGACCGAAATCGATCCGAATTTCGCGCGTGCCTACGCCGCGATGTCGTCGATGTATTACAACACGCGGCAATACGATCTGGCGGCTGACGCTTCGCGAAAAGCATATGACTTGCGCGATCGCGTCGGTGAATACGAAAAGTTTTATATCACTCAGGTCTACTACGATAACGTCACTGGAGAGTTGGATAAGTATCTGGAAACGTTGGAACTGTGGAAGCGCACCTATCCACGCGACAGCGCGCCGCACAATAATTTGGCGGTCAAGTACACGGAGCTTCGTCAATTCGACAAAGGCCTCGAGGAGGCCCGCGAAGCGATTCGCCTGAATCCGAACTCAGCTTCGGGCCACTCGATTTTAGCTACCTGCTTTGTGGGCCTTAATCGCTTCGACGAGGCGAAAGAGATAATTCGTAAGGCCCTTTCGCAGAACCTTGAAAACTTAACCATGCACCAAAACCTCTATCGCATGGCGTTTCTTCAGGGCGATGCCGCGGCGATGAAGCAGGAGGTTGATTGGGCCAGCGGAAAACCCGAGGAGTATGCGGCGCAAACGTGGCAAGGTGACAGCGCTGCATTTTCGGGAGAACTACGAAAAGCGAAAGAATTCTCGACGAACGCCTTTGAGCTGGCCCAGCGACGAGATTTGAAAGAGGTGGCCAGCCAGCTCGCGGCGGCGGCTGCGCTGCGAGACGCGCAATTCGGCGATTGCGGCAAGGTGAAAGAGCAGACCGCGAAGGCACTCGACTTGTCGCATGACCGAGTCACACTTTCGCTGGCCGCCAATGCTTTAGCGATTTGTGGTGATTCGGGCCAAACAAAATCCATCCTTGACGAATTGGTGAAGCGTTTTCCGACAGACACGCTGCTTAATCAACAGCGAATACCATTGATTCAAGCCCACGTTGAGTTACAGCGAGGTAATCCAACGCAGACTCTTCAATTGCTGGAGGCAACCAGACCCTACGGAAGTTACCTGCTCTTTCCGATTGCCTATCTTCGCGGCCAGGCATTTCTGAGTCTCAAGAAGGGCAACGAAGCCGCGGCCGAGTTTCAAACGATTGTCGATCACCGCGGCTGGTCCGCGCTCTCGTACTTTTATCCGCTGGCGCAACTCGGTCTCGCGCGCGCCGCCGTGCTGCAAGGCGACACTTCAACGGCGCGCAAGGCTTATCAGGATTTCTTTGCGACGTGGAAAGACGCCGACGCGGACCTGTCTGTCTTGATCGACGCCAGGAAAGAATACGAGAAACTGAAGTGATTTAGTGCGACGAGGCTGATTAATAATCGCGTTTAAGGAGGAGCCATGGCGATAACAAATAGTTTGGCAGGCAGGAGTCTGGGAATGCTTTTGCTCGGTCTCTGGTTAATTCTCACCGGACTCTTGCCTTTACTCAACATCAAAATCTCTTCCACGGTCACCACCGGATTGGCCGTGCTCGGCATTGCTGCGGGTATTTTGATCTTAATCCGACGTTAGTCATGCGGCATGTATAGTTCTGCTCAGGGAGCAGAATAATGAGCCTGTCCGCCGGCACAAAACTCGGCCGTTACGAAATCCGCTCGAAGATTGGCGAGGGCGGAATGGGCTCCGATGGCTGAGGCTTTAAGATGAAGCGCTGCCCGCAATGCAATCGAGTTGAGACTGACGATGCGCTCGTGTTCTGCCGGGCAGACGGTGCGGCGCTGGTTAGCGATTCCTCGCCACCAGATCGGGAGGCGGGAACGGCGAGGCTTGGCACTGCGTCCGAACCGTCTGAGATCGAAACCAGCATTCTTCCTCATGCGACTCATGCTGGCGCTAAGCATTCGACCGCTCCAACGACTGTTCTGCCGCCGCCGCAAGTCG
>DASXTE010000016.1:0-3931 GCA_036505595.1 Pyrinomonadaceae bacterium
GAACATAAATCCGACGATTGGGCCGAGCACGTATTCGCGAAATGGATCAGTATTAGCCGGCAGCATCGGATGCAGCAAAATGCAAAGCTTCATTTGATTAGCTTCCGCGAAGAACGCGCGATACTCGGGTGAAGTGAGCGGCTTGCCGCCAATGTTGCTCAAGAGGATCACGCCATTCATCTTCAGTTCGTCAATTGCGCGATGCAGTTCCCGTAACGCTTCATCCGGCGAATCCATCGGAATCGAGGCGAACGCTTTGAACCGCATCGGATGTGTCGCAACCAACTCTGCGTAGGCGTCGTTCACCATCCGGGCGACTGCGGGCTGATGCTGCGCGTCTGCAAAGAAAACATTAGGCGTGGACGGCGAAACAACTTCCACGTCGATGCCGACGCGATCCATGTCATCGATTCGCTTGCCCACATCAGTCATCGGCGGCGTCACGCCAAAGAAGCGCGCGCCGCGATAGGTGATGATCGTCTGGCCGGAAGGACTCTTGTCGAATGAAAACTCGGAAGGAAGCTCACGAATCTTGTCGAAGTAGGCGGGCGGATAGTAGTGCGTGTGCAGATCGAACATGCGTCCGGCCTTAGATCGTGTCGAGTCTCTTCCTTCTGAAGTCACGGCGCGGGATTCTATTGCGGCTTGTCTCAAGAGATCAATCCGCGGCAATCACAACAATCCTCAGTCGCCTTGCGTAATCGAATCAATAACTGATAGAAAGCGCCACAAAAAGGAGAATCCCGACCATGAAACGGCTAATACTTCTGGCTTTTTGTGTTTGTATCCTCACATCCTGCTCGAAATCGGCGCAGCAAAACCAATCTTCAGTTCAACCGCAGCCGCCCTCGAAGAAGTACTTCTATTTTGTTCGCAAACTTGACGGCAAACTGAGCACGCTGCAACCGGATTTGGGAGAGTTCAAAGACGCGCAGCGTGTCGAGGGACAAATCACCGGCTCGATTGTCCAGACATCTTCAGGCCCACGGGAGAAGACGAAAGACGGAGCTAAGTACATTTACACTTACTTTGTTACTCCAGGCAAAGACATTGAGATGATCGATAACGCCGGGCTGTATCACGCGATCGGCAGTAAAGTCAGTCTGCTGGTCGCGAATATTGAAAAGGCTGACGTGCCGGATTTGGAGTTTCTCCAAACCGGACTGGATCCAAAAAGTGGCGGGACGCCTAAACTCCCGAGCGGCGGCACGATGACGCACTTGACGTTCGAAACCACGAAACAAGCGCCGGGCGCTTTGCGAATTCTCGGAGAGTTTCGCTGGGACAAAGCGGCGTCACAGATGATACCGACACTCCATGTGAAGACTGATTCCGGCGACGTTGAAATACCGATCGATCAACTCGTGCCTTTTAGGAAAAAGACAGAACAACCGTCGCCGTCACCTGCGAAGTAGCCGTTCAAGTGGTCTTGATTAGCTTTTTGAGAGGTGATAAATAAGCCTCGCCCTAAGTCTAAATCGGTAATCGCGAGGCGGTCATGTCGAAATTTTCCGACCAGTCTGTTCACGGAGCTTTTCAAGCGTACCTGCAGCCGGGAGAATCTCTGGCCAATGCTGCCTATGCGGGATACCGGCCATTCTATTCTTATTTTTTTGGCATCCTCGGAATGCGCGCGCTCACCCGCGTTTTCATGGTTGGACTCACCAATCGGCGTGTCATCATTCTGCATTTGACTCGACGGTTGGGCGACAACGTTGAGGCAAAGAGTATTCGTTCTTACGACCTAACTCAATTACCACCGATCAGCACGCAGTTTGGCAGTTTCGCCACCGCGCTTCGCATCAACGACCCGGCGATCAAATTCACGGCAACGTTTGCCGCCGAAGGCGTGCCGAACAACTACCAACGCGGCCAGATGATTTGCAAAGAGCTGCAGGCGCGCTGGCAGAGTAAGGGCGTTGCGGGCGCATTTCCTGAGAGCGCGGTCGCTCCACCGATGGCATCACCCACACCAGCTTCGCCGGCAGCTACCCAATCAGCCGCCGTACCCGCGCCGGTATTGGGTCCTTCGCCGGTTCCAACGCAGTATCGACCACAACAAAGCTCGACAGTCGTTTACGGATGTCTTAGTGCGGCGCTGATCGCATTCGGCTCTTTTATGTTTTTGCTCGGGGCGGCCGCAATGATTGGCATGGTGCTCGACCACGCAAAGACCAATCGCGAAACGGTTGGCGGCGTAGTCGGCGGGGTGGTCATCTTTCTATTCTCGGCGGTGCTGATTGGCACGGGGATTTTTCTTCTGCGCATGCGGCGGAAGCAGAAAACGCAGCCGGTGATAAGTTCCTGATTCGCCGTCTTTGAGAAATTTCTGCCAAATCAATAGACTACTTGAGTGGTTGTAACAGACATTCAAACAATCCTTGACAAAGCGCTCGCCGGGGTGCGGCTGACGACCGGCGACGCCACGGCGCTGCTCGAATCCTACGACATCGCGAAGATTGGCGCGGCGGCGGATGAGATTCGCCAGCGCAAGCACCCCGACAACATCGTTACCTACATCATCGATCGGAATATCAATTACACGAACGTATGCAACGTCGTCTGCACGTTCTGCGCGTTTTACCGCCGGCCCGGCGCGCCTGACACTTACGTCCGCACGCTCGATGAGATTTGCGAAAAAATCGATGAAACGATCGCGCTAGGCGGCACCGGCGTTTTAATGCAAGGCGGACTGCATCCCGATTTCGGCCTCGAGTGGTATGAAGATCTCCTGCGCACATTGAGCGCGAAGTATCCGGGTTTTCAACTGCACTGTTTCTCGCCGCCTGAGATTCACAACATCCATCTGATCTCCGGCCTTGATTACGAGACGATCATGCAGCGGTTGAAGGACGCGGGGCTTTACAGTCTGCCCGGCGGCGGCGCGGAGATTTTGGACGATGAAGTGCGGAAGCGAGTCGCAACGAAATGCACGACCGACGAATGGCTGGCCGTCATGCGCGCCGTGCACAAAGTCGGCCTGCGCTCAAGCGCGACGATGATGTTTGGTATCGGCGACCGGATCGAACATCGCGTCAATCACCTGCGACGCATCCGCGATCTCCAGGACGAGACCGGCGGCTTCTTTGCTTTCATTCCGTGGACGTTTCAAAGAGAGAACACGGCACTGGGAAGAAAGATCAAAGAAGAACCAACCGGAATTGATTATTTGAAAATGCTTGCGGTCTCAGTGTTGTTTCTCGACAACATCGACAACTTTCAAGCGTCGTGGCTGACGCAAGGACTTCGGCTGGGGCAGGCGGCGTTGCGCTTCGGCGCGAACGACATGGGCTCGATCATGATCGAAGAGAATGTCGTCTCGGCTGCCGGCGCGCACAACCGCGCTTCCGAGGAAACTCTGCGCTACCTGATCAAAGAAGCCGGATTCATTCCGCAGCAGCGCGACATTCTCTATCGACACGTCGATCGCGAACCGCGCGCGGAAGCGCCCAAACCTCAGCCCACAACTACGCGCCAATTAAAAGTAATGACTGTTGCTTAAGTTGGTTTCTGGATCGACGCAGGTCTAGGCCGACTTCACTGCGCGCATGCGACGGCGCCTCTCTTTGCGTTCGTCACTCTCGGGAATTTTGCGGTCCGGTTCAGCCACCAGCAGCGGCTCGAACTTGGTAGTCTTCAAAAGCAGGCCGGTGCCTTCCGCAGTCGGTTTGACTTTGGCAAGCAGCACGCGCGCGACGCGCTTCGGCATCAGCACCGGAGCAATCGTCGCCGCTGACTCGGCCAGCGCCACGATGTCGCCACCGCCGTGCCAATGTTCACGCACGACCTTATCATCCGTCCGATCAATCAAGCGCAAAACTGTGAGCGCGATAAGAAATAGATCATCAATCTGTCCCAGGAACGGGATCATGTCCGGTAGAAAATCAAAAGGAATGATCGCGTAAATCACCGCCGCCGCAAAGAGCGCCCG
>DASXTE010000017.1:0-4925 GCA_036505595.1 Pyrinomonadaceae bacterium
GTCGCAACTTCCAACGCGCGCTTCGCCGCTTGCTGTCCGCGAACCTCGCGGAAATCGACGCTGTAATGATCGTTCGGCGAAAGAAGTTGCGAAGGATCGACACGAATCGGAACGGGCGGATTCTCGGACCGAATAGCAGCAATCGTTTCGACCGCGTGGCGGAGGTCTGTTACGGCGTAGACGTTCACGTCCGAAACCACGGCAGCCTCTTTCGCATTCTCGTCCGGCAGCAACAAGTGCCTCGTTTGCAATTCACGGGCGCGCAGGGCGATCGGAAGCGCTCCGCGAATTGGACGTACGCGTCCATCGAGCGACAACTCGCCCACCGAAAGGATGTCGGTCAGGTGCTCGGCATTGGCCAGATCGCCATTCGCGCCGAGAATTCCCAGGGCGATCGGAAGATCAAAGCTCGCGCCTTCTTTGCGCACATCCGCAGGCGCCAAGTTGATCGTCGTCTTGTGAAACGGAAAGAAGAACGCGCTGTTATTGATGGCCGCCCGAATGCGCTCGCGCGATTCGCGGACCGCGAGGTCAGGCAAACCAACGATGATCACTGCCGGCGTTTGATCGATTTCGCCACGTGCGGGAGTCAGATCAACTTCCACATCGACGAGGTTGGCGTCGATGCCGTAGACGGCGGCTGAAAGGGCGCGGAAGAGCATGGGAGTCTGGGGAGCACAGATTAACTGCGCGCGACTCTTGGCCAACGTTAAAGTCCGCGGAAGTGCGGCGGACTTGCGAGGGTGGAAAACAAAAGCGCGCCTTTCGTAAAAAGCGCGCTCGCTCAAAGTACAGCGCTCGAACCGAAGCGAACGCCTAATGAATTGTTTGTTACCTGCGACGGCTGGGCGGCGCTGATGATGTACCCGCGGCCGGCAATTTGATTTCCTGGCCCGCCTGCAATTCGGCGTCGGGTGCGATGCCATTTAACCGGGCCACTTCGTCAGCCGACAGTTTTCGGGCCGCGGCAATTTTCGAAATCGTATCGCCTTTGCGCGCCTTAACTTTTGTCAAACTGGGCACCGCAGTCGTTTCGCCGGAACGTTTCCAGTTGGTGAGCCGAATGTTGCTGTTCGGCACGAACACTTTGTTGGCCGTCTTCAAGTCAACGCCTGTGTTCATCGCCTGCAAAGTTGCCACGCTCACGCCCGTGCGGTTCGCGATCGCCTGCCACTCTTCACCGGGCGCCACGGAGATGACGCGGGCTGTGTCACGCCGATCAGCCGGCACTCGCTTCAAGAGCGATGCTAACTGTTTGCCGCGTCCCGAGGGCACGCGCACGTTGTAAGTCTCGCCGCGCGGCGTGGTGTCACGTTTCAATTCCGGATTCAGGCTCTGGATGTAATCGACACTCGTGTCAGTCGCGTCAGCAATCAGCCGCAGATTGGTCGCCGACGGTACCTGGATCGATTCAAAGCTCATCGGCGCCTCAGGTCGAATACCGTGAAAGCCATACTTCTCAGGATTCTTGGCAATCAGGATCACCGCCAGAATGTTCGGCACATAATTACGCGTTTCCTGCGCGATGTACGGATAAATCTTCCAGTAGTTCGCTTCGCCAGCCCTTGAGATTGCCCGATCAACGTTGAGTGCGCCCGTGTTGTATGCCGCCATGGCGAGCAGCCAGTCGCCGTTGTAACGGTTGGCCAGGCTCTTCAAATACTGAGCTGCGGCGTAGGTCGGTTTCTCGATTCCGTTTCGCTCATCAACCCAGGCGGTCTGGCGCAAGTTGTACTGCGCGCCCGTGCCGCGAACGAATTGCCACAAACCAGATGCACCAGCCCAGGACACGGCTCGGTTTTGCCAGGCGCTTTCCACCTGACCCAGCCACGTAATGTCCTCGGGCACGCCATTCTTGCGAAAAGCTTCGCGCGCTATCTTCATGTAGCGGCCGGAGCGGCGCAGACCGTTTTCCATCGTCGAGCGCCCACGGCCCTGGTAATAGTTAATGAACTGCTGAACCAGCGGATTCGCAATGAACTTGAAATCGAGGGCGTTCTTTGCTTGCTCAAGATCAGCAAGCTGCGTGTCGGAAACTTGTTTTTCTTCGTCCGTAAGGGCGATGCCCAACGGATCTTGCGGAGAAGGAACGAACACCTGCTGCACGAAACCGATCTGCTGCGGGTTAGGCTGTTGAGCCTTTGCGACTTCGACGGTCTCCGCTTTCGGATCGGCAGGCGCCTGCGCGATGACCGGGGTAGCGTTCTGCGGTGGCACAAGCTGGTTTATCGGAACCTCTTCGCGGTAAATCCTCTCGACCAGTTCCAGATAGAAAGTCTGAAGGCGCTGGCTGGATCGAACATCCAAGCCGGACATCAGAATTTCGTCAACCGCTTTATCGAACTCATCGCGCGCTTGCTCGCGCTTGTTGTCGTCGAGATTGAGTCGGCCCCTGCGAAAGTGATCGTTCGCACGCTCGATAATCTGATCGACACGGCCTTCGTTCTTCTGAACTTCAGTTGGGATTTCTCGCGCGGAAGAGCCGCCCGGTTGGGCTTGAGCTATTGCCGGAATGAAAACGCTGGCTATGGCGATTAGGACGCTTGAAAAAAATACGGTAAGGGCCTTACGGGACATTAATCGCTATTCTCCTCAGATTATTTCTTCGGGGGAATCTCCACGACTGCGACTCTTGCCGGAGTCGCACCTGCGGTCTCCAATAGGTAAACAGTTCGGAACCCGGAAAAGTTCCGTTTTCGTGGCTCGAAACCCAGCCACTTGATGGGGGAGGTTATCATACGCGTATAGGGGTGTCAAACCACTTTCGGCCAATAAAAATCGAGCGAAACCCTTTGATTCCTGCGGGATAACGCGGGTTGCTCAGGTTCGAACAGACGCGCATCGGCAGCCTGTTTGCTTAAAGTGCGCCGAGGAAGAAAACGATGATTATGGGTGGAGCGAGGATCAGCAGGAGCAGGATCAGCCACAACAGCAGCCGTTTCCAGGTTTTGGCTTCAGCGGTCGGCTCACCCATTCCCGTTTCCTCAAACGTCTCGGCGCGGGCTGGCGGCTTGCGGCAGGCGCACCGGTCGCGGAGCGGCGCTGACAACCGGCTTGACCTTTCCGCCCAAGGCTTCGCGGAAGACCTGCCGAACGTTGTCCACGAAAACGAACTGAATATCTTTCAGGGGCTCTTTGGGAACTTCTTCCAAATCGCGCCGGTTTTGCGCGGGAATCAGAATCTTGTGGACACGAGCACGACGCGCCGCAAGGACTTTCTCTTTTATGCCACCCACCGGCAGAACATTTCCGCGCAGCGTAATCTCGCCCGTCATCGCCACGTCTTTTCGGACAGGCCTGCGCGAAAGCACGGACACCAAAGCCGTCGCCAGGGTAATACCGGCCGACGGCCCATCCTTTGGAATTGCCCCTTCCGGAATGTGTATGTGGATGTCGTAGTTGTTGATGTCGTCCGGTTCGATATCGAGCTCGCGCGCGCGCGATTTCGCGTACGAATAAGCGGCCTGCGCGGACTCGCGCATGATTTCGCCAATCTGCCCGGTCAGCACCAAATTTCCCTTCCCTTTGATCCGCAACGCCTCGATGAAAAGCACATCGCCTCCGACGGCTGTCCACGCTAATCCGGTCGCCACGCCAATCTGATCCTTTTTCAGGACCTCTTCCGGCGTCACTTTGGGAACCCCGAGGAATTCATGAAGATTTCGCAGCGACACGCGCACCGGTTCCTTCCGGCCTTCGCCAATACGTCGTGCGACTTTCCGGCAAATCGATCCAATTTCGCGCTCGAGCTGGCGCAAGCCGGCCTCGTGCGTGTAACGCTGAATGATCGCCGCCATCGCCGTTCGCGAAATGTTTACGGCCTTTGGCGTGATACCGGTTTCTTCCATCTGCTTCGGCAGCAGATGACGACGCGCAATCTCCAGCTTCTCTTCTTCCGTGTAGCCGGCCAATCGAATCACTTCCATGCGATCGCGTAGCGCCGACTGAATCGTGTCGAGCACGTTTGCGGTCGTCATAAAGATGACATTCGATAGATCGAATGTGACGTTCAGGTAATTGTCACGAAAGCTGTTGTTCTGTTCCGGGTCGAGAACTTCGAGCAACGCCGACGAGGGATCGCCGCGAAAATCCGCACCGACCTTGTCGATCTCATCGAGCATGATCAGCGGATTGTTCGTGCCTGCTTGTTGAATCGCCTGAACGATGCGGCCGGGCATGGCCCCGACGTAGGTGCGTCGATGGCCGCGAATTTCCGCCTCGTCGTGCACACCGCCGAGGCTCAGCCGCATGAACTTGCGGCCCAGCGCGCGAGCGACTGAACGACCCAGGCTCGTCTTGCCGACGCCGGGCGGACCGACGAGACAAAGAATCGGGCCTTTCGGTTTCGGCTTCAGCTTGCGAACAGCGAGCGCCTCGATAATGCGCTCCTTCACTTTCTCCAGGCCGTAATGATCTTCATCGAGAATGCGCTGCGCCTTCAGCAAATCGAGATTGTCCTTCGACGATTTCGACCACGGCAAATCGGTGATGATTTCCATCCAGCTTCGCAGCGTGGCTGTTTCCGCCGCATCGGGATGCATGCGCTCGAGTTTCTTTAACTGCCGCAGTGATTCTTCTTCAGCGGCTTTCGGCATCTTCGCGGCTTCGATCTTTTCCCGAAACTGCTGAATTTCTTCGGCGAGTTCGTTGCCTTCGCCCAATTCACCCTGAATCGCTTTCATCTGCTGCCGCAGATAAAACTCGCGCTGCGAACGATCCATGTCGGCGCGCGCTTGCGTGTTGATTTCCTGCTGAACCGTCAATACCTCGATTTCCTTGTTCAGCAGTTCATTGACGCGGCGCAGGCGCGCGGTAGTGTCCGCAATCTCAAGGACAGATTGCGCATCTTCAACTTTCAGTTCGAGATTTGAAGCGGAGAGATCAGCCAGACGACCGGGATCGTCGAGGTTCGCAATAATCGCCAT
>DASXTE010000018.1:0-73282 GCA_036505595.1 Pyrinomonadaceae bacterium
GGCTGGCCGAAGGGCAAGTACAAAATCGAAGCCGTGATGATGAACGAGAAGGGCGAGCAGAAGGACCAAAAGTCAGCAAGTTTTTCCGTTTCCTAAGCTGAGCATGTGACATCGTATGGCGCGTGGGTGGGAAAGCAAGTCCGTCGAAGATCAGCTTGCTGCTGCCGAGGCTGCCAAAGACGCGCAGGCGAAGCCTCACCTTTCGCCGCAAGAACGCGAGCGGCAGACACGCCGGCAGTCGCTGCTACTGTCGCGCGCGCAGGTGGTGGGCCGTCTGAAGAACGCCACCAACGCGCGTTATCGTGCGCAACTCGAGAAAGCTTTGCAGGATTTGAACGACGAGCTGGCGGCGATTGATTTGGCGAAGGATTGATCCGAGTTAATCCAGGGTCGTTTGGCGAATCTTCTTTTCCTGCTCGGCGCGAAACTCACGCAACTTCGTTTTCAGTTCAGGCCTGCTGTTCGCAAGAATCGCGATCGCGAGCAGTGCTGCGTTCGTCGCTCCCGCCTTGCCAATCGCCAGCGTGCCCACCGGAATTCCGCCCGGCATCTGTACGGTCGAGAGCAAAGAATCAAGGCCGTTCAGCGCGCTTGTCATAGGCACGCCCAGCACCGGCAGAGTTGTGTGCGCGGCAATTACGCCGGCCAAATGAGCCGCGCCGCCGGCTGCGGCGATAATGACTTCAATGCCGCGCGATTCGGCACCGCCGGCAAAATCCGCGGCCAACTTCGGCGTGCGATGCGCGGACATGACGTGCGATTCATGCGGCACGCCGAAACTTTTCAAGATGTCCGACGCGGCGCGCATCGTGTCCCAGTCGGACTTGCTGCCCATTAAGACTGCAACAAGGGAAGACGCGGGGACGCGGCGACGCGGGGACGCGGAGACTTCTTTCCGTTGGTGATTCTTCTCTCCGCGTCTCCCCATCTCCGCGTCACCGAGTCCCGACTTTCGTCTCCTCATCTCCGTGTCTCCGCTTCTCATTCTCCTTGATCGAGCGAATAACCACGCTCGCCGTCGAAGTTGCACAGGTTCTCAGTCTGGATGAAATCAAATCCGGCAGCCGCGACGCTCGACAGCAGTTTGATGATCTGCTCGTGACTGACATTCGAACCGTTCTGGGCCATGAAACGACAGCGCCAATGATCGGAGCAGAACGTTTCTGATTTGCCGCCCGGCCAAACCTTAACGCCACGATTGCTGATCATAGTGAGCTTGAGATCATCCGGCGTAATTTGCGTGAGCGCGTTCCCCAGATTCTCAGGCGAGCCTTTCGTCCAATCGAGAAACACATCGACGCCGACAAGTTCTTTCTTCGTGTCCGAACGTTCTTTGATAATGGTTTCTTCGGCAAACGTTCCTTCGCCGCCATTCTGTTTGTAAGCAACTGGTTTCAGGGTGTGCGGCTTCTTGCCAAGGCGCGCGACGACTGCCTGGCCGAATTCCTTTGTGCCGACTTTTTGTTTGCTGTTCCCTTCGTCGTAAATATCGTACGTGTGCACGCCGTCTTCAATCGTCCGCAGCCATGCATTGTGTACGCGCTCGGCAATGGCGGACTGTCCGATGTGCACCAGCATCATGACGGCTCCCAGGAGAAGGCCGGATGGATTCGCGAGATTCTGTCCCGCTCGACGAGGCGCCGAACCATGAATCGCTTCGAACATCGCGATGTTCTCGCCGATGTTTGCCGATCCGGCGAGACCAACCGAGCCGGCAATCTGTGCCGCAACGTCTGACAAAATATCGCCGTAGAGATTAGGCATTACGATCACGTCAAAAGTGTTTGGCGTATCTGCCATTTTTGCCGCGCCTATGTCGACAATCCAATGCTCGTTTTCGATGTCCGGATATTCAGCGGCAATCTCGTTGAAAACTTTATGAAAAAGACCGTCGGTCAATTTCATGATGTTGTCTTTGGTGAAGCAGGTGACTTTTTTGCGGTTATGAAGGCGGGCATATTCAAAAGCGTAGCGAACAATTTTTTCCGAGCCGGGACGCGATATCAATTTCAAACACTGCATCACCTGGTCCGTCTGCCGATATTCAATGCCGGCGTAAAGGTCTTCTTCGTTCTCGCGAACGATGACAACGTCCATGCCCGGGTGCTTCGTCTCGATGAACGGATGATACGAGACGCACGGCCGCACGTTCGCGTACAACCCGAGCGTCTTGCGCACGGTCACGTTCAGGCTCTTAAAGCCACCGCCCTGCGGCGTAGTGATTGGGGCTTTCAGAAAAACTTTTGTGCTGCGCAACGAATCCCATGAACTGGGCTCGATGCCCGAGGAGTTTCCTGCCAGGTAAACTTTCTCACCGATGTCGATTTTTTGAATGTCGAGTTTCGCGCCTGCTTCTTTCAAAATGAACAGCGTCGCTTCCATGATTTCCGGCCCGATGCCGTCTCCATAAGCGACTGTAATTGGAACTGTGGGCATGAGTGAATGCCTTTCCTGTGGTATTGGAAGTTGACGAATATACGCCTAAAGCGAAAAGCGAGCAAAGCGCGGTGAGCGTGTGAGTACCAAGGTGTTAAGATTGGCTTTCGATGAACTCTCAAGCGTTTTCGATACTGGAATTTGATCAGTTGCGGCAACTCGTGCGGCGGCATGCGCAGACGGGGATGGGCACAGCGCGTGTTGCGGCGCTCGCACCATTTGAGGATTTCGATCTGTTGCACCGTGCGCTAACAGAAACTGGCGAGGCGATCCAGTTGCGGTCACGCGGCGTGCGTTTCTCGTTCGAAGGCGTCGCCGATCCGAGCGAGGCAATCGCGCGTTTGAAGATTGAAGGCGCGGCGCTGGAACCGCTCGCGATTCTCGATCTTGTGCGCTTATGTAACGCGGCGCTTGATGCCCGCAGCGCGATTTTGGCGGAGCGTGAGAATTGTCCAGCGCTGTTCGAGATAGTGGGGCCGCTCTCGACTGAGCTAAAGAAGCTCACGGCGGGCATGACGAAAAAGATTCTGCCGAACGGCGAGCTTGACGATCGTGCGAGTCCCGAACTGGCCCGCATTCGTCACGACATCGCGCGCCTGCGCACCTCAATCACGCGGTCGCTGGAAAACCTGATGCGCCGTTCGTCCGAGGCGATTCAGGAAGAACTTGTTACCTTGCGCAATGATCGCTTCGTCATTCCGGTGCGCGCCGATCATCGCAGGCGCATCAACGGCGTCGCACACGGATCATCATCCTCGGGCCAAACAATTTTTGTCGAGCCGATGCAGACGATCGAAGCGAATAACGAATTACAGACATTGCGCGAAGCGGAAGAGCGCGAGATTGCTGAGATTCTGTTTCGGCTCTCGGAAGATCTGCGCACGCATCTGTCACAGATCGAAACCGCCGCTGAGGCGATTGCCGCACTCGACGTAATCAATGCAAAGGCTTCATTCGCGGAGAGGCTCGACTGCGTCGTGCCGGCAGTGGCACAGACTTCAGTCTGTGTTAGGGCGGAAGAATCACAGACTGAAGTCTGTGCCACTCTCGAATTCTTCGACGCTCGTCACCCGCTCCTCGAAGAAAATCTGCGCCAATCCGGCGACCGCGTCGTGCCGGTTTCATTCACACTCGACGATGAGCACACCACGATGGTCATCTCGGGCGCAAATGCCGGCGGGAAGACTGTGGTGCTGAAAACTGCCGGACTGCTTTCGTTGATGGCTTTGTCGGGATTGCCTGTGCCCGCGCGCGAAGCACGCGTTCCTTTCTATCGATCCATTCTCGCTGATATCGGCGATCATCAATCGCTCGCTGCCAATCTTTCCACGTTCACTTCTCACGTAGCCAACATCGCCTCGATGATTGAGGCTTGTGAAGCGCCGGCACTTGTCTTGCTCGACGAGGTCGGCACCGGGACCGATCCCGAAGAAGGTTCGGCCCTGGGCGTTGCGGTCGTCGATCATTTCAAGCAACGCGGCGCGCACGTGCTGGCCACGACGCATTACTCAGGCTTGAAAATGTACGCTGCCAACGAGCCGGGCGTGCTGAACGCGAGCGTCGAATTCGACGAGAAAACTCTGCGACCGACGTATCGGTTGCTGGTTGGAGTTGCCGGTTCGTCTTCGGGTTTGGATATCGCCCAGCGCTTTGGCATTCCGGCTGGCATAATCTCCAAAGCAAGCGAACACGTGAAGGAATCATCACGCGAAGCAACCAACTACCTGCGCCGCATCAAGCGCGAAGCCGCAGAGTCCGAAAGCTTGCGCAGCGCGCTGGAAGAGGAACGCGCCGCGGTCGCCGAGAAATTCGCGAAGCTCGATCGAGATTTTCAGAAACTTGAACGTGATCGCCAGAGTGAATTCGAAAAGCAACTCGCCGCGGCCGTTGCTGAATTTGAGAAGCTTTCGCGCGAACTCGTCGGCAAAGTTCAGGAACGCGTGGATCGCGTCAAAGTTGAACGTGAAGCTGGGAAGCGCGCCGCAGAGCTGAAGCGCGAAGCTCAACGCATCGCTCGGAGCGCCGAAAACATCGGGCGCGCCTCTTCGTCATCTCGAGGTAAGGAAGGGGGCTTGCCCCCGCAATTGCGTGGCGTTCGCGTCGTCCGCGACGGCAATGTTGTCAGCGAAACGAGCGCGGCCTCAGTAACGCTCTCGACCCAAAGTGAAGGCGAGCTAGCGGGCGGACGAGGCGTCCACGCTCCCATTGAGCAGGAGCGCGACGTAAGGGTTGGCGATCGCGTTCGTCTGCTTTCATTCGGCTCGACGGGCATCGTCGATCAAATAAAAGGCGACGAGGCGGAAGTGCGCGTCGGCTCACTCCATATGCGCGAGAAGTTGTCGAATCTTGAGTTGCTAGACGGGGGAGCGGCCGTCGCTAAACGGGGCAGTAGCCCGACCGTGAGGGAGGGCTCGCTTGCGGCAATGCAGCGGGCTCAAACAACCGAACTGCATTTACATTCAAAAGAACCAGATTCCAAATTCCGGAACAACAACGAACTGAATCTGATTGGCAAGACAACCGACGAAGCAGTCGATCTCGCCGACAAGTTTCTCGACCAAGCTTTCTTGAACGGCCTCAGCGAAGTGCGCATAATTCACGGCCACGGCACCGGCGCGCTGCGTAAAGCGATCACCGATTTTTTGGCTGACCACCCGCACGTCGCGCGATTCGCGCATGCGCCACAGGATAAAGGCGGCGCAGGTGCCACCCAGGTTGAATTGAAGTCCTGAAATGCGTTTCCCGCAAACTTTCATCGATGACCTGCGCCGCCAGGCGGACATTGTCCGCATCGTGCAGGACTACGTGACGCTGAAGAAGGCCGGCGCGAATTGGGTCGCGCGCTGTCCTTTCCACAAAGAGACGAAGCCTTCGTTCTCAGTCAATCCGGCGAAAGAAATTTTCTATTGTTTTGGTTGTCAGAAAGGCGGCTCGGTTTTCAACTTCGTAATGGAAATCGAGCGCGTTCCCTTTCCCGAAGCGATCAAAATCGTCGCTGAGAAATCCGGCGTGCCGCTGCCGAAGTTAATCGACGACAGCCGGTTCGAAGCCCGCAAACGTGAATCGGATCAAGTCGTCGAGTTGAATCAATGGGCGCTGCAATGGTGGCAGGACCAACTGCAAAGCCGTGCGGCCACCTCAGTTCGGCAGTATTTGAAGCAGCGCGGCCTCACCGAAGAAACGGCAAAGACTTTTCGGCTCGGATTCGCACCTGACAGTTGGGAAGCGCTTTCGACTCACCTGCGCCAGAAAGGCGCGACGCAGGAGCAACTCGAAAAAAGCGGGTTAGTAGTAAAGAAGGAAGAAGGCGGCTCATACGACCGATTCCGTGGTCGCCTTATCTTTCCCGTATTTGATGCGCAAGGAAAACCAATCGCTTTTGGCGGGCGGACGCTCGATCCGGAAGGCGAACCTAAGTATCTCAACTCGCCGGAGACTTCCGCCTACACGAAGGGCCGTCATCTGTTCGGCTTAAACCTGACCCGAGACGAAATTCGCCGGCAGGGCTTTGCGATTCTGGTCGAGGGTTATCTCGATCTGATCGTTCCTTATCAATTTGGCGTGCGAAATGTGGCGGCGAGTCTCGGCACGGCGCTGACGCCGGAGCAAGTGAAACTGATCGCTCGGTTTGCGCGTAAGGTAGTGGTGAACTATGATGGTGATCGAGCGGGCGTGCAGGCGGCAAAGCGGGCAATCGAAACCATTCTGGCAGAAGACATTGAGGTCAAGGTGTTGGTGCTCCCGGACAACGCCGATCCGGACGATTTCATCAGAAAATACGGCGTCACGGAGTATCAGCAGCGGCGATCGAAAGCACAGCCCCATATACAATTCGTGATCGATCAAGCGGTACGGGATCGTAACCTTCACAACCCGGCTGATAAGGCTGCGGCCGTGGAGGAGACGCTCCCGTTTGTGCGCGCTGTGAGGGGCCGGATTCAGCGGCGCGAGTATTTTGACATCGCGATGGACGCTCTGCGGGTGCAGCCTGATCAGCGCCGCGAGCTTTGGCAAAGGACCCGTGGCGCCGCAAGTGCTGATGGCGCGACCGTTCAGCAGGTGGTTGCGAGGCAGTTGAAGCCGACGGTCGCGGAAGAGAAGCTGCTGGAACTGCTGCTGAGCAGTGAAGAGCTGCGAAAGATCATTCTGCCGCGGCTCGAGCCGAGCGATTCTGAAGGTTTAGCAACGGCGCCCGTGTTTCGGGCGCTGGGGAAGCTAAACGAAGACGAAAGCGAAGTCAGCTTTGATTCGTTGAGCGCGGAAACGGCGGATGATCCCTCGGCGGGTGAGTTGCTGGCGCGGCTGATGATTGCTGAACCGGTAGAGTCTTTCGACGACGCGCTGACGCAGGCTGACAGTTGCCTGGATGCTTTGCGGCTGATGAAGCTGGATCGGCAGATTGATGAGTTGAGTTCAGAAGTTGCTGAGGCTGAGCGCGCGGGTGAAGCTGAACGACGCGACAAACTGTCACTTCAGCTTTTGGAATTGTCGAAACAGCGCAGCAACTTTTTGCCGCAGGCGCAGGTGAGTAAAACGGTGCATTGAGAATGAACGCCGCATCGTGCGGCGCTTAATTGAGGAAAAGAAACAAACGTGGCTATTGAAGAAAAAGATCGAGACGACGTAATGGATCGCCTGCTCCAGTTGGGCGGCGACAAGAAATTTCTGTCTTACGACGATTTGAATCGTGAGCTGCCGGAGAATGTTGTGTCTCCGGACGACATTGAAGACGTACTCCAGAAGCTGGATGCTTCGAATATTCATGTCGCGGATTCGGATGAGCGGCTGATTGAACAGGCTGCCGCAATCGCGACCGAGGAAGAAGACGGCGATGAGGATCTGGAGCTGGATCTTTCCGCCGGCGCGCTGGAGAAGACAAACGATCCGGTACGGTTGTACCTGCGCGAGATGGGCGTTGTCCCGCTTTTGACGCGCGAAGGCGAAGTGGCCATCGCCAAACGCATTGAGCGCGGCTTGATGAAAACTCACAAGGCGATTGCGCGTTCGCCGATCGCGGTGATGGAGCTTTTGAAGATTGGCGAAGAGCTGGCCGAACACAAAATCAATATTCGCGAAGTCGTTCTTTTTTCCGAACAGGCTGAACTGGCCGGCGAGGATGATAAAGCCGATGAGTACCGCGAATGGACGATCGAAGGCATCGAGAACATTCGCAAGCTTTTCAAGAACGCGCTGAAAGAATACGAGAAGCTGAAGAAGGAAGCTAAGGCGCAACGGGGAAAGAGAACGAAGAAAGTGCTCCGGTTGCGTGGCCGTGTCGCGCGTCTGCGAATTGAAATCGCCGACGAAATCGGCCGGTTGAACATGACCGAGCGTTCGCGCCAGCGCCTCATCAACGCGATTCGCAACGTGCAGAAGGAAGTGCGGTCCGCCGAGCGCGAGCTTTCCACCTACACGGAAAGACTCAATTCAAAGAAGCGTTTGAAGGCTGACGATCAGAAAGCCTACAAACAGCACGTCTCGAACGCGAAGAAGCGTCTGCGCACGGTCGAGGAGGAATTCCACATCTCGCCGGTCGAGGTGAAGCGCTCGCTTCAGAACATTGTGACGGGTGAGCAGCAGACTGGCCAGGCCAAGCGCGAACTGGTCGAAGCTAACCTGCGTCTGGTCGTCTCGATCGCGAAGAAATACACGAACCGCGGCTTGCAGTTTCTCGATTTGATCCAGGAAGGCAACATCGGTCTGATGAAGGCGGTCGACAAGTTCGAGTGGCGGCGCGGCTACAAATTTTCGACGTACGCGACCTGGTGGATTCGCCAGGCAATCACCCGCGCGATTGCCGATCAGGCGCGCACGATTCGCATCCCGGTGCACATGATCGAAACCATCAACAAGCTGATTCGCACTTCGCGCGCGCTGGTGCAGGAGCTTGGCCGCGAACCGACGAGCGAAGAAATCGCGAAGAAGATGGACATCCCGGTTTCAAAGGTGCGCAAGGTCCTGAAGATTGCCCAGGAGCCGATCTCGCTCGAGACGCCGATTGGCGAAGAAGAAGATTCGCACCTTGGCGACTTCATCGAAGACAAGTCAATCCTGAATCCTTCAGACGCGGTGGTCGCTTCCAACCTGCGCGAGATTACCGACGAAGTGCTGGCGACGCTGACACCGCGCGAAGAAAAAGTCATCAAGATGCGCTTCGGCCTCGGCACGACGGGATCGGAGCACACGCTCGAAGAAGTTGGTCAGCATTTCGCCGTGACGCGTGAACGCATTCGCCAAATCGAAGCCAAGGCGCTGCGCAAGCTGCGGCATCCGTCACGGTCGCGAAAGTTGAAAGCGTTCCTGGAGACAGTTCAGCATAACTAGCAAAGCAGAGGTCAGATATCAGAAGTCAGAGGTCAGCAAAAGCCGGGCGCACTGACCTCTGATCTCTGACCGCTGATCTCTTTGTTTATGAAGAAGATTGTCGAAAGCTATCGTAGGAAGCTCGCCAGCGAAGACGGCTGGGTGCTGAAGCCCGGGAGCCAGTTGCGCATCGCGCTCTGCTATCCGAATGTCTATTCGATCGGCATGGCGAACCTCGGCTTTCAGGCGATGTACGAACTCTTCAATAACATTCCTGAGGTTTCGTGCGAGCGGGTTTTCCTGCCGGACAGCAGCAGAGGGCCGAGCATCGGCGAGGGCTCAACATCCACGCGAGCCCTCCCTAACGGTCGGGCTACTGCCCCGCGGCATCCCCGCAATGGATCGGGTTACGATTACGCCCTCCCTAATGGTCGGGCTACTGCCCCGATCAATGAACTCGCGGAATATCAACGCACGGGAACTCCACTACTTTCCCTCGAATCACAAACTCAGGTTCGCGACTTTGACGTAATCGCGTTCTCCATTTCCTTCGAGACTGATTACGTCAACATGGCGCACATGCTGCAAATGAGCGGCGTGCCGGTTTGGGCGAAAGACAGGACAGAACGCGATCCGCTGGTTGTCATGGGGGGCGCGGCTTCGTTTCTGAATCCGGAACCGATCGCGGACTTCACTGATGTGATCGGTGTCGGCGAAGGCGAGATTCTCGGGCCGAAGCTGGTTGACGCAATCTTCGAAAATGATTCGAAGGAAGAACTGCTGCTGGCACTGGCGCGACAAGGCCGCGGTTTTTACGTGCCGTCACTCTATTTTGTCAGCTACAACGAAGACGACACGGTCGCTGCATACACGCCCACAGAAGCAGGCGTTCCGTCGCGCGTGGGCCGCGCAATCTCTGCTGAGAATCCGAAGGAAGGTAGTCTGCGCCGCGCGATTCGAAAGCAACAATTCGATATTGCCGCGCAACTCCGCCGTGATGAAGTATTTGCGCCATCGACCACAATTTTTGCGCCGCAAGCCGAGATGGGCGACCGATTCCTGATCGAAATATCGCGCGGCTGTTCGCAGGGTTGCCGCTTCTGCTGGGCAGGTTACAATTACTGGCCGCCACGCGTCGTGCCGGCGCGCGACATCCTCGCGAAAGCGAAAGCGTGGCGCGCAAAGACCGACAAGATTGGTTTGGTTTCAACCGCCGTCTGCGACCATCCCGAAATTAGTGAGATTCTGCACGGCCTGCGGGCTATGGATTATCGCATCTCGGTTTCTTCGCTCCGGCTTGATCAGATTTCTGAGGAATTGTTGGACGCGCTGGTTGAATCGCGCGACCAGCAGATCGCCGTCGCGCCGGAAACCGGATCGGATCGCCTGCGTCGCGTGATCAACAAGAACCTGACCAACGACGAGATTGTGGACATCTGCGGCGCAGTTTTCGATCGCGGCATGCTGACGGTGAAACTCTACCTGATGGTTGGCTTACCGACCGAAACCGACGAAGACCTCGCAGAAATGGTGAAACTAGTCGAGCGCATCAAGGATCGCATGTTGGAAGCCGGCAAGCGCTTCGGCCGTGCCGGCAAAATTATTCCCTCGCTTAACGGGTTTGTGCCCAAACCCAACACCCCGTTTCAGTGGGAAGCGATCTGCGATGAAAAAGAATTGAAACGACGGCTGAAGTGGGTCTGCAAACAACTCGCGCGTATTCCGAATGTAGAAGTCCGCGCGATGTCCGCGCGTATCGCCCACGAACAAGCGCTTTTCTCGTCCGGCGATCGTCGAATCGCGCCGGTGATCGAAGCGATGGCGCGTATGAATGGCGACCTCAACGCTGCGCTGCGCGAAACCGGAATCGATCCGGCGTTTCACACGAGCCGCGCGCGATCCTACGATGAAATTCTTTCGTGGGAGATTGTCGATTCGGGTCTGGGACGCGAGTTCATGGAACGCGAACACGAACGATCGCACGAAGCTCGCTCAACCGCTCCCTGCCCTTCCGTCAATCAATGCACTCGCTGTGGAGTCTGCCCAACCACATGGCTCGCAGAAGCTCCTCCTGCGCTCGTGCAATTGCAGGCGTTCGCGACCAGTAGAGTGCCCGCTACCGTCTAATTCCCTTTCGAATCCAATCGGTGTCACCCGCTTATTAGCCCGACACGTGGGGGTTCTGTAGCTACTTAATAGTCAGAAAACTCGTGCTCTGTGCCGTGTAATCGAAATCGTAATTGTAAGTGAAGCCGGGAAATGAAATCGGACGGGTGAACTGCACGCGCACTTGTACGCGACCTTCTGTTTGTGAAGGCGTGATAACGGCATCTTCCGGAACGTGATATTCCGCTTTGCTTTTTGTGATCTGATCGGCGACCCACGCCGTGTCGTAGCCTTGTGCAGCCGCCAGATTCACCTTGTTCTGCATGGCGTCTTTGAAGTAGTAGGCATCGATGGCAACCGGAATGTACATGTACGCGACGTAGCCGACGATCGCAACGACCGCAATGAAGACTATTAACTTCATGCGCGCGCTGCCTTTTTGACCTTGATGGCGAAGGAGTGATTCGGTATTCATAGGTTTTCAGTGACGACAGAGGGCTGCGGCAAGCGCCGCCCGCAGCATCGGCGTTTCGATTTGATTTGCGTCCACGATCCGGGGACGGCCGATCCTTTCGAGCAGTACCCAATTGAGTTTGCCTTGCACTGCTTTCTTGTCCACCGTCATCGCGTCGATGATCTGCGCCGTCGAGAGATCGTCGGCGCGCGGCAACGGCCCGCAGAGCGTGACCGCCTTGCGCAACAATTCTAACTCGCGGGAGGGGAGCATGCCTAGACTTTTCGAGATTTCGGCCGCCACAAGCATTCCATAACCCACCGCTTCGCCATGGCGGAACCGCCGATAATTCGTTACCTTTTCCAGCGCATGCGCCGTTGTATGGCCGAAGTTGAGGATCCGTCGCGAGCGGCGGTCTGTGCGGGCCACATCCTCGCGTTCGTCGCCGGCCACGATTGAAGCTTTGAAGCGGCAGTGGGCGGCGATCGCGGCAGAGACTTCAGTCCGTGATTTCTGTTGGTCAAGAAACAAACTGAAGTCTGTTCCACTACGACGTAGCAGTTTTACCGTCTGATCAAACAGCTTACGACTCCCGACGGCTCCCTGCTTCACCATTTCGCAGAAGCCTGAAGTTAGTTCACGTCGTGGAAGCGTTCGGAGAGTGTCGACATCGATCACGACCAGGCGAGGCTGATGAAACGCGCCGACGAGATTTTTTCCAGCCGGCAGATTGATTCCCGTCTTGCCACCGACCGAAGCATCAATCTGCGCGAGCAGCGTCGTTGGCGCCTGAACGAAAGAGATACCACGAAGATAAATCGCCGCGGCGAATCCCGCTAGATCTCCGACCACCCCGCCGCCGAGCGCGACCACTGCGTCGTTTCGTTGCAGGCCACTTTCGCTGAGAAACTCGACCGCACGTTGTAGTGAACGAAACGATTTCTGCCGCTCACCGTCCCGCATGAGCCAATAGTTGACAGCGAATCCTGCGCGCCTCAGACTTTGGATCGCGCGCCTGCCGTACAGCTCAAAGACGGTTCTGTTTGTAATCAGCGCCGCTCGGCGCGCCTCTGGTCCGACCGATGCGCGAAGCTCTTCGCCTAGCGTTGGCAACAGACCCGCCCCGACCTTGATTTGGTAAGTCTGTGACCGCGCCGGCAGGCGCACAGGGATGGCTGGCATGACTAGACTCTATTACAGAATTGTTAGCCGGATCGAGCGGATAGGCGGATGTAGTTGCGGCGCGGTCCACTGCCGTACCCTGGGTTGGCCCTCGAACGGCGTCAACGGCCATAATTGCGATGGAAACTCGCAGCAATTCATTCTTTCATTTTGTTGTTGTCTTTGAATCCCGAGTGCCCGACGCTAGATTACAGGGCTGCCCCATTGCCCGTGCGGCCCATGCCGAAGAGGTAAACATGATAACTCGCAACAATCTATGGTCTGCTCTGATCGTCATCGCTGCCGCGTTCATAATCGCGGCCAGCTCAACGCAAGCTCAAACCCGACGGCGCACGGCGCGCGTGTCTGGTCCGCCGACGCTCTCGCTGTCAGCCGAGCCGAACGTCCTGCGCGTATGCGAAGGCGAGCCGGCGAGCGTACGTCTTTTTGCCAACGCTTCGTCAGGCAGTGGCGCGGCGCTACGTTACCGATGGACCGTCGACGCCGGCCGGCTTTCAGGCAGCGGCGCAAATGCTGCATGGGACTTGGCGGGAGCCAGACCTGGTACGTACCACGCGGTCGCGGATGTCGATGAAGGCGACGAAAACTGCGCCGCATTCGCTTCGGTGACCATCGTTGTGACCGAGTGTCCTCCGCCGCCGCCACCGCCACCGCCCAGTTGCCCAACCGTAACCGTGTCTTGTCCGGACTCTGCGACGGAAAATGCGCCAGTAACATTTTCGGCTAATGTGAGCGGCGGCTCTTCGAACGTTACCCCAACCTACAACTGGACCGTTTCCGCTGGTCGCATAATGAGCGGCCAGGGAACAACCAGCATTACGGTTGACCCGGCTGGACTGGCCGGCCAGACGATTCGCGCAACTTTGGATGTGGGCGGCTACGGCATGCCGTGCCCGGCGAGCTGCACCGTGTCGATTCCGATTGAAGAGAAGTCGCGAAAATTTGACGAGTACTACGACATTGCCCGCAACGATGAGAAAGCGCGACTCGATAACTATGCGATCGAGCTCCAGGGCGCGCCCGGATCGCAGGGTTACATCATCGTGTATCCATCGCAAAAGGCGAAGGCTGGCGATGCGCAAGCGCGTGCAACACGCATTTCGGATTACCTGATCAACTCGCGCGGCATTGACGCGAGCAGATTCACGGTCACCGTCGGCAAGGCGCGGGAAGGGTGGCTGACCGAACTGTGGATCGTTCCCCAGGGTGCGCCGCCACCTGTGCCCCAACGATAAGGTTCCTTCTGCTGAAGTGGTTTTCGGCGCGATTACCGACTTGTCGGGAGTCGCGCCTTTTTTTGTGTGGTCAGTCGTCACTGCCTTGACTGTTGAGCCCTCCCGATCAACCACCCCACGCGGGCTGCCCGTGTGGGGACCCCGGCTGGTCGGGCTACTGCCCCGAGCGCACGACGGGCATGTGAATCAAAGTATCCTTCTCGACGTAGACAACGAACCGTTTTCCCTGCGGCAGCACCGCATCCTCTCCGCGTTTGAAACCACTCATCAAAGCGAGCGGCGACGCGAACGGCGCAAGCAAGACACCGAACACGATTGTCTTCGTCGCTACTTCGGCGCCGTGACTCGTACCGGTAACCTTGCTCGGCATTTCCGGATGCGCAGTTAACGGAACGCGGGTGAGATCGACCGCAACCACGTCTTGCATCGCCCAGGCAAGTTTGCCGGCCTTCCCCCAATGGCCACCGCGTTTTGCTTTAAGTACTCGAGCGGTGACCAGCGAATCCGATTCGATAACGGTAGTTCCGTCGACCTTAACCGGCACCAAGACCCGGAAGCTGAGGAAGTCACCCTTCCGCATGTCGCGGGAATTGACCGTATCAGCCGCTTCGATCTCGAGTGGCGTGCCGGCGGGAATTACGAATTCGGGCGCAGCCGACTCCGCTCGATTGCTGCGATCCACTTCTGACACCTGGACGCGAATTCCTGCGGAGTCTGCGGGCGCGGGCGATTGCGCTAGCGCCGGTATTTGTTGAAGAACAATCGTCAACAGTGCAGTGAGCAGTGTTTTCACTCCGATCTCCTCCTGAATAAGCTCAACAGCCGTCCATTGGGAGCAAACACAATGCCCAAAAAGGGAGATGTCCTCGATCATCGCCACCCTAACGGCATGACGGATGCCTCGTTCAGGCCGCTACCAGAACGTAAGAGAAAGGCGAGTTCATTATGCAAACCAAGCTGATCGTTGCGGCCATGATGGCCGTCAGCTTTCTGGTCGTCGGGACCGGATTAGCATCAACCGCCGCCGCCCAAAGCTTGGCGCCCACAGAGCCGACGGACACACGAATACCCAGGAACTCCAAAGTGTACATAAGGCCGACGAGCGGTTTCGAACAATACCTAGCCGCAGCGTTTCGGAAGAAGAGTGTGCCGCTGTTGATAGTCACTGAGCGCGACGCGGCCGATTTTGAGATTACGGTAACTCATGAAAAGACGGAGGCGAGTTGGGCGAGAATCTTCGTTTGGGGAATTCTTCAGCCATCAGCGGCAGCGAGCATTCAGATCGTCAATCTGAACACCAAAGTAGTGGTCTTTGCCGATTCGTCGTATCGCGTTGCCGCCTTGCGCGGCGAGCGCAGCACGGCGGAGAAACTCGCGAAGTATCTGAAGCGCCGAATGGAGAAGGACGAAAAGAAATCGAAATGAAAAGGGCGCCCAACCGGCCGCCCTGATAGTGAAAGTGGCCATTGATGCTTACGGAAGTTTTTCGAGTTCAGCACTAAGACTAATGCTTCCATTCGCGGTCACCGACATCGTGCGTTCCCAAGGTTTATAGCCGGGCTTAACAACAGTGATTTTGTGTTCTCCCGGAGACAGATGGATTGTTGAAGGTGTAGTCCCGACGAACTTATCGTCCACGGTGATGTCTGCTCCTTCAGGAGAGGACTTAATAGTAACTGAGGAATCTGGCGATGCGGCCATCGGTGGAGCGGCTGAATTCGAAAGAGCAGCTTGAGTAAATTTTGCCGGATCCAACGGCGTATCAGCGGCAATGTAGGCAGTAACTTCTGTGCCTTGTGGAATAGTTATGTTTTTTCCTTTCATGAACAAGAAGAGCGGAGCAGCTGGAAAAAACAGAATACTTGTGGCGACTATGGCGCTCGTCATCGCAGTGGTGTGGTTTCCTCCACTTCCGCCTTTGACCGCACGCAGCGGAACTTTCTCGCCATCAACCAGCTGAACATAGTCAATGTTCATATCGAGTTTACCCGAACGCCCCAGCCGTCGTTTAGGTTGAGCTTTGGTAACGGTGGCGATGGCCATTGCTCCCTGCCTAATGACGACTACGTCTTTTACTTTAATATCCTCAAGCACCTCGAAATCAACTTTGTCGTCCACTTTCGCGTCTTTGGAAGAGATGGTTCGAGTTAACTTGATTCGAACAGGCGTGTCTTCGGATAAGCCAAATTCCAAAGCGTTTTTTGGCGGCGGCGGTGCAATCGTGGCAGTCTTCGGTTCCTGTTCTTTGTTTTTGTTTTCCTGGGGATAACCGGCAAAGGAGACCGTGAGGCATAGCAACAAAAGGGTGGCAATTCTCTTGGAGGAATTCATAAGTATCCTTTCTTGTCGGAACGGAGAGGGATCGCTCGGACACGCCTAATGAGTTAGGCAATCGCGACTTCTTCGTGATCTTCCACAAGGTGCGGCGTGACAATAGCCGGCATCGCGGACTCATCTTCGGCGAGAATCTGATTTACGATCGGCAGACTCAACGAATGCTTCTTCGAAATGTTCGGAACGTTGTGCCCGGCGGCGTAGACCGGATGGCGTTCGTGTTCCTTGTACCACTCGGAAAGATTCGCCGTCTTGTGCATGTTCTCGATGATTTGCCGCCAGCCGACGCCGGTGTTGTAAGCACAGAATGAAATCTCGCCTTCCTGGGTGCCGTACGGAATCACACACATCTCTGTGCGCCGGAAGTCGTAGTTGAAGAGATCCTGAAACCACATGCCTTCAACGCAGAGTACCCGCCAATTATCGGCGAGGCTGTCCTGCCCGGCGCTGGTCATTCGGTCGTTGCGATCCGAATTCGAGTTGGTTGACGACGGCTTGAACAGATTAATGATTTGCGAGATGGGAAATCCTTCCGGCGCTTTGCTGGCGTCGAAGTTCCGCATGATCGCCATGCCGAGTTGGGCATACGAAAGTTTTTTCCCGCGCGCCGTGTCGGTGATTACCGCGACGTCTTTCATGAATTGTTCGTAGTTGAAGAACTCGAACAGTGAACGGAAATCGCCTGTCTTTTTGTTGACCACGGCCAGTGTGAAGATGCCGCAGTTCGGATGGCAATTGCACGACGACCATCCCCACGGCGCGTCCGCGCCTTGCAGCATGTCCATCACGCTGGTGAAGGCTGAGTAAGACGACAGCGGGAACCAATCGCGCAAAGGCTGCATGCGTCCGCCGAGTTGATCTTTCAAATCGTGCGTCATGCCCGAGAGTGTGTAGCGCCACTTCGTGCGCATCTCGTCAGAAATATCTTCGTCGCGGCCCGTGAAAGAAACGGGTTGGAAAGCAATCGTCTGAACTTTGTCGATGTTCTTCGCGGCGAATTCGACAATCTGCCCAATCGCATCGTTGTTAATGCTGTTGACGATCGTGACGACGAGCGTAACTTTGATGCCGACCTTCGCGAGATTCTCAATCGCGCGAACTTTCACATCGAACAGGTTGCCGACGCCACGATGTTTGTTCTTCTCTTCCCCGACGCCGTCAAATTGCAAGTAAACGCCGTGTTGGCCGGCAGCTTTCGCGGCTTTGCAGAACTCGATGTCTTCCGCGAACCGGATTCCATTGGTCGCCGCGAGAATGCGATAGAAACCAATCTTCTTGGCGTAAGCGACCGCGTCGAGATAGTAAGGCGAAAGCGTCGGCTCTCCGCCCGAGAAAAGAATGATGACTTGCCGGCGCGGTTTGAATGATACCGCGCGATCAAGAATCGCTTTCGTGTCTTCGAATGTCGGCTCGTGGACGTAGCCAACCTGGTTCGCGTCCATGAAGCACGGGTCGCACATCATGTTGCAGCGGTTGGTGAGATCGACCGTCAACACAGCTCCACGGCCAAACTTAATGTTCGACGTTCCATGCTTGTGAACGTTGGCATCTTCCGCCGCGCGAAAGTCGCGACCAAAGAAAAGCGATTCGATTCTTTCAAGGAAAGCGGGATCGGTGGCCATCACGTCTACGAACTCGCCGTGCTTCGGGCAAGTCTTACGCATGACGACCCGGCCATTCTCTTCAACAATCTGTGCTTTGATTTCGCCCGGATGCTGATGCATCAGAGTTTCCAGAGGGGTCTCGCCCGAAATCACGGCGGTGCGAACTTCCTTAACGCAGCGCGGGCAAAGCGAATCAGTTTCTCTTGGGAAACCCAGCGGCGGCGCCGTCCGTTCGTACGACTTCAACAACGGGCCAGGCGCCCACTTCGGACGAATGGCTTCGCCTTCGGGCAGGAGTTTGTTAACGGATTGAAAGGCCTTCCAGGCGACATCGGAAAGCGTCGAGACGACTTTTGAGCCGGTGACACCGCTCAATTTGTTTTTGTCTGCCTCGCCCCGGCGGAATTGATCACTAAACAATGAAAGCTTCTCCTCGCAAATGCTCAGACACAGTTAGACGTGTCTGGGGTATTTAGAGCCTAAGAAATCACAATTACTCGCCGCAAATTCAGACAATTAGCATTCGGCGACAGCCCTCATGATAGTTGGCCGCGCCGATCAAGGCAAGACAAAAGCTGTTTGAGTGCGCGCTGATAACGAAATGTCCCTGTTTTGAGAAGATTTACGCGAATCGCCGTTAGCAAATCACCATTGCCCGTTGTACTATCGGCCTCCTCTTTCACAAGAGATGAGCGGCAACAGCAAGACAGTTTCCGAGCTAGCCGAGCGCGTTAAAGGCCGCGTCCTGGGTGATTGTGACGTCGCGATTGAGCGCGTTGCCAGCCTCGATTCGGCGGGCGAGGGCGACATCACCTACGTCGAAGATGAAAAATTCTACGAAGCCGCTGCGAACACCAACGCGTCTTGTGTGATCGTTCCAGAAAACGCGACGCTGGAACTTCGTTGTCAGATCCAGGTTAGGAAGCCAAAGCTCGCGTTTGCCTTAGTCGCTGAGATTCTCCACCCACAAAAACGCCACGAACCGTCTATCCATTCAACGGCAGTCATCGCCGACGCCGCTGATGTGGCGCTGACGGCGTTTGTCGGGCCGCACGTGACGATCGGCGAGATGAGCACTGTTGGAGCAGGGACGCAAATCCTTTCCGGCGCGAGCATCGGCGACAGCGTCACGATCGGAAGCGACTGTGTTATCCACCCCAACGTCGTCATCTACGACAACGTAACCATTGGCGACCGTGTGATTTTGCACGCCGGCGTGGTGATTGGCGCCGATGGCTTCGGCTACGTGCGCGACGAGCAAAGCCATCACAAGTTCCCGCAAATCGGCACGATCGTCATCGAAGATGACGTTGAACTAGGCGCAAATACATGCGTCGATCGCGCGGCGCTCGGCCGCACGCGAATTGGGCGAGGGACGAAGCTCGACAACCTGGTTCACGTCGGCCACAACTGCGACATCGGCGAGCGTGTAGTCATCGCGGCGCAAACCGGCATCAGCGGCAGCGTCACCATCGAAGACGATTGCGTCATCGGCGGCCAGGTTGGCTTCGGCGATCACATACGAGTGCAAAGCGGCGCCGTCATCGGATCCAAGGCTGGCGTGCTCCCCGGCAAGATCGTCCGGCCGGGTGTTTGGTGGGGGATTCCAATTCAGCCGCTCGATGAATACAAACGCCTCAACGCGCACGTCAGTCGCCTGCCGCACATGCGCGAAGAGTTGAAGGAAATGCAGGAGCGGCTTAAGAAGTTAGAGGAATGGGCGGATAATCGCGAAGTATAGTCACAGGGAAAAAAGTCGTTGACAACCACCCGACTGGTGCGCGAATCTGAATTAGCAAACTTCGCTCTCCCGCGAAGTTATTTCCCCTCGGATTTCCATCATGAAAAAGCCTTCGATCTCGGTTCTCGTTACGCTCGTCCTCTTTTCTGTTAGCGCCGTATTGGCGCGAGCGGCTCAAGATACGGACCCCATTACGCGGCCGCGGACAGTTGGCGTTGCGAAAAAAGAAACCGCAAAGGCGTCGTTCAAGACGCAGGACGCGCCGGCGCGCAAACTCGAGCCCGAGAAAAAGACCGGCCCACAGCAACCTCCGGTCGTGCGCGATAACTCTTCCGGCCGTTTGTCACCCAATCGCATTCAGGCACGAATCGACGAAGCCAAACGAATGTTGAAGAGCCGACCGCATCCGACCGCGATGATGACGCCGGCGCTTGACTACGTCACTTTGGCCGCGATGCTACCGGACAATTCACATATTCATCTGGTGCGGATCTCGAAAGAAGCCTTTCTGACGAAAGGATCTGAAACATCGACTGTTTCGTCGCTCGGTCTGCCGGTAACGGTTCGCGTCGTACGCGCGAATGGCGTCAACACTGCCGTCACAATTTTCGACGACAAGAACCGGTGGCTGATGCCGCTGGTGGTGGAGTATCCAATTGAGAGGCGCGGTGTGTTTCGTGAAATGGCTTACTACACGTCGGCGCATCCGTCGTTGTTGAGCAACGATTTAACGAAGGCCGGACAGCTTTACGTGAACTCCATGGTCGATTTGGCGGCAAAGCGTTTGAAGGACAAGGGATTCTCGGTGACGCCGAATCTGATCGCCATCGCGAAACGTCTTTGCATCGTCGAGCACGTCGACCACGACCGCTTCCGCAATGAAAACCGCATCGCGCTGTTTGATGAGATTTATTCGCTGTACGCTCTGAATGAACTCGAAACTTATCGATATTCCGTCAGCTCCGCGGGCGCAGGCGGCATGGTGCAGATGATTCCGTGGACTTACAACCTGATGCGCCAGCGTCACCCGGGCATCGGACTGAATCCTGATTTCGTGCTCGGCATGCGCAATCATGGCAATGCGCTGGAAGCAATGCTGCTTTACATGCAGGACACCTGGAACGATTTGGTTGCCGATGATGATGTTCAAGCCGCGCTCAGCGCGAAGCAAATCACCCCGATGGAGTTGATGGCCGCGGGCTACAACTCGAACGCTGCGAAGATTCCCGGCTACATCCGTCGTGCCGGCTCGGGTTGGCGTACATTGATTCCGCGCGAGACGCAAATCTATTTGCAGATTTATCAATCACTGGACGTGCTTTCGAAAGCGAAAGACAACCACGCCCGCAAAGTACAAAACCGCGGGCGATAGCGAACGCATCACAGAGCACCCATAAGTTAACGCCTGGCATTCGCCGGGCGTTTTGCTTTTGCGCTTTCGCAAACTTTCAACTATCTTGGCGTTCACCCTGGACAATCCATCCGACCAAGGAGCGAAAAGCCGAACATGACGCGCACTCTTCTCAGACTGATCGCGGTGGTACTGTCGATTGTCGCTGTATTCGTAGTTTCAAACCGCCGCACAGATGCGAGACTTGGCAAAAACTTCATCGACGCGCCGCCGCAGGAAAAAACGGTTGAGCAGACGCGCAAAAACATTAAAGTCCTGAACGGCTTGCCGGACTCGCAGTTGATTCCGGTGATGAATTTTATCTCCGCGTCGATGGGCCGCCGCTGCAATTTCTGTCACGTGAACAATCAGGGGCAATGGGACTACCCGTCTGACGCGAAGCCTGAGAAGAACACTGCGCGTGAAATGGTCAAGATGGTGATGGAGGTCAACAAAACCACGGGACGACTGAATTTGGACACAGTGTCTTGCTACACGTGCCATCGCGGCCGGACCTCTCCACAGTCGCTGCCGGCGTTGCCTTTGCCGCTACCGTCGCCGCCGCCGAATGCGGGCGGTGGAGCGGCTGGGGCGCCGAGCGCGCAAGCATCGCCCAGTCCAACTCCGCCGCTGCCTTCAGCCGACGACATTTTCAACAAATACGCGGCCGCGATTGGCGGCCAGTCGGCGATCGATAAACTCAAGACGCGCACAGCGAAAGGCACAATCGTCCAGGCGAACGGCAACTCGTTTCCGTTCGAACTCTATCAATCGGGACCCGATAAGTTTTATCTGATGGTGACGACGCCGCAGGGTCCGTTCGAGCGCGGATTCAACGGCCAAGTCGGTTGGGAGAAGACGGCGCGCGGCTTGCGGGAAATCACGGGCAGCGAATTAGCGGGTTACAAAGCCGCGAACGCTCTGTTTAGTTTTATCAACCTGAAGCAGCAGTACGCGAGCCCGCCGCGAGTTCGTCGAGACAAATTGAACGATCACGATGTGTACGTTCTCGAGGGAACGACTACCGATGGCCGGCGAATGAGATTGTATTTCGATGCGGCGACTGGATTGCTGCTGCGTCGCACAACGATCTTGTCGACGGTAATCGGCCTGATTCCGGATCAAGTTGAGTTTGAAGATTATCGTGACGTTGACGGCGTGAAGTTCGCATTCACGGGCCGCTCCGCGACCGTTGAACCGGGTAATCCAAGCTCGACGCGAACATTTACGGACGTGAAATTGAACGTGCCGGTCGACGAATCGAAGTTCAACATGCCACCTGCCACGCCGCCTAATCCGTAGAGAAACAGCGATGACACCCGATGAACCAATCCAATCAGTGCCGCCCCGCGTTAGCATTCTGGCGCGCATCATTCCCGTGCTGTCGTACTTGCTCCCGGCACTGGGCGCGGCGATTAGCGGACTATCATTAATAAACGTGCTGCGAGCAATGCGAAACGCCGAGAGCGCCGGCATTGCGGCCGTTGCTGCGGGCATAAGCGAGGCAAACGTAGCCGTGGTGGTAAGTCTCTACCTGGCAATCATCGTCGGATTTGTCGGTGTGGTGATTGGATTAGTGCGGATGTTCACCTCAGTCACAACAGCCTCACCGTCAGGTTGGTACTTCTTAATTACCGGTTTCCTCGGATTGCTGCCGATGCTGTCGCTGTGGCGAGCCCAGTCAATATTGCTCGAAGTGCTGTTTTCGCGTTCCGTGGGAATGGTCGAGGTTGCCGGTCAAATCACTTTGTTTTCAATGGTCGCCCTGTGCCTGGGCGTCGTGCTTATCCCGATTCTGCTGGCCAGCGCCTTCGTGCCTTTGCCGTCGATTCTGCGCGCGAAAAGAAAGTGGGCGCCGACAATTGCGTTGCTGGTGATGGAGACAGCGATCGTCGCCATGACCGCGTTGTATCACCTGCGAACGGCGTGGGTTTACAGTCAATTTCGAAAGTACTGAGTTCGCGAAGTTAATCAGGAGTCGCGCGCTAACAGTGCCGCGCCGATTGCCACTGCATCGGCGCCCAGTCCGCCGGCAACGATCTTCGTTGATTCGAAGCACGGCTGGAAAGATCTCTTCTTTGCTTCTTCAAGAATTGAATTCAGAATTAAGTCACCGGCGTCCATTACTGTGCCGCCCAAAACGATCCGCTCCGGACTCAACAAATTGATGATGCCAGCGACGGCTGTGCCAATGTATTTTCCTGACCGCTCGATCATCATGATTGAGAAGTCATCGCCGTTCGTCGCTTCGTGCGCAAGATCGGCGGCGGTGAAGTCTTCCGTCGCGGCCAGTCGCGAAAGCGAAGAAGTCGAATCGCGATTCAGTCGCTCGCGCGCGCGGCGCACAATGTTGGGCGCTGAGGCCACAGTCTCGAGACAGCCAATGTTGCCGCACTCGCACTGAATTCCATCCGGATTGATGGTGGTGTGCCCAACTTCACCAGCACATCCAGACGCTCCAGTCCAGAGTTTTCCTTGCAAAATAAACGCGCCGCCGACGTTGTCGCCAATGTGAATGTAGAAGAAATCCTGAGCGTCGCGAGCGGCACCGATTTTGTATTCTCCGTAGGCGGCGGCATTTGCATCGTTCTCGAGTTCCAGACGTGAACCGGTCGCCTTCATTAACTCGGCATGAAGATCGGCGCGCACAAAAGATGGCAAACCGGTCGAGACGAGGACTCGATCCGTTTCGCGATTAACGAGTCCGGGAATTGCCAAACCTACGCTTTGAATTTCGCCCGCCTCGCGCAAGCTCGACACGAGCGCCGCGAGGTCGTTGGTGAAGTTATCCGGCTGGTAAGCGGCGTCGGTTCGCGCGACGACTTCGCTATCAGCCGACACGACGGCGGCGCGCATTGAGCTTTGCGTCACCTCAATTCCAGCAAAAAATTTGTTAGGGGACGCAGGCATGGACAGACGCCTCTCGCATCAATTCGATTTGCGGGCAGGGATTTCGCGGCGATCTTAAGCGAGCGTTAGGGGACTGTCAAACTGCGTCTGGTGCGTGTAGAATTGCCCGCGAAATCAAAGATGTCGGAAGCAAGTCAAAGCACTTCTGAGTTTCCCCGGCTACAGAAGATTCTGCTACCAACCGATTTCAGCGGCTGTGCCAACTTTGCGCTGCCATACGCGGCTTCGATCGCACGCGCCACCGGAGCGACGATAATTTGCGTGCATGTGGTAGAGCCGGTCGTGCCTGCGGTTGGCTATACCGGTCTGGCCGAGCCGATGCCGATCGCGGACATCAGCGATCAGTTGGAAGATTCTGCTGAACGACAACTGCCGAAGCTTGCCGAGTGTGACGAGTGCTCAGGCCTCGCCATGGAAGAAGTAATCGTGCATGGCGATGCCGCCGCTGAAATTGTGCGGGTCGCGGCTGAACGCCAGGTAGACTTGATTGTTATCTCATCTCACGGTCGTACCGGACTGGGTCGAATGATTTTCGGCTCGACCGCCGAAGCCGTCGTGCGACATGCCATTTGCCCCGTGCTCGTCGTAAAACCCCCACATGAGGAGGAAACTGAAGATAGTGAGCAGTGAGCAGCGGGCGGTGAGCAGTCAGAGTGGTTCGCCGTCTCTGTTTGGCTAATTTAGCGACTGTTCTTTCGTCTTTACTGCTCACTACTCACTGCCCACTGCTCACTGACATGAACAGCCTTCAGTTTCTGTCTCACGTTCTCGAAGCATACGGACTTTACGGCGTCTTTTTTCTCGTTCTGATTGAAGGCGACATTACACTGCTGCTTGCCGGCGTGCTGGCGCACAGCGCTTTTTTTGGAGACTACAGTTTTGCACGCCTTCTCATCTGGGGAACGCTGGGCGGCGTTGCTGCCGATAATCTCGCCTATGCGGGCGGGCGCGGGTTCGCGCAGACGGTCCGAAACGCGCGTTTCTATCGCCGGGCGAGACCGCGCGTTGAGCGCCTGACCGATCGTTTCGGCACACTCTCGATTTTCCTCACGAAATATATTTGGGGGTTGCGTTGGGCGTCTTGCATTTTTTACGGCGCCAGCCAGATGGCCTACCTGCGTTTTCTGGTCCTTTCAACCGCGAGTTGCTTTGTCTGGGTCTTTGTTCTGAGTGGTATCGGCTATTTCTTCAGCAGCGCCGTGGGAGGCTTGATCGTTGATTTCCGTCGCGTCAGCAAGATTCTGCTGGTGGTCGTGATCGTCATAGTCGCCGCCGTTTATTTGCAAAAGCGGCTGCGCCTCTCTAAGAAAGTCGAAGCGGTTATGCCGGAGCGTCTTCAGGAAATTGAACAAGTCGCGATCGAAGGCCTGAAAGAAATCAAAGAAGAGTTCAAAGAAACGATTCACTTGAAGACAACTGACCGGGGACGTGATGTCGATTCTACGGAACGGATACGCCCAGGCACTACGACTGACGAAAAATGATTATCGAATCATCCGCACCCACGCGCGTGGATCTTGCCGGAGGCACGATTGACCTCTGGCCGATCTACCTGTTTCATCCCGGCGCAACGACAGTTAACTTCGCGCTGTCGCTGCGCGCGTCTGTGCGGATTGAAACACGTAGTGATCGTCGAATCGTGCTCGAGTCGCAGGATCGTGGCGTCGCTTTCGAAACCTCACTTGACCGCATCGACGAGCTGGCGAGCGACAAAGAGCTCGAACTCGTTTCGAAGATGGTCCACTTTTTCCGACCCACCCAAGGCTTCCGCTTAGTTGCGAACAGCGAAGCGCCGGCGGGCGCAGGCATTTCCGGTTCGTCAGCGTTGGCGATTGCGCTGATTGGCGCGCTCAATCGCTTTGTCGGCAATCGTTATGACGAGCGGAAGTTCATCACGATCGCTGCAAACATTGAAACTACCGTCATCAAAGTGCCGGCGGGCTTTCAAGATTACTACCCGGCGTTTTACGGCGCCGTTTCGTCCATTCACTTTCGGCCGGACGGCATCGAGCGTGAGCATTTGCAAGTTAATCCCGAAGAAATCGAACGCCGCTTTGTGATTTGCTACACCGGCGAGCCGCGCAATTCAGGAATCAATAACTGGGAGGTTTTCAAACGTCATATCGACGGTGACGCGGAAGTCTTCGAGATCTTCGAACAAATTCGTGACGCGGCAAAGCGGATGCGCGCGGCGCTTTTGGCAAACGACTGGACTGAAGTCGCCACCACGATGCGCGACGCATATCCGCATCGAAAGCGCCTGGCGCCGGGCATTACGACGCCGCAGATGGACGCCCTCGTGGAAAAGGCGTTGGCAAATGGCGCAGAAGCCGCCAAAGTCTGCGGCGCCGGTGGCGGTGGCTGCATCGCGTTTCTCTGCACGCCTGGTCGCAAACAGGAATTGGAGAGCGCGTTGGCCGCAGAGAAAGGCGCGGAGGTTTTGAATTGGAAAGTTTCGCGTGAAGGATTGGTTGTGAACGAGAGCTAGCGCGTTGTTGCTAATGAACCGCAAAGCGGTTCGTGGCCTCCAGCCCAACGTTGCCGGGCAGCGGCTACGTTGGGAAAGAAAGAAGGAGGAGGTGAACTACCGCAAAGCGGTTGTGTCCGTCCCAGACTTTTTCTTTTTCCCACCGTAGCCGCTGCGCGACAACGGCGGGCTGGAGGTTTCAACCGCTTCGCGGTGGGAGAAAGCCAGAGCCCTTCTCAATCTTCGATTATTGCGTGCGGCTCTTCACCGCTTCGACAAGCTTCGTCAAACGCTCGATCTTCTGTTCGTGAGTCTCACCTGGCACTGGCCCGGTATCGCCAACGCCCGCATAAGTTCCTCTTCTCATCAGTGAGCGATCTGGTTCGCCGCTCGGCGAAGCGGTCGAGGTCGGCTGAGTTGCGGCCGTAACTGCATCAGGAGCAAGTTCATCAGGCGTCTCTGCGCCCGCGACGGGTGATGCTGTCGCCGCAGCCTCGCTCAGAGGCGCAGCAGAGGCTGCGCCGGTCGCGGCTTGTGCTTCCGCAGCAGGTCGATGCTCGTCGGCTGCGGGAGAAGAATCAACAACAGTGACTGCCGCCGGGGGCGCTGCATGTTCTGGTCCCTCGCCGGATTCTGTCCGCTTCTTTACCGCTTCAACCAGTTGCGCGAGCCGCGCAATCTTCTGTTCGCGTGTCTCGCCCGCGACTGGTCCGGTGTCTTTGAAACCCGCGTAGGTCGATCTTCGATTTAGCGATCGATTCGGCTCGCCCGCCGGTCGCGGCGCTGGTGGAGCGGCCATCGATTTCTCGGCGACAACTTCAGCTTTTGCCGCGGGCGGCGTTGGAGTTTTAGGAACGGCAGGCGGAGTTGCCGCAGGTCTCGCAGCAGGCGCCCCGTGGGCAAGCGCTGCACCCTCAGGCTCGACGATAACGTAAACGCCCCGCTCGTTTTTCTTAATGACCGGCAGCGTTCCGCCGGCGGCTTGCAGCAGCGCAGACAATTCGGCTTCGACAAAACGGTGCTGCTTTTCCGGATCGCGAACGTGTCCCAGCGGCGGACCCATATAGAGCGTGCCGCAAATCTGGCACTTGAACAGCACGTCATCGCCGCGCAAATGAACTTCCGCCGGTTCGCCCGCGGTCTTTAGTTGCTTCAAGTGACCATTGCACAGCTTGTTCTTCTCGTTTCGTTCGTTGCAGACAGTCTGTGCGTTGGTGATGCGCTTCGGGACAGGAGCAGGCGCAGCGGCTTGAGTGGTGGATTCAGTAATGTTAGCTGACATGGACTCGGATGTGCAGATGGCGCGTCGTTTGGACGGTAGAATCTTAAGTTTTCGAATTGATGGCGTCAACCAATTGGGAGGCTGCTTTCATCATTTGTGTTTATAGAGTTCTTTGAGAATGAGAGAACTTAGCAAACACAGAACAACGAAGGCCACGACGACAGCTAAGAGTACCGCATCCCAGTTTACAAAAAGCATAGACATGACGTTTCTCACGCCGCGTCTTCACGTCAGTTCCACGTTTTGATATGCGGTGACTTCAACGAATCGCATGATATGCTGCGCGGGTGCTCGCAAGTTTCTTCGGCTCAGTGTGGCGCTATCTTCCGGGAGTCATCCGTCGAAGACTTGTGCGCATCGGCCAAAGGCGGTTCACCGTAACGGCGGGCGCCTTTGTCTTCGACGATGCGGGGCGCATTCTGCTGCTCGAGCACGAGTTTCGGCCCGACAGCCGCTGGGGAATTCCCGGAGGATTTTTGAGCAAAGGTGAACAACCGGAAGCAGCGCTGCGTCGCGAATTGCGCGAAGAAGTTTCGTTGGAACTTACTAACGTCGAATTCTTCTTTGCTCGCACTCTGCCAAAACCGCGGCAAGTGGAAATCTACTTCATTTGTAATCCGGCGAATGTGCCAACACCGAGCAGCTTTGAAATCAGGCAGGCCCGGTGGTTCACCATGAACGATCTGCCGCTCGACTTGTCACAGGATCAACTTAGGCTGATCAAACGCGCGCTCAGTAGAGAAACCACTCGCGAATGATGTATTCTACGCGGCGCAATTCATCACAATTAGTCAGGAGCAGAAGATGGTCGCACCCAGTGTCCAGTTAATCCCTTCGCCTGAAGACGTAATGCAGATTCTTCGCAAGACGGGCGCCTTTCGCGAAGGCCACTTCGTTTATCCAAACGGCAAACACACCGCGCACTATTTTCAGATGCCGCTGGCGTTTCGTCTCTACGACACCGCGCGCGTATTGGCTGTGGCGCTCAGCCGCAAATTCCGAATCGACCGAGACATTGCAAGCCAGTTGCCAAAGGTCGCAGTCGTTAGTCCGAGTTCAGGCGGAATTCCGGTGGCGTTCGGTGTGCGTGAGGCGTTGAGTGCCGAGCAGATTTACTGGGCTGAACAGGAAGCCGGCAAGCGCATGTTCCGCCAGTACGTGAATCAGGGCGACATCAAACCCTGCATCATCGTGGATGACATTATTCGCAGCGGACACGCGATCGAAGAAACAGTAGCGCTCGTCAAAGGATTGGGCTCACCAATCATCGGCTGCGGCGCGATCGTAAGATTCAGTTCGGCGCCGCAGGAAGTCGCCGGCGTTCCCATCAAATCACTGGTTGAATTCGAAGAGCACTTCTACGATCGGGCTGAGGACTGCGCCGAGTGCAAGCAGGGCGTGGCCGAAGAGCATGTGAGATTCTGAAAAGCCGGGAAGCAGACGGCAGGCGGCAGGAGGCAGGGACATGGGTTGGCCAGACTGCAGGAGGCAGACGGCAGGAGTAAACTAACCGCTGAATCTCTCTGGCTTGAGAATCATGCCGCCCAGCATTCTTCCCAGCTCTTCGTATCGACTCGTTAAGTAAACTTGAGTGTCCGGCGACAAATAACCACAATCGCGAGCGAAGTCCAACCATACTTGTGTTTCTGTGGCTTCGCCGTCAGCGTCCACCATCTTGCTCACGAACATCCTAGGATAGCGCTTCTTTCGGTAGCCCTCCGCAACGTTCGCTGCCACGCTGCGCGAGGCGCGTCGAATCTGATCGGTTAGCGAGTATTTTTCTTCGATGGGAAAATGCTTTGACTCTCTGAAAATTTCCATCGCCAATTCATAAGCTAGCTGGTAAGCCTTCAGGTCTCGGAATCCTCGTGGGAGTGACATTGTTATCCTGCCTCCTGCTGTTTGCCGTCTGCTTTCTGTGGTCCTGCCGTCCGCCTCCTGCCGTCTGCCTCCTGGTTCTTCTACATCTCATGTCGATTCGCCAGCGCCTTATCCATCGTCACTTCATCGACGTATTCCAAATCGCTTCCTACCGGCATGCCCATCGCTAAACGCGTGACGCGAACGCCGAGCGGTTTCAGTAAGCGGCTGATGTAGTTCGCAGTCGCTTCGCCTTCCGTGTTTGGATTCGTGGCGATGATCACTTCGCGAACTTCAACGCCGTCGTTGTTTTCAGGCTTCAGCCGCGGCAGCAAGCTGTCCAGCCGCAGGTCGCTCGGACGTATGCCGCGAATCGGCGACAGCGCGCCGTGCAGCACATGATAGAGGCCCTTGTAGCTGCGCGTCTTCTCAACCGCGAGCAGATCGTACGGCTGCTCGATCACGCAAAGCAGTGAACGATCGCGTGAAGGTGAAGCGCAGAAGCGGCAGGGATTAACGTCAGTCAGGTTGTTGCAGACCGAACATTCGGTGATGCGCTCTTTGACTTCGTGCAGGGCGGCAATGAGCCGTTCAACGTCAGCTTCAGGCGCGCGGAGAATGTGAAATGCCAAGCGCTGCGCTGACTTCTGCCCGATGCTAGGCAGACGCTTGAATTCGTCAATCAGTTTGGTGACGGGTTCGGCGTAATCAAGCATTTCGGTCTTTGTACTTTGAACTTTGTACTTAGTGTTTTGTCGTTTGGGCCAATCTAGCCGCGAGTTCTAAAGAGCACGAATCGCCAGGAGATCAAAGTACAAAGAACCAAGTACAAAGGACAAGAACCAATTCGATTGTGTCTAAAACAAGTTCCCTAGTCCGGGTGGCAACATTGACCCTAGCTTGCTCTTCATCGCTTCGTTGACTTTGCGATTGGCTTCGTTGACCGCGGCGAGAATCATGTCCTGAAGCATCTCGACGTCGCCTTCTTTGACAAGTTCCGGGTCCACTTTCAGCGCAACGATCTCGTGATCGCCCTTCATCGTTACGTTCACAACGCCGCCACCGGCGGAAGCTTCGACGCGCAGTTCTTCCATCTCGCGCGACATCTGCTCTTGCATCTGCTGCGCCTGTTTCATCATCTGCTGAATGTTGAGTCCACCCGGAAATTTCATTTTGTTAACCTCGCGATTCGAATCTGACTGCGCGAGCAGCATCGTAGCCGTCAATGAAAGCGAATGCAAAGTGGCTGGACTTCGCCCTGTGAAGTTCTGCAGAGGAAATGTTATAAGCAGGCAACTATGACAAAAGCCGACGCTGCACCGCTTGTCGAGCGCACGCTCACTGCGCAAATCACGCTCTATTACGACGTCATTTCAGCTCAGACGCAGCCTGCGCCATTGCTGATTGCGTTGCACGGCTATGGCGCGAGCAAATGGCACGCGCTGCGTGAAGCGAAGATGATCGTCCCGGACGGGTTCGCTATCGCGGCCTTGCAAGCACCGCATCAGCATTTGCGAGAACCCAAACAGCCGGGCGGGCCGCTGCGCTTCGGATTTGGCTGGCTGACGAATTTTCATCCGGAAGAATCGATTGCGATTCATCATCATGCCTTGCGGGAAATGATTGACGGGTTGTCGAACGAAGGGGTAGCCGATCGCGGTCGGATTTTTCTGCTCGGCTTTTCGCAAAGCTGCGCGTTGAACTATCGCTTTGCATTCACGCATGCCGACGTCTTGCGTGGGGTGATCGGAATTTGCGGCGGTTTGCCGGGTGATTGGGAAACTAATGAGCTTTACAAGGACACAGACGCGGCGGTGTTTCATCTTGCCGGCGAGCGCGACGAGTTTTATCCGCCGTCTCGTGTCGCGAACTACGCCACGCAGTTGCGGCAGCGCGCCAGCGATGTCGAGTTTCGCAGCTATGATGCGGGGCATGAGATTTTACCCGCAATGCGTGATGATATTCGCGAGTGGTTACGTGACAAAGCATGACGAATTAGTAATCTGGAAGGACATGACCAGACGGGAACTGACAGTTCAGTGCGCGAAGCGGACGCTTGGAAATAGCCCAGCGATTCATCGCTGGGTAATGGGCAAAAGAAGAATTAATGAGTCCGCAAAGCGGACGGCAGAAAATGTTGCGGGCCATACTCTGTCGCCCGTTTCACGGGCTTTTTGGTTCCTGCGGCGTTCGATTCCCAGCACTAAAGTGCTGGGCTATTGCCGCTCGTCCGCTTCGCGGACTTCCAAACCCATCCGGACAAACGGAATTGTTGTCGTGGTCGTCCTGCTTGTGGCTTCAATCATTGCCGCAGCCTGTCAGCAGCAGGTCGCGCGCACGATTCCACCGCTGAAACCTCCGGAGCAGCAGACCGAGATTCGCGCCCTGCCGGCAAACAGCTCGCCTAACCTCAAGCCCGTAATTGACGGCGCGATTGAACAGGTTGGTAAGACGACCGGGTATGATCCTTCCTATCAGAAAATCGATTATCCGAATGGCGATGTGCCGATTGAAACCGGCGTGTGCTCAGACGTGATTGTGCGCGCCTTCCGCAAGGCAAACATCGATTTGCAAAAAGAAGTTCACGAGGACATGAAGTCGAATTTCTCGGCGTATCCGACGAAGTGGGGGCTGAGCGGCACCGACGCAAACATCGATCATCGTCGCGTACCGAATCTGCAAACGTTCTTCACGCGCAAAGGCAAACAGATCGCGACGACCGGCAGCGCCGACACTTTTCTGCCGGGTGACATTGTCACCTGGGACCTGGGCGGTGGTGTCGATCATGTCGGAATGGTCGTGAACGTTTGGTACAAACCTTCGCAGCGCTACCTGATTGTGCACAACATCGGCGCCGGCACGCGCATGGAAGATGTAGTGTTCGCGTGGAAGATTACGGGACACTATCGGTATTTTTGAAGAAATCCAGTTCGCCTTGAGGAAGGGTTGTGTTCTTAGTGAGTCCCGTTAGGGACGGAATACTTATAGAACTCGCCTCCCGCAAAAGGCCTAGCGCCTTTAGGCGCGTCATGTTATAACGACGCGCCTAAAGGCGAAGAATTCTTTGACAGACGCGTTGGGGCTATACAAATTTGGCTGCTCCGCAGCCTACATTTCGTCAAACATGAAACATCATCGACTTATTTCTGCTCTTCTGACTCTAGCTCTGATTACATCCGCTGCGGCCCAGGACAATTCAAAGAACGCAAAGTCAATCTCAGCAATCCGCGCCGTCCTCGACGCGCAAGCCGCCGCCTGGAATCGCGGAAACATCGAGGGCTACATGGACGGCTACGACCGTTCGCCTGACACGGTTTTTGTTTCCGGCGATCGCGTGACGCGTGGCTGGCAAACGGTGCTCGAGCGTTACAAGAAGACTTACGACACGCGCGAGAAGATGGGCACCCTGACGTTTTCTGATGTCGAAGTGACCATGTTAAGCAAAGACGCCGCACTCGTCCTCGGGCGATGGCATCTCAAACGGAGCAAAGACGAGCCACACGGCCGTTTTACTTTGCTCTTCAGAAAAACGAAAGCCGGCTGGAGAATCGTTCACGATCACACCTCGTCGGCGTGAACGCGTCGGAAGCCTGACCATTAGGGAGGACAGAATTCCCTGCCACGGCCGTCGGTGGCCTGCGTTCTGTGAATGACAAGAACTTGATGCTGATATGACTAGCCCTCCCTGACGGTCGGGCTTCTGACACGCATGTCTGACTCAATTCAACCAAACATTGCTTCGCTGGAACATGATGTCGAAGCCCGCAGTGCCTCTCTCAAAAAAGAACTTGGTCTGTTCGATCTTGTACTGACTCAAGTTGTTTTCGTCGTTGGCACAATCTGGGTCGGATGGGCAGCCAAGCTCGGCTACCAGCAGAACGTCTTCTGGATTCTCGCAATTATCACTTTCTACGTTCCCCTCGCGGTCGTCGTTATCTTTCTCAACAAGCTTCTGCCGCTCGAAGGCGGACTTTATCAATGGGCGAAAGCCGCGTTTGGCGATCTGGTCGCGTTCATGGTCGCCTGGAACCTTTGGGTGTTCGCGATCCTGATCGCGTCGGGAATTGGGCTGGTGGTTACGACGAACATCTCGTACGCGATCGGCGAACGCGCGGCGTGGATGCGTAGCACCAAGTGGCTCATCACGCTGATCAGTTGCCTGCTGGTGTTTGGAATGATCGCCGCGGCGACTCGCGGGCTTGGGATCGGCAAGTGGGTTCACAACGCGGGCGGCGTGATGTTGATGATGACATTCGTCGTCCTGCTGGCGCTGCCGCTGTTTGCGATTCATCCCAACGACTACCGCCCGTTCGCGATTCAGATTCCTACGCTGTCGATGATGAACGTGAACGTCTACAGCAAACTCGCGTTGGGCGCGCTGACTGGTTTCGAGTACATCGCTATTCTCGCCGGCGAGACGCGCGCACCCGCTCGTAACATCGGTCGGTCGGTAATCATCGCCGCGCCCATCATCGCCATCATGTTCATTCTGGGTACGAGCACCGTGCTCGCTTTCGTCTCGCCGGACAAAGTCGATTTAATCGGGCCAATTCCACAAGTCCTCAGCATCGGCTTCAGCTCGTATGGCTGGGTCGGCAAAGTCGTTTCCCTGGCGATTCTCGGCGTGGTCGTGCGGCAGATTGCTTTGATGAGCATCTACTTCACCGCGAACACGCGGCTGCCGATGGTTGCTGGCTGGGATCGTCTGCTGCCTGCCTGGTTCACGCGCTTGCACAGGACTTATCGGACGCCTGTGAATTCAATTCTCGTGGTCGGCGCAGTCACGCTCGCATTCGGGCTCGCAAGTCTGATCGGTGTTGGTGAACAGGAAGCCTTCCAGTTGCTCGACAACGCGGGTGGCGTTTTCTACGCGACAACGTATGTCGTTCTGTTCGCGATTCCGCTCTTCGGAATGAGAGCGTTCGGCGTACGCGCGCCCTGGTGGTTGCAGATCGCCTGCGCGTCAGGCTTGCTCGTTTCGCTTTTGTACATTGGATTCACGATCGTGCCGATCATCGCCGTCGGCAGCAGATTGACCTTCGCGCTAAAGATCGTAGCAGTCGTCATCGTCGCGAACGCTTTGGGATTCGGCATCTTTGCGCTTGGTCATTCGCGCAATCGAAACACCGCTGCCGATATGTCTTAGAATCCCAACTCTGGTTTTCCTATCGCTCATGTGATAAGAATTCGCGCCGCAAGGCAATCCTGGAGTTCAGTACTCAGCCCCTGAAAGGAGAAACTGATGAACTACGGACGCGTCATTTTGGGAGGTTTGGTGGCCGGTTTGGTCTTGAATGTCGGCGAGTTTCTGCTTAACGCTGTGCTTCTGCACAACGCGATGGTCGATTGGGCGAAGCAGCACAATTTGCCGGCGGATCCAGGACCGGCATTTTTGCCGGTCGCAATCGGACTCACCTTCGTGCTCGGGATCGTCACGGTCTGGCTCTACGCGCTGATCCGGCCGCGCCTGGGAGCCGGCCCGAAGACCGCAATTGTGGCGGCGCTGCTGATGTGGTTCGGGATTTACGTCTACTGCGGCGTCATCTACGGGATGATCCTGGCGCAACCGGCAAACCTCATAGGCTTGCCGATGATCTGGGGTATCGTTGAATACACGCTCGGCGCAATTGCTGGAGCATGGCTGTACAAAGAAGCCTAACGCAATTCACGATTGGCGAACTCACTGGCGGTAATTAATTGCTCACAGCTCGTCACGATGGCGGGCGCGCGCCGGCCTCGCACGGGCGGCGATCTGCGCCAGCTCTCGATCATTGAAGACGGCGCAATGCTCGTCCGCGACGACCGCATTGAAGCAGTCGGCCGCCGGCGCGAAATCGAAGCGTTGATTGATGCCGAATGCGACGTGATCGACGCGGGCAAGCGCGCCGTACTGCCCGGCTTCGTCGATGCGCACACGCATCCGGTTTTCGCCGGCAATCGCGCGAATGAATTCGAGCAGCGCACGGCCGGCGCGACTTATCGCGAGATTGCCGCTCGCGGTGGCGGCATTCGCGCCACGGTGCGAGCAACACGCAACGCCTCGCTTACCGATTTAGTCAAAGCCGGCAAGCGTTACGCGGATTGGTTTCTGCGCTGCGGCACGACCACAGTCGAAGCAAAGTCAGGTTACGGCCTCACGCTCGAAGACGAGCTGAAGATTCTGCGCGCGATCAGGCAACTCGATCAGCAGACCTCGCTGAATTATGTTCCCACGTTTCTCGGCGCGCATGATATTCCTTTTGAATACAAATCGCGGCGGCAGACTTATGTCGATCTCGTAATCAAAGAAATGCTGCCGCGCGTGGCGGAAGAGAAGCTGGCGGAATATTGCGACGTTTTCTGCGAAGAGGATGTCTTCACCACAGACGAAGCCTGGCAGATTCTTTCCGCGGCGCGTTGTCATGGACTTGGACTGCGCGTCCATGCGGATCAGCTTTCGTTATCAGGCGGCGCAAAGCTGGCGGCCGAATTGAATGTGGCAACGGCGGATCACCTCGAACACACGGACGCAACTGGAATAGCCGCGCTGAAAGCTACGAAAGTCCAACCCGTCCTGTTGCCTGGTTCGGTTTACGCGCTCGGATCGAATCGCTATCCGGCGGCACGAGACATGATCGACGCGGGGCTGGCGGTCGTGCTCGCGACTGATTTTAATCCAGGTTCTTCACCGACACCTTCGATGGCTCTGATTCTTTCGCTCGCGTGCACGCAGATGAAGATGACGCCCTCCGAAACGATCACCGCGGCGACAATCAACGCGGCCTACTCACTCGGCCGTGGCGACGAAATCGGATCACTGGAAAGGGGCAAGCGCGCCGACTTCGTGATTCATGATGTGTCCGACTATCGCGAGCTGCCCTACTGGTTTGGGATCGAGCATCCGTGGCGCGTGTATACGGGAGGTAAACTCGCTTATGACTGTGCGTAGCGCAAGTTGCTAACTTGCGTCCGCAACTTAACAAGTTGCGCTACAAAAAATTTCCGTTGACGACATTCATCTCCTAATTTATCATCACGCTTAACACTGGAAAGGAGGTGATCCAAAAATATATGAGTACAAATCACAGTGAGGTGGCTGAGACCTAGTCTCAGGATCAATCCTCGAAATGTTCGGATTGTTATCCTGAGTAAGTCACTGTGACACCTTCTTTCCGAAGGTCCGGAGACCGAAGGTCAATCCAAACAGTTCACCGGAAAGCCGCTCGGCGAGCAATCGCGAGCGGCTTTTCTTCTCTGCACGAAGTCACTAAACTCTCTTTGCATGCCATTGAACGCTGCTCGCGTCATGTGCATCCAAGAATCACGATAGAAAACTCCGCACCTTGTAGCAAGTGTCAGAAAAGCTGTCGAATTCCCCCGTTTTTTACGATCCGCGCGGCCGTCGCTGGCGTCACGTACGTCGCACGTGGCTGGCGCTGGGTGTCCTGGCGACAATCGTCGTCGGGATCTTTATTGCCAGCGTCCTCGCAAATCCAGTTCTACCGCACTTGAATCTGCGGCCGTTGGCAACGCTTCCCCGCGCTTCCGACATTAAGCCAAAAGCACCCGCGCCGATCCCGAATGCGCGCGAACTAAGAGCGAAAAAAGCAGAAGCCGAACTGCAAAAGGTTTACCAGCAAGTGAAGCGCGTGCCGGGCCGCCGCTCAGAGTTCTTGCCCGTCGCGCCGCCCCCGGCGAACACTCCCCTTCCGGCGCCCGAGGCGGCTAACGGCAAACAGCTCGCCATCGGTTTTTACATCAATTGGGATGAATCGAGTTACGCGTCGTTGCAGCGCAACCTCGACCATCTCGATTGGATCGTCGCGCAATGGGCGCACATCGTAGATGCCAAGCCGGACGAAAATTCGATTGATACCGAAGTCGATATCAAGGCGCTCAATCTGATTCGCGAAAAGCGCCCCCAGATTTCGATCCTGCCGATGGTGCAGAACCTCGATGACGAGAAATGGCAGCCGGACGTTTTGGCGCGCGCCGTCGCCGACGAACAGTCGCGGCAGAAACTAGTCGCGTCGTTGCTACAGTTCGTTACTGGTAACAAGTTCGCCGGCATCTGCGTTGATTTTGAAGAACCGAAGAAAGAAACGCAGCCGAACCTGCTCACGTTCATGCAGGAGCTGCACAACGCGTTTCAAGCGCGCGGCTTGCTGGTCGTGCAAGCGGTGCCTTTTGATGACGAAGCCTGGAACTATCGAGCATACGCTGCGGCCAACGATTACCTGATGTTGATGGCGTACGACGAGCATTGGGCGGGAAACGTCGCAGGTTCAGTCGCGTCGCAACAGTGGTATGAGCATCTGCTCGCGCAACGCCTCCGAGATTTGGATCCATCGAAAACAATAGTTGCACTGGGCAACTATGGCTACAACTGGACGGAAGGCGCCGACAGTCCGGAAGAAGTCAGCGTCCAGCAAGCTCTGATCGATGCGATGGAGTCGGAGGCGCAAATCGACTTCGATGCCGACACGCGCAATCCACATTACGAGTACGACGAAGAGGACAACTCGCATCACATCGTGTGGTTTCTTGACAGCGTGACGGCGTTCAACGAGATGCGCGCGGCGAGCGGCTATCACCCGGCAGGTTACGCGCTGTGGCGGCTCGGCTCGGAAGATCCTTCGATCTGGTCAATCTTCGGCAGCGGACAAGTGAACGTTGCTTCGGCAGATTCGCTGCGTCGCATCACGTATGGTTACGACGTTGACTTCGAAGGGACTGGCGAGCTGCTGCGGGTCGAATCGAGACCGCACGACGGCGCGCGCGGAATCTCGGTCGATCCTCAAACCGGTTTCATCGCTTCTGAAACCTACGACAACAAGAACATCCCCACGTCCTACGTCATTGAACGCACCGGCGATCGCCCGGGCGATATTGCTCTGACCTTCGACGATGGGCCCGACCCAAGATGGACGCCGGCGATTCTCGATATTCTGAAGAAAGAAAATGTGCCGGCGACGTTTTTTGTGATTGGCAAGAACGGCGACGCCTACCCCGATCTGCTGCGGCGCATCGTCGACGAAGGTCACGAAGTCGGTAACCACACCTACACGCATCCGAACCTCGGCGAAATTCCCGGGCGGGTCGTCGATTTGGAATTGAACGCGACGCAGCGCCTGATTGAATCGATCACCGGACGCTCGACGGTGCTGTTTCGTCCGCCGTACTTCGGTGACGCGGAAGCCGACAAGCCGGACGAAGTCGAATCGGCGATCCGGGCGCGGGACCTGGGCTACGTGATGGTCGGGGTGCGCATCGACCCAAACGACTGGAAACCCGGCACGACCGCGGATCAAATAGTCAGGAACACCATAGAACGCGCCGAAGACAAAAATCCTGACACCCGAGGCGAGGTCGTCCTGCTTCACGATTCGGGTGGCGATCGCAGCGCAACAATCGCGGCGCTCCCGCAATTGATTCACGAACTTCGCGCACGTGGATACAAGTTTGTTCCTGTCTCGGAACTCGGTGGCTGGACCCGCGATCAAATCATGCCGCCGTTACCGTCGAGCGAAAATTTGTACACGCGCACTGACAAGCTGACGTTTCTCACGCTTTCGATTGGCGGATGGCTGATGCAGTGGGCGTTCGTAATCGGCATTGCTCTTGGCCTGACGCGGCTGACGGTGATTGGCGCACTCGCGTTTGCGCAGTGGGTCCGCTCACGACGCCGCGAGCATGAACACACCGGTGAGCAGTTCGAGCCGTTCGTGTCAGTCATTGTTCCGGCTTACGACGAAGAGCAGGTGATCGAAAGCACGATTCGCAGTCTGCTGAATTCCGACTACCCACAGTTCGAAATAATCGTGGTCGATGATGGGTCGGCCGATCGCACAAGCGAAGTCGTGCGTGAACATTTCGCGAGCGAACCACTCGTGCGTCTGTTCACGTTAACTAATGCCGGCAAAGCGTCAGCGCTGAATCACGGTCTGCGTCACGCCAAAGGCGAAGTAATCGTTGCACTCGACGCTGATACGCAGTTTCCATCCGAAACGATTCGCGCGCTGGCGCGGCGCTTTGTCGATCCGAAGATCGGCGCGGTCGCCGGCAATGCCAAGGTCGGCAATCGCATCAACATCGTCACGCGTTGGCAGGCGCTGGAGTACATCACTTCGCAGAACATGGATCGACGCGCATTCGTCAGCTTGAACTGCATCACGGTGGTGCCGGGCGCCGTCGGCGCGTGGCGTCGCGACTTGATCGAGCAATGCGGCGGATTCAGCAACGACACGCTCGCCGAAGATCAAGACCTGACGCTGCAAATTCGCAAACTCGGCTACAAGATCGGTTACGAAGAGGCAGCCACTGCCTGGACCGAAGCGCCCGATCGTTTGCGGACGCTGGCGCGGCAAAGATTCCGCTGGGCGTACGGAACCTTGCAGTGTCTTTGGAAACATCGCGGCGCGCTGTTCCGTCTACGATACGGAACGCTCGGATTGGTTGGCATGCCGAACGTGTGGATCTTCCAGGTTCTGTTTCCTTTGATCTCGCCCATCATGGATCTGATCGTGATCTACACGTTGCTTTCGTCCGTTTACTATCGCTTCGAACAACCCACGGGGTTTTCATTCACGAACGTTCGTCAGGTCATGTTCTATTACGCTTTGTTCCTTGCGGTTGACTGGTGCGCGGCGGCGTTTGCGTTCCTGCTCGAGCGCAAAGAACGTTGGCGTCTGCTGTGGTGGCTGTTCCTGCAACGGTTCTGCTACCGCCAGGTGATGTATTACGTCATGGTCAAGTCAGTTGCCACGGCAGCACGCGGCGCCGTCGTCGGCTGGGGTAAGCTGGAGCGGAAAGCGACGGTGGAAGTACGGCCATAGGCGGACCGAGTGACTACACGACCGCACTGCGAACGAATTTGACATTTGACATTTGTCATCTGTCATTTAGTCATTTAGCAGGGCGTGTCCCTCGCTGAACCAATGGCAAATGAAAAATGTCAAATCCCAAATGTCAAATGGATTGTTGCTTTCGCTGTCCTTCTGCTTATCGCAGCCGGCTTCCGCATTTCCGTCGCGCATTGGTTGCCGAACGACTCGCCTGACGATGGACGCGTCTACGCGCAGATGGCGCGGAACGTTCTTGAGCAACATGTCTATTCCCACGATGCTGAACCACCGTACAACCCTTCGTTGATTCGACTTCCGGGTTATCCGCTCTTTCTCGCGGCGATCTATGCGGTCTTCGGCCACGATAACAACGGTGCAGTCCGCGTCATCCAGGCACTGATTGATACAGCGACGTGCGTACTGATCGCGCTGATCGCGTTTTTCTGGCAGCCTGACGAGAAGAAGAAACTTACGAGCGCGGCGGCGGCCCTCGCATTGGCCGTGGTGTGTCCATTCACGACGATTTACGCAGCGACGATCCTGACAGAAGTGCCAACCAATTTTCTGCTGATGGCCATGTTGGTTGCGGTGACGCTGGCTTTCAGGAAATCAACCACAGAGGGCACAGAGGAAGACAACCAGACAGAATTCAAGACTGCATTGGCTTGGTGGTGTGTTGCAGGATTGATTGGCGGGCTGGCAGTGCTGATGCGACCCGACAACGGATTGTTTCTGGCGGCGGTCGGGATCACCCTGGTCGTTTCTAACCTTTGGCCTTTGGTTTTAGGTCTTTGGCAAAGACCAAAAGCCAAAGACCCAAGATCAAAGACCCGCATCGCGCGACTCATTGTCTCGGGCGCCGTTCTCCCTTTCGCATTCGTGCTGGTGCTCGCTCCGTGGACGATTCGCAACTGGCGCATCTTTCATCTTTTCCAACCGCTCTCGCCTGCTCACGCTGAAATGCCCGGCGAGTTTGTCCCGCACGGTTACCTGCTCTGGGTGCGCACTTGGCTCGACGACGATAGTTACGTCGCGCCGTTTCTCTGGTCGCTGGATACCGATGAAATCGATGTTGACGATCTGCCGGCCGGCGCGTTCGATTCCACCGAAGAAAAGAACCGCGTTGCGGCGTTGCTCGACAAATACAACAGTGCGGACGAGTCGGAGGCGCCAGCTGCGGACGAAGGAACCGAAACCAATCCCAACCCGAAAGCGACACCGCAACCTTCGCCTGAAGCCCAGAAGAACGAAGAAGAAGACAAAGGTGATGAGTCTGAAGCGTCTGAAGAACCGCCCTCGGTGGAGATGACGCCGGAGATTGATGTCGGCTTTGCCCAAATAGCGCGCGAAAGAATCGCGCGGCATCCGTTTCGTTACTACATTTGGCTGCCGATCAAACGCGCACGCACGATGTGGTGCGACACCCATTCGCAGTACTGGCCATTTGAAGGAACGCTACTGCCTCTCGACGACCTGGATTACGAACATCATCAGCAAATCTGGCTGCCGCTGTTTGCGGGATTGACGGCCGTTTACACGCTGCTGGGTTTACTGGGTGCGTGGTTTTTGTGGCGTACGCGAAAACTCGACACGCGGCGGTGGCTGCTGCTAGTGACGCTCGCAATCCTCCTGAGACTCATGCTCTTTTCGTTTCTGGAAAATCCCGAGCCGCGCTACCTGGTAGAGTTCTTTCCGTTCCTGTCAGTGCTCGGTGGGCTGTTCGTTGGGCGGCTGTTGCCAGCCGAATTGATCAGGTAATCCGAAGCTTGCGGCTTCGCTCGCGCCACCAGATCGTTCCAGTCAGCGTCAACAGCACAATTAGTGAGACGATCGAAATGACACCGCCAATGGTGCGGTCGCGCGTCCGGCGAAAGCTCACCTCGACACGGTGATTTCCCGCGGGTACCGTAACGAGCACTTGCCCGGTGCCTTTGAAAGATTGCGCGCGACCCGACTGGCCATCGATAAAGACTTGCCAGGCCGGATAATTCAGCAGCTTGAGCGCCAGAAGAGCCTCTCGCCTGGTTGTCGCCGAGAAAATCTTCTGCTCAACTGACCAGCGATCGATTTGCAGCTTCAGCTCGTCAGCGTCAACCAGGTCGCCGCTCTCGTCGACTTTTCGCAGCAGCGGCGCATGTTCTTCCAACGCGAATCTGTTTGAACCAATCGGCTGAAAGTTGGTCGTCGCGAAGTAACCCGCCTGGGAGGCAAACTTTTCAGCAACCGTCGGCACATCATGACCCGCCCATTTTACCTTAATTGACAACGCCACCGCCGACGCGCAAATGAACACAGCCACCAACAAGAGAAACTTTGACTTCACTGGAGCAGCGGACGCGACCAGAACTGCGAACGCAACCGTGAGCACGGTCAGCCATCGCCAAGGAAATTGCAGAAACTGTAACTTCGGGAGGTGTCGCCATAGAATCGTACTCACCGGAAACATCAGCAGCGAAGAGACGAGCGCCAGTACCGCCATCGCCCAGCAGACATCTGAACGCATTTGCCGACGCTTCAAGTTCAACGCGATGGCAATTCCCGTCAGCAGCATGAGACTCACGGCGAGCGCTGAAACGATCCAATTGAAGGCTAGAAAATCAGGATGATTATTGAGCGAGAAAAGAAAGTTGCGCTCGGGATTTCCGTCGGTGGAAATCATCGAAGCCAAATCGATCCATCGCTGTTCCCACCACGCCGGCACGATGTAAAAGGCCGCCAGGCCAAATCCAATCGCCACCGAGACGGCCACAGGCAGCACTGGTCGCACGTCGCGCCGCAGGCCGCAGCACACGACCAAAACGATAACGAGCGTGTAACCGGCAATCACCGCGGCCGGCGCGTTGGTCAGCCAAATCGCCGCCAACACGACCGCCAGTAACGGCATGCGCTTCCATTCGCCGCGCGCAATCCGGATGATGCCCCAGATCATCAATGGAAACAGCGCGGCCGCCAGCAGTTCCGCAAAGGCGCTGCGGTAATAAATGACGATTACGTTGTAAGGATTTGCCGCGAACAACACTGCGGCGATCACCGCCTGCCGAGGGACGAGCCAATCGCTCGCCAGCTTGTACATGCACACTCCTGCCGCAAACAGGCCCAACCAAAAGAGAATGCCGGGCACAACTTTCCACGGCAGAATCGATCCGAGTGCGGCGCCGATCATTGCAGACGACGGCGGATAAAAGATGAAGCGCGGTTCGCCAAAGCCGAAGTTCGACCATTCAGCCCAACGCGGAAACCAAATGCCCTCGCCCCACTGACCACGAATGTCCATCCAGGACGCGAGATGCGCTTGCAGATCGTGTCCGGATGGGTTGCCAAGGAAACACATGGGGGCGACTAAAAGCGTCGCCGTTATCGCAGACGCGTACAAAGGAACCAACCAGGGCCGTCGGCGAGGGTCAGGTTCAATCAGGTCGATTTGCGACTCATTCATTCGAAAGAAAACGAGCGCAGTGAGAATGGCTAAGGCGTGCTGCTCGGCGCGCGCTCTGATGCGGGCACGCGCGAAGGATCCGGGTTGTCAGGTGACGTATGCAGGTGAACTGCTTTCCATTCTTTGCCAATCTTGCGAAAAACGATGGTCATGCGGCCCGTGTCAGTTTCCGGCGTTCCATTGAATGTCATTGACTGCGTCCACTGACAAGTGATGAGCGCGGCCGTCGTGCCCAGCATTGTCACGCGCAGATCGCGCACGTCGAGCTTCACGTCTTTCATGTTCGGATAGGAAGTTTCGCGATTCGACTTCAACTGGTCCCAACCTTTCGTGACGGTGCCGTTGTAATTAAACAACAGAAGCCGTGGCGTGTTCTGGTAAGCATTCGTCACTCCTTTCACGTCCGCGTTCCGGATGCCTTCAAGCAGATTATTGAACGCCGCCAAAACCGCGCCGGACGGCGACGTTTGTCCTGCCGCTCCATCACGCGACGCACGCGGAGTTGCCGTCGGCGTCGCCTGGGTCGTCGGCGACTTTACGACGGTCTTCGGCGTCGGCGACGGTTTTGGCGGCGCCACAGTGCGCGTCCGCGTCGTAGGGGATGTCGTTGTGGGTTCGACCGTTGATGAATTGGAGTTCTGCCCAAACGCAGCACCAGCGCACGAACAAACGACTGAAGCGATGACGAGAAGTCTTTTCATGGGTCAGTTTCCTCAGATTTTAGCCAGGGGCACAGACACGGCTGACATTCTAAACCATAATCGCCGAGGTGTTTCAGCTTTCTCTCGGTAAACAGTCAGACTTTGCGTTCCTTTGCGCCTTTGCGACTTGGCGTGAATCGATAATGGGAAATGATAATTCACGCAAAGGCGCGAAGACGCAAAGTGGCGCAAAGAACAAAGTCAGCCGCCGAATTCGTTCCACGGGCGTTGGCTACGCAACCGCATAGCCGAACGCTCGCGGCCGATAATCTCGAAAACTTCAAACATCGAGGGACCAACCGCCTGCCCCGTCAGCATCGTCCGCGATCCGTTGATCAAAAGACCAGCTTTGACTCCGGCTTCCTCCGAAAAGGCGCGCAGAGCCTCTTCGGCCGTCGCCGCGGTAAACGGCTCAACGTTTTCCAAACGATCGGCGAGCGCCGGCAGCGGTTCTCTTAGCCGCGGCTCTTTCAAGATATTTTTCTTCACCGCGGCTTCATCAAAGTCGAAGTCTTCCGAAAAATACGCGCGGCCCTGTGAAGAGAAATCCTTCAAGGTGAAGAAGCGATGGCGGATTAGCTCGACAGCTTTCTCGAACCACTCGCGCTCGTCGTCATCGTATTCTTCGCGCCAGAGTTTCGCCGAACGCAGCTCGTCTTTCACCATCGGCAACAATTCTGCAAGCGGCATCGTGCGAATGTACTCGGCGTTCATCCAAAGCGCTTTGTCATCCGTCCAGTGACGCGGATCGTTTTCGTGAAAATTGAAGACCGCGTTAGCGCGGCCGATGCCTTCGAGGGAAAACTTCTCGACTAATTCTTCGCGCGACAGAATCTCTTTTCCGTCCGGTGGCGACCAACCAAGCAGGGCAAGAAAATTTCGGAATGCCGCGGGCACGAAGCCGCGGTCGCGATACGTCGTCAGCGAAACAACTTCGCCGTGTTTGCGCTTGGAAAGCTTGGCTTTATTCGGCGCGAGAATGAGCGGCAGATGCGCAAACTTTGGCACCGGCGCGCCGAAGGCCTGATAAAGCAGAATTTGCTTGTGTGTATTTGTCAGGTGATCCTGCCCGCGAATCACGTGGGTAATGCCCATCTCGATGTCATCCAGCACGACCGAAAGGTTGTAGAGCGGATGGCCGTCTGATCGGAGCAGCACCAGGTCTTCGATTTCCGAGTAGCTGCGTTCCTGTTCGCCGTACACGATATCCGTAAAGCGTGATGCGCCTTCGACGGGCACTTTCAAACGAATAGCGAATGGCTCTCCCCCGGCCGCGCGACGATCGGATTCTTCTTTCGGCAGATTGCGGAAAGGGTTGCTGCGATGATCGACGCCTTCAGCGGCTTGCGCACGCGCGCGTTCGGCAATCTCTTGCTTGATGCCTTTGTCGTCGCGCGTCTCCTTCGGCGTAAAATCGCGATAGGCCTGGCCTTCTTCAACCAGGCGCCGCGCCGCGACGCGATGCTCGTCAGCATTGTCGGATTGAAAAACGATCTCTTCGTCGTAGTCCAGCTCGAGCCACTTCAAACCCTCGATAATCGAGCGCGTGGATTCTTCAGTCGAGCGTTGCAGATCGGTGTCTTCGACGCGCAGGAGAAATTTGCCGCCCGTCTTGCGCGCGTAAAGCCAATTGAACAACGCCGAGCGCGCCGCGCCGATGTGCAAATAACCGGTTGGTGATGGAGCGAAACGAACGCGAGTCGTCATAAAGAAAAGGCAAAAGTAAAAAGGTAAAAGGCAAAAGAACGAGCCACGAGTTTTGCCTTTTTACTTTTTCCTTTTGCCTTTGTATTTCTGGCGGAGATGAGAGGATTCGAACCTCTGAAGGGCTTTTGACCCTTAACGGTTTAGCAAACCGCCGCCTTCAGCCACTCGGCCACATCTCCGCAACGATACGAAAAGTTATTCTAAAGCGCGCTAAATCAAAGTCAAGGCAACTCAGGCTGCGGTGTCGTTACCGAACTGAGATAGAGTTTTTTGCTCTCAACACTGAAGCAAAACCACAGCGCGTAAATCGCAAGCAAGGTTCCCAGCGGAATGATCCACGCAACCATGATCGCCGCGAAGATGCCCCAGATGCGCGCGCCTGGTTTTCGCTTCCACATCTTGCGGCTCGCCATCGCCGTGGGCAACACCAGGACCAAGCCGAGGCCGAGATAGAAAACGACGGCGAACACACCTCCGAGCACGCCGAAGCCGGCTTGATTCATGTCCCCGGTTTCGTTCGCGAAAGAAATCCCCAGCGCAACAAAAACTCCAAGACTGACAAGCATCAACAACAAAAACGTCAACCCGAATAATGCGGCGAAGACGGCAAAACCGATCGCCAGATACTTGTTATGTTCGGCTGCTGTCACTATTCGGAGACCTGAAAGACCCGCGCAACGTTATTACGCGGCCAATCCAATCGGCTTCGGTGCGCGACGCAGTTGCACCGGGAGTTGCGGCATGCAACAGATCTGCGCCAGCTTCTGACGATCGCGTTGCAACTCCGGATGTTCGGCGAGCGACGCGCGGACTTCCCGAAAGATGCGCGCGGCGTGTTCGTCCGGCGGGTCGACCAAGCGATAGTGCATCCATTTTCCTTCGCGGCGCGCCGCAACAATCTGCGCACGTCGCAAGTAAGCAAGGTGCCGCGAAATCTTTGGCTGACTCGTCTTCAGAATCGCCACCAGGAAACAAACGCAAACTTCCGAATCGCCAATCAAGCTAATCAAACGGAGGCGCGTGCGATCCGCCAGCGCCTTAAAAAGATTTTCGATGTCATGGCTTTTCTTCGCCATAGTCACTCAATTCCAACCGTGTGGCTGCGGCGCTCAAGCAAAATCGTGTCGCGCCACACGCCATTCAACTTGCCAATCCGTTCGCGCCGGCCAACTTCGCGAAAACCAAGACGCTCATGAAGCGCCCGGCTGGCCGTATTCTCCGGAAACATTCCGGCTTGCAAAGTCCAGATACCGTTCTCTTCCGAAGCCGAGATCAAAGCAGCGAGCAGCTTGCGGCCCACGCCCGATTGCCGGCGAGCAGTGCTCACGTAAACGCTCACCTCAGCAACGCCGCCATAGACGCATCTTTGAGACACCGAACTAAGCGCCGCCCAGCCGACGATTCCTTTGCCGCCCCGTGCTACCAACCGCGCGAACTTCAAATGCGCCGCGTCCCAGGCTTCCCACGAAGGCGCTTCCGTCTCGAAAGTAGCGTGGCCGGTCACGATGCCTTCCCGGTAAATCTCTCTCACCTGTTCCCAGTCCGCGGGCAACATTTGCCCAATGATCGGGTGAGCCATCACATTCGGCTTGACAGATATGTTCGGCTTGGCTACCATGCATTCACATTCGCTGAGGCGAATATGATTCTAAGGAGGATTGAAATGGAAAGCAAGAACGAAACAGGGGCCGTGATGGTGGATGCGCTGAAGGCGCACCTGGCGCTGAACGTGACTGATGTGACGAAAAGCATCGAGTTCTACCGGAGACTCTTCGGCATCGAACCGAGCAAGGTGCGCACTGGTTACGCCAAATTCGACGTGCAGAATCCGCCGCTGAACTTCACTCTGAACGAAGGAATCGTTCCCAATCGCGGCGCGTTGTCACATTTGGGAATTCAGGTCCGCTCGACTGAAGACGTGCTCGCCACGCGCGAACGGTGGCAGGAGGCTGGGCTCTTGACGCGCGACGAAATGCAGACAAACTGTTGCTATGCGACTCAGGACAAGACCTGGGTGCGCGATCCGGACGGCAACGAATGGGAGGTCTTCGTCGTACTGGAGGATAATCTGCCGGAAACGGCATCGGCGGCGGCGTGTTGCGGACCCGACGGGACATGCGCTACGCCGATGACGCAGATTTCGCAAGCTTGAGATATGGCTGAGAAGAAACGAGTGCTGGTCATTTGCACGGGAAACGTCGCGCGCAGCCAGATGGCGGAAGGACTATTGCGCCATTTAGCCGGCGACAAGGCGGAAGTTTTCAGCGCTGGTTTGATTCCGAGCTACGTTCGACCCAACGCAATCGCAGTGATGAAAGAAGTCGGCATCGATATCTCTCATCATCGATCGAAGTCACTGAACGAGTTCATCGACACGCCGTTTGATTATGTGATTACGGTTTGCGATCACGCCGCTCAGTACTGTCCAACTTTTCCGGGTGAAGCGAAGCGAATTCACTGGAGCATCAAGGATCCGGTCGTAATCGGCGATGACGAAGCACAGCTCGAAGCATTTCGCAGCGCGCGAGATGATTTGAAAGACAGAATTGAGAAGTTCGTTGCAGACGAACTTGCTTGAATTATGTTTCTTGTCTCGCAGAGCAAAAAAAGCGCCGCCCGGGATGTGACTCCTGGCGGCGTTTTTTCAATTAGCGGGGACTGCCTTTACTAGAGCGGCTTGTTCGCCATCGGCCCGCGCCGGCCAAACCGGCCGCGATTCTCGCGCCGGTTCTTGATCATTTCATCTAGCTTGGTCTTCTGTTCCGGCGTTAACAACGCGGCCAACTGCGTCCGCGTATTCTGTCGCGACGCGTGAAGCTGCTGGCGCAACTCCTTCGCTTTCGCTTTTTCATCGTCAGTCAACGTGCCTTCGCGAAACTTCCGCCGCAGTTCAGCGAGTTCCTGCCGTTGAGTTTTGGTGCTTTCGAAATTCGCGCGCCTGATTTCCCTCGCCTGCTGCTTCTGAGCATCGGTGAGGTTGAGCGTGCGCAAAGCGCCTAACGCCCGCCTGCGAGCATGACGGCGCCCCATTCGGCGCGCCATCCGGCCGCGCTGACGTTGCTGAACGTTCGGCGCAGCGTTGGTTGAGGCCGGGGGATCCTGCGCGGCCGCAATAACGAAACTCGTCAATACAATTGCCAAACTACCAATCAAAACTGTGACTCTCTTCATCTGATTACTCCTTCAAACCTAGTGAACCAAAGACTCGCGAACATCGAAGTTAATGAATTCTCGACTGTTTGCGAATCTTTAGACGCGCCGTCTTCAGATTCAGCCGAGGAATTCCACGGGTCTGCTCCGAGGAAAGCCACGGCTCGCCGGCTTGTCTAAACGCGCGGTAAACATTAATCTCTTTCAAGGAATCAGGGCTCGTTTACAATCTCGCACGGATGAAATTGCTTCAGGACATCAACTCGCCCGCAGACCTGCGCCGACTCAGCATCGATCAACTTCAGGAAGTCGCCGAAGAAATCCGGCAGCACATTCTCGAAACTATGTCGCGCGTGGGCGGCCACACGGGCGCGTCGCTCGGCGCGGTGGAGCTGGCGGTCGCGCTGCACTATGCATTCGACACGCCGCACGATCGTCTGGTCTGGGACGTTGGTCACCAGGCTTATGCGCACAAGATTTTGACCGGCCGTCGCGATCTTCTGCCGACAGTCAAACAGTACGGCGGCATCAGCGGCTTCCTCCGCCGAGACGAATCTGAATACGACACGTTCGGCGCCGGTCACGCATCGACTTCCCTGTCGGCCGCGTTGGGAATGGCCATCGCGCGCGATCGCAAAGGCGAAGAGCATCACGTCGTCGCGCTTATCGGTGACGCTTCACTCGCCGGCGGCATGGCGATGGAAGCAGTGAATCAAGCCGGCCATCTGAAGACGCGCCTAATTGTCGTGCTGAACGACAACGAGATGTCGATCGCGCCGGCGGTGGGCGCGCTCACCGGATATCTTAATCGTATTCGCGAAGCCCACGGCTACCATCGCTTCAAGGACGAAGTCGAAGAGACACTACTTTCGATTCCGAGCGTCGGCGAGCGGCTTCATCACGCGGCGAAAGCGATGAAGGATGCGATTGCTGCGGCGGTTTTGCCGGGCGCGCTCGTGAACGAGCTTGGATTCAAGTACATCGGCTACGTCGACGGCCACAATGTGAAAGCGCTGGTCAAGGCGCTGCGCGAAGCACAGCAAATCAAAGACGGTCCCGTCATCGTTCACGCGCTAACGACCAAAGGCAAAGGCCACCCGGCGGCCGAAAACGATTACTACAAGTGGCACGCGACCGGTCCGTTTGATCTGAAGACCGGCAAACCAATCAAGTCACCGTCGAAAGCTCCGACTTACACAAAAGTTTTCGGCGACACGCTCTGCGAGTTGATGGAAAAGGACGAGCGTATCGTCGCGTTAACGGCCGCTATGCCAGACGGCACGGGCGTCTGTGAAGCGCTTGCGAAGTTTCCTGAACGCTCGTTCGACGTCGGTATCGCGGAACAACACTGCGTGACCTTCGCGGCCGGATTGTCCGTGGAAGGATTGAAGCCCGTTTGCGCAATTTACTCGACATTTCTTCAGCGCGCTTTCGACCAGCTCATTCATGACGTCTGCATACAGGACTTGAACGTCAAGTTCTGTCTCGACCGAGGCGGCATCGCCGGCGGTGACGGCCCGACCCATCATGGACTGCTGGACATCGCTTACTTACGGGGCATTCCGAATATGGTCGTGATGGCGCCGAAAGACGAGCGCGAAATGCGCGACATGCTGTTCACGATGGTCGAGCACGTCGGACCGGCCGCGATGCGCTATCCGCGCGGCAACGGCGTCGGCGTTCCGATTGACCAGCCGCCGCAGCTACTCGAAATCGGCAAGGCAGAACTGCTGCGCGACGCGGGCGAAGTCGCCATCGTCGCGTATGGCGCGATGGTGCATCCGTCTCTCGAAGCAGCCGAGAACCTGGCGAAAGAAGGCATCGAAACGACGGTAGTCAACGCGCGTTTCGTGAAACCGCTGGACAGCGCATTGTTGCTGGCGCTCGCGCGAACCAAGCGTCTGATTGTCACGGTGGAAGAGGCTTATCTCGCCGGTGGGTTCGGTTCCGCGGTGATGGAACTGCTCGAGGAAAACGGCCTCCAGGACAAAATCGCCGTGGTCCGCATGGGAATTCCTGATCGCATCGTGACGCACGGAGATGCGAAGCTGCTGCTTGCCAAATACGGCCTGGACGCCGATGGCATTTATACGCGCGTGAAAGAAGCAGTTGCCGTGCTCGACGACCGGCACGCGCAGCACCATAAGGTTATTGCCTGACACGATATCCGCCATCCTCCCGCATTCCCGTCGCAACACATGAGCAAATAAAGTTTCACGGAACGCCCGCCGTGTGCATCCTCACGAGCACAACCAGTCAGGCCACGCTGCGACCTTCACACGCGAGGCCTTAGACTTGCATCTAAAGCGTCGGGTAAGAACGCCCAAGTGAAATGAACATGACGAGAATCGAAGTACCTTTGACACTCCCGGCGCCGCATTTTGATGACGAAGCGACAATTGCGACGGCGCGGCAAGTCGTCCCCATCGAGCGCGCACGCGTGCGTGAATCCTGGCGAAAGCTGCGCGCAATTTTGCCATTGCTTTTGGCGGCGATGCTCTGCGGTGCATTGGGCGCGACAGTGGTTAATTACTACGAGCGAAAACCGAACGAGCAACCAAGAGTGCAACAGTCAGCACCGAACGGCCCCGCGGTTCAGGCGATCAGCGAACCTTCTCCAGCGGCCGTTGCCGTATCTTCCAACGTGACCAGCCAACCGGACGCGACCCAATCCGCTTCCACATCACAGCAAACTTCAGCGAATACGAACGAGCAGCCAGCAAAGGCAGATGAAAAGAGCACGCAAGCGGATGACAACGTGTCTGAAAAAACGTCACCCAAAGCCGAGAAACAAGCCAGTTCCGACCCGTCAAAGTTGATCCGCAAGCGGCGGGTGCAACCTGATCAAGACGCGCCGAAACTTCAAAAGAACGGCGCCGGGCGGATTGCGGACATTTTTAGCGGCCCAAATCCCTAATGTACGACAGGCTCCAACCTGTCGCTGATTTAACACGCTGAAAACAAGAGCGGGCTCTAGTCTGTCTCAAATTCATAATAATTTTGAGTATTGACCGCGCTGGGCGAGCGTGGCATTATGCGCCTTGAGGCGTACAGCAACTTTGCCCTTTCCTGGTTCGCCTGCCCCATCCTCAACTTAAGCACAGCAGCCCGACTGATCCGAATTGTGGTCAAAATACGCTCGCGCGGTGCGGCGCGAGAGGAAGGTCACCCCTATGAAGCGGCAGTTTTTCTACGAGCGGGAATGCGTCCATCGGGAAGGGGGCGCGGACGGCGATACTTACAATGGCATGTTTTTCATTCAGGCACTTCAGCGATTGCAGAGCGATGACGCGGTGCGGATGGCCGCCAAAGTTTCGCCTTTTTATTGGGTCGACGCGCCGAGAGTTTTGGTTTGGCTTTGTAAGCAGTGCGCCAGCGAACTGGCGATGGTCGATTCTCCGCGCGCGGTCTTGCAGAGCGGCAAAGTGGCATAGGCTTCAGTCTGTGCTTCGCGGGGGCATCGGCACCCAGACTAAAGGCTACGCTACAATCTGCGCATGCAGCGCGATCGCATCGATAAGCTCCTCGTCGCTCGGGGTCTCGTTGATTCGCGCACGAAAGCGCAAGCCCTGGTAATGGCCGGCGCCGTTTTGGTTGACGAGCAACTGGTTAAGAAACCTTCCGAAGTCTTTCCTCACGAAGCAAACATTCGAATTAAAGAAGAACCGGGCCGGCGTTATGTCGGTCGCGGTGGAATAAAACTCGAAGGCGCCCTGCGTGAATTCAACATAGACGTCAGCGGATTAGTCTGCATGGATGTCGGCGCATCGACCGGCGGTTTCACTGATTGCCTTTTGCAGCACGGTGTGCGAGCAGTTGTCGCCGTTGATGTCGGTCATAACCAGCTCGATTGGAAAATCAGGAATGATTCGCGCGTTGAAGTGCGTGAAGGAGTTAATGCCCGCTATCTAAGTGCGACAGAATTCGATCGCAAATTCGATCTTGCCACAATTGACGTTTCGTTCATTTCGCTGACGAAGATTCTGCCGGCCGTTGTGCCGCTGCTGTCCCACAATGGCCGCATCGTCGCGCTGATCAAACCTCAGTTTGAAGTTGGCAAAGGCGAAGTCGGCAAAGGCGGGGTCGTCAAAGATCCTGAACAGCACGAACGTGTTGTCAGCCAGGTCAACACCACTGCTGAATCTCTCGGGCTGAAAATCGGCGGCGTAATTCAATCACCAATTAAGGGTGCTGACGGCAATGTTGAGTTTCTCGCGCTGTATTACAAGTCGCGTTGACACTCCGATCAACCGGCGGCTATCATCCGCGCGTTCCTTCATCACCCGCAAAATGGCTTCGATCAAACGCATTGGCGTAGTCGTCAAACCGCATCAACCCGATGCTCTGGAAACCCTCTGTCGATTGACCCAATGGCTCAACGAGCGGGGGATAACTCTGGTTGGGCTTCCGGAAATTGAACGCGAAAGGATCGAGCACCAGACTGGCTGTGTAGTTGAGGTTGTTGACGGCGCTGAGATTGCCCGGCAAGTCGATCTGATGCTGGTGCTTGGCGGTGACGGCACCATGATCGCCACGGCGCGGACGATTGGCGACACCGAAGTGCCGGTGATGGGAGTCAACTACGGCGGCCTTGGCTATCTCGCTGAGTTCCGAATCGAAGAGTTGTTCACGGCGTTAGAGTCAATCCTGGCTGGTGATTATAAACTTGAAAAGCGCGTAATGCTTGCGGTTGAGCTGCGGCGCGGCGACGAGCTAGTGACCAAGAACCGCGTGCTGAATGACGTCGTGATGAACAAGTCGGCGCTGGCGCGCATTATCGAAATTGAGACGTATCTGACTGCGCAGTTTGTAAACTCATTTCGCGCGGACGGTCTGATAGTGGCCACGCCCACCGGCTCGACGGCTTATAATCTGTCGGCGGGTGGCCCGATAATCTTTCCATCGATGAACGCGGTTGTCATCACTCCGATTTGTCCGTTCACTTTGTCGAACCGGCCGATTGTGGTGCCGGATGATTCAGTGATTGAAGTGCGCTTGATGACCGAAAAAGAAGAAGTTGCCTTGACGCTTGACGGCCAGGTTGGCTTTCCATTGCAAGTCGGCGACCGCGTCGTCATTCGCAAGAGCGATACATCTTTCAATCTCGTGCAACCAAAGAGTCGAAATTATTTTGATCTGTTGAGAGACAAGCTTCGCTGGGGAAGATGAAACTCGAAACCCGAAACTCGAAATTCGAAACTGCGAAGCGCCCCTGGTACCGGCCTTCCCTGACGACGCAAATCCTCATTGGCCTGGTTCTCGGTGGATTGATTGGATACCTCGGTCGGCGCTGGGGTTACAATTGGGGCAACAACGTCTATTTCCTTCGGGACATTTTTCTCAATCTCATCAAATCAATCATCGCGCCGCTGATCTTTTCGACGCTGGTTGTCGGCATTGCCGGCGGCGGCGAACTGAAAAAAGTCGGGCGCATGGGCGTGAAGGCGCTGCTCTACTTTGAGATCGTCACGACCATCGCGCTGTTCATCGGGCTGGCGATCGTTAATCTCACGAAACCGGGCGCGGGTGTTGCGTTAGTTGGTGGCAGCGACATCACTTCGCTCGTGAAGACACAGCCACAGGGCTTTCGCGATCTAATCGTGCACATCTTTCCCGCGAGCGTCATCGACTCGATGGTACGCGGCGACGTGCTGCAAATTGTGGCGTTCTCAGTGTTGTTCGCGATGGCCGTTTCGGCGATGGGCGAGAAAGCCGCACCGATTCTGCGAGGCTGTGAAGCGCTTTCGCAGGTAATGTTCAAGTTCACCAACTACGTGATGATGTTTGCTCCGATCGGGGTAGGCGCGGCAATGGCCCACACCATCGCTACGAATGGACTCGAAGTCTTGTGGAACCTCGGGAAGTTAATTGGTTCGCTGTATCTCGCGCTTTTCCTGCTCGTCTTTTTCGTGATGGGAGCGGTCATGATCATCGCGCGTGTTCCGATTATTCAGTTTCTCAAAGCGGTGCGCGAGCCTTTCACGATCGCCTTCGCCACGACGAGCAGCGAATCGGCCCTCCCGAAAGCCATGGAGAACATGGAGAGGCTCGGTGTGCCGCGGCGCATCGTCGGGTTTGTGATGCCGACCGGCTACAGCTTCAACCTCGATGGCACGACGCTTTATCTGGCGATGGCTTCAGTCTTCGTCGCGCAAGCGGCCGAGCCGGTTATCGGCCACATGAGCTTTGGTCGTCAGATCGTGATGATGCTGACGCTCATGATTACTTCGAAAGGCGTTGCGGGCGTTCCGCGCGCGGCGCTGGTCATTCTGCTGGCGACGCTGAACAGCTTTATGCCGGGCGGACTTGGACCAATCGGAGTCGCGGTGATCTTCGGCGTAGACGAATTGATGGACATGGGCCGCACTTCCGTGAATGTTTTGGGAAATTGTCTGGCTACCGTCGTCGTGGCGCGCTGGGAGGGTGAGTTCGACGATGACAAGGCGCGCGTGTTCGGCACACCGGAGGAAGTGAAGCGCGAGTTGGCGGCCGGCGAAGTGGCGCTCGCGGAAGCAGCCGCGGAAGGATAACTACCGGCAGGATGCCGGTGAACCGCAGGCAAGATACCTGCGCTCCAAGAATGCTTTTTCCAATTGCAGACGACAATCGTGATCGACGCACGACGCCCGTCGTGAACTACGTCCTTATTGCGATCAATCTGTTGGTATTTGTGTTTCTGCAGGGTCTAGGCTCAAACGATAGATTCACCTACGCGTTCTCGACGGTGCCGGGAGAGATCATAACCGGCAGAGACATCGTCACGCGGCCGGTCGTCGTGCAGCAGTTCACGGGCCAGCAAATCCAAATGCCGGGCTTGCAACCGACGCCGATTCCCGTCTACCTCACGCTGATCACTTCGATGTTCATGCACGGTGGCATCGCGCACATCTTCGGCAACATGCTGTTTCTTTGGATCTTTGGCGACAACATCGAAGATCGTATGGGGCATCTTCGCTATGCGATCTTTTATTTAGTGTGCGGAATTCTTGCTGGCCTCGCGCATGTGTTTACGACCGCCGCGTTCGCCGGGGGCAACGAGGCGAGCTTGTTGATTCCGAGTCTCGGCGCGTCGGGCGCGATTTCGGGAGTGCTCGGTGGTTACATTCTGCTCTTTCCGACGCGGCGGGTAATGGTAATGATCTCGTGGTTTGTGACCGCCGTTCCGGCCTTCATCGCAATTGGTCTGTGGTTCGTGTTTCAATTGATCAGCGGACTTGGCATGCTCGGCTCGGGCAGCAAAGCAGGTGGCGTCGCCTACGCCGCGCACATCGGCGGATTCATCGCGGGACTTGTTTTGATCACGCCTTTCTTGATTGGCCGGCCGCGCGACGATTCATACAACGTGCCGCGATACTGATCATCCAAGCACTTCGCAATGGCAACTGAACTGGCGCCGACAAACGTACAAGGCCTCGATATTCGCTCGACTCCGCGCGCAGAGATGAAGCTCTATCCGCTCGACACCTTCGCTTACGAATTTCCGGGCAAAGAGATCAAGATCAATTTTGAGATTCCCGAATTCACCTGCATCTGCCCGTTTTCAGACTTTCCGGACTTTGCCACGATTCGCATAGAGTACGTGCCGAACGAACGATGCGTCGAGTTGAAGAGTCTGAAGCTCTACATCAATTCATTTCGTGACGTGAAGGTCTTTCACGAGCATGTCATCAACATGATCCTCGAAGACTTTGTGAACGCTTGCGAACCTTTGAGCGTAGAGATCGAAGGCGACTTCAACGTTCGCGGAAATATCAAGACGACAGTGCGGTCGAGTTACAGACGACAGTGAGCAGTGAGCGACGTACGACGTGTTCTCTACGGTTGGAATAATTTTCGGGCTCTTAATTATCTGCGCAACCTTTCTGTTTCTTGCTCGCCGGATTCTGCGAATTGCGTTGAAACTCGCTTTCGCGATGACGATTGTCTTCGTGCTGGTAATCGGCGCGGGCGTTGGCTGGTGGCGCGGCTGGTTTTCGTCGTCATCTTCGCCAGCACGTAGTCCGGCAATCCACTCAAATCAGCGGACAAACACGAATCGAACCCGGCGATGAAGTCAGTACCATCCGCGTCAGCGGATGGGCAGTCGAATCGATTCCGATGAGCTATTAACCCATCTCCTGACGGAGATGGTACTGACTCAGTTTACCCATGAGCATTCAAGTAGAACGCTGGGGCGAGACCACTCCTCCAAATCCCGCCGAGTTGCGCGCACGCCTGCAAGCCGAGGGCTACAGCGTCTTTCAATGGAGCGACGCGCCGGGGACTAAGTACGGCCCACACGCCCATCCCGAAGATCAATCGCACTGGATTCTGAGCGGCGAACTCGAGCTTCGCGTTGGGCACGAAACCTACACACTGCGCGCCGGCGATCGCGATTTTCTTCCTGCGAACACGATTCACTCTGCGTTCGTTCCCGGCAACGAGCCGGTCGTTTATTTGATCGGCGCGCAGAACTGAAGCGAGCACGAGCCACGAAAAGGCACAAAAAGCACAAAAGGAAAACTCAGCTCTGATCGGAGTTCGTTTTTCTGATTTGTGCCTTTTGTGCATTTTTGTGGCTAAATCAATTTGGAAATGAATACGCAGTACGAACTCATCACTACTCCCGAACAACTCCGCCGCGCGGTCGAGCAGCTCGCGAGCAAACAAGTAATCGGTCTTGATACGGAAACGACCGATCTCGATCCGTACCTGTCGCGCTTGCGGCTGATTCAACTCGCGACACCCGACAACGTTTACATCATCGATCTCGATAAATTCGGCGGTTATGATTTGAAAAAAAGCGAGGAGCTCGCGCCGCTGCGGGAGTTAATTAGCTCGGCGCGTCCAATCAAGATCGCGCATAACTCGAAATTCGATGCGAAGTTCATCAAGCATAACTTGGGCGTCGACATCGGGGGGTTGTTCGACACTTTGCTCGCCAGCCAGTTGGTTTCGGCGGGGGACATCGAAGAACGTCATGGCCTGGAAGCGATCGCCGGTCGTTATCTAAACGAAGCCGTCGACAAGAGCGAACGCCTCAGCAACTGGGAATTCGAACTCTCCGAGGCGCAGTTGCAGTACGCCGCGCGCGACGCCGCGGTGCTGATTCCGTTGCGCGAAAAGCTCGTCGAAAAAATCAAATCCAACAATCTGATTGACTGCGCGAAATTGGAATTCGACTGCGTGATGCCGGTTGTCGATCTGGAACTTGCCGGGTTCTTCATGGACAAGAAGCGTTGGTTGGAGCAGCTTGCGATCGTCGAGGAGCGGCGCGCGGAACTCGCGAATGAATTGCAGGAGATGCTCGGCGAAGGCGTGGCGCAAGCATCTTTGTTCGGCCCGCCGCGCGCGAACATCAATCTCGATTCGCAACAACAGGTGACCGAAGCGCTCAATCGCCTTGGCATTCCGCTGCCGGACTCCACACGCAATTGGAAGTTGCAGCCGCTGGCTTTGCAGTATCCGGTGGTGGCAAGGCTGCTCGAGTACCGCACGATGCAGAAGGCCCTGACGAGCTATGGCCAGAACATGATCGAATTCATCAATCCGAAGACGGGCCGCCTGCACGCTGACTTTCGTCAAATCGGTGCACCCACTGGGCGTTTCGCCTGCACGAATCCAAACATTCAGCAGGTGCCGCACGCGGTCGAGTATCGCCGCTGCTTCATGGGCCATCCGGAAGGACGGCAGCTGATCATCGCCGACTATTCGCAAATTGAACTGCGCATTTTGGCGGAGTTCTCAAGCGACGAAGCTTTCATAAACGCATTCAACTCCGGTGCTGATCTGCATCGCGTGACGGCAGCGCAGGTGTTCAGTGTCGCGGAGGATCAAGTTACGAAGGATCAACGGGATTTCGCCAAGCGTTTGAACTTCGGCGTCGTTTACGGCATTGGCGCGCAGAGATTTTCCATGATGACCGGATTAGGTTTACCGGAAGCCGACAATGTCCTGCGCAGATACTTCGCAACTTATCGGAGACTGGACGAGTACTTGCGCGAGTCGGCGAACCGCGCCGTCAGTGAGAAACAGGCGCGCACAGCTTCGGGACGTCTGGTGAAATTCAATTTCGATCCATCCGATCGGCAGCAAGTCTCGATGACGCAGCGCAATGGAAAGAATGCGCCGATTCAGGGGACCAGCGCGGACATCCTGAAACGCGCGCTGCGACTCTTAAGTGACGCACTACGCACCACGTCGGGCCAGATCGTGAACATCATCCATGACGAGATCGTTGTGGAAGTTGACGAAACCGAAGCCGAAAGCCTGGCTGCGAAAGTCGAGCGCGCGATGTGCGCCGCCGGCGAAGAATACTTGCACACTGTGCCGGTGAAGGTGGAAACGCAGATTGCGTGTGAATGGACGAAGTAGTTCCCTCTCCCACTGGGAGAGGGTTAGGGTGAGGGTCCGAAGGTTAGCGGGCGGCAACTTCTTTTTTTGTTGCTCGTTAGCTTCGCCCCTCACCCCGGCCCTCTCCCAAAAGGAGAGGGAGCAAAACCTGTCATATAATCCGGTCGCGCGGCGCGACTAATTCACTGAAACACGGCGCTAATCCGTGAAACGAGACCCCGATGGACATCGCGGAGCTTAAGGGCGAGCTTGAAAGGCTCCATAGCGCCAGTTTTGGCTGGGCTTTGAGTTGCTGCCGCCGCGACCATGCCGAAGCCGAAGAGGTTTTGCAGACGGTCTATTTGAAAATTCTCGAAGGCAAGGCGCTGTATCGTGGCGAGTCGAGCCTGAAGACCTGGCTGTTTGCAGTCATCCGGAAGACGGCGATTGGCGAATACCGGAAGAGGCTCCTGCGGAATCTGGTTTTCATTGGCAGTTCGGAAAAGCGCGACGACCCGGCAACTTCAGCGGATGCGCCGCCTGTGATTTTTGAAAAGTCGGAAATCCAGAAGCAGTTTCGCGTCGCGCTCGCGAAGCTGCCACCGCGACAACGCGAGGCTCTGCACCTGGTTTTCTACGAAGATTTGAGCCTGCGCGAGACGGCTGATGTGATGGGCATTTCGATTGGCAGCGCGCGGCAACATTATGAACGCGGCAAGAAACACTTGCGCGAATGGCTGAACGAGACGGAAACAGATTATGGAATCGGGTTGGGAAGAAAAGAAACTCAAAGCGCTGTTTAGCGAACTGAAGGCGACGGACGAACAGACTGCGCCGCGGTTCGCAACAGTGTGGAATCGCGCGCAAATCGCGCCGCGAAGGATTCGCGCATTCAATCCGGCATTTGTCGCCGCGGCGGCGTTGCTAGTTTTCGGCCTGGTCTTTCTCGCCGTCTGGTCGAGGTATTCGCAGCGAACGCCGCAGCAGCCGATGGTGGTAAGCGTGCCAACTGCGCCCCTACCAACCAGCACGACTGCGCCGTCGCCATCCAATGAGATCAATGTCAAACCGGTCACGCCGCGCAACATTTTGGCCGTGTCGCGCGCTAACAAATTAGCTGCCCGGCGACATGCAATGCTCGTGGCGGCGAACCGCAAACTGACGAAAGACGCGAAGACGATCGCGAACTGGCAATCGCCGACCACAGCTTTGCTGACTTCGCCGAGTGACGAAATCTTCAGCTCGTTGCCGCAATTTAACCAGAGCACGACGCAGCTGAAATCATTCCTGCCAACCCGCTCTAATTAAGAAGGAGAAACTTTCATGAAGAAAACAATTGGACTCATCGCCCTGGCCGTGGCGGTAGCGTCGCTCAGTGTTGTGCTGGCGACCGCGCAGCAACCGCAGCCGTCGCAGCCCGATCAGCCGCAACAGCCGCGCACGCCGCCGCCACCGCCACCGGACATGCTTGGCGATGCGATGTTCCCGCCCGATATGATCATGCAGCACCAGCGCGAGCTGGGGTTGACTGACGAGCAGAAGGCGTTCATGCGCGGCGAGATAAACAAAACGTCGGCGCGGTTCAACGATTTGCAGTGGCAGTTGCAGGACGCGATGGAAGCGCTGCACGAAACCATGAAAGCCGACCAGGTTAACGAGCAGCAGGCGCTGACCCAACTTGATAAGGTGCTGGACGCGGAACGGGAGATCAAGAAACTGCATATGGGGCTGGCGATCCGGATTAAGAACAACCTGACGCCGGACCAGCAGCAGAAGCTTCAAAGCATGCGCCATACCCCAGGACCCGGCGGCCCGGGACGTCACGGCCCCGGTGGTCCCGAAGGAGGACCGGGTGGCCCTGGACCTCGCGGTGGGCCGAGACCGGGTGGGCCGGGTGCTCCCGGTAGTCCGTCACGGCCGAATGAATTCGATTTCTGATCCTGAGTTCGTTTTCGGCTCCCTTCATCCAGACGCCCGCGATGGCAACACTACGTTCGCCGTCGCGGGCGTTGCTCTTTCCCTCATCGCCATTGTCTGAACATTTCGGAAACAACTTAACGCGCGAGGCGTGTTGATAGTTCGCGTGAGAACGGTGGCACGGGCGTCCCGCCCGTGAATCACACGCAAGATGCGCGTGCCACCAGCGATTGTATCCACTGACGCGCGCAGTTCTGAACTGATATACTCGCGAACGAAATGGCTGAATTTGTTTGTCGCTTAGGAACGCCGGCGGGCGAAATTGTGACGCGGACGATCGAAGCGTCCGCCGTGCCTGAGGCGCGCGCGCGCCTTGAGCGCGAGGGCTTCAAAGTCTTCAACATCACGCCTCCAAAAGCGGAAGGCTTAACTGCTTTCACCAAGGCGACCGGCGGCGGGGGCGGACGGGCCCACGTCAAAGCCAACGATTTCCTGCTGTTCAATCAGCAACTCGCGGCGCTGTTGCGCGCCGGCATTCCCATCCTCCAGGCGATTTCGATGTTGCGACGGCGCGCGACTTCGGTCCGCCTGCGCGCGGTCCTGGAGAACGTTGAAGAAGCGATCCGCGGCGGCGCGGCTCTGTCGCAGGCATTTGCTTCACAGGGTGCAATCTTTCCGCGTATCTACACTGCTTCGATTCTTGCGGGCGAACGATCGGGCGCACTGGATGAGGTGCTCTCGCGCTACGTCACTTACATGCGGCGGTCGGTCGCGTTGCGGCGAAAAATTCGCGGCGCGCTCGCATACCCGATGTTCCTCTTGTGCGCGTCGCTCGGCATGGTTATTTTTCTTACCATCTACGTCGTGCCACGAATGTCGGAACTGTTTAAGGGGTTTGGGGACAAGCTGCCCTTCGTTACCCAAGTCGTGCTGGGGATTTCTGGCTGGCTGACCGGAAACGTTTTTTGGCTGGCGCCGCTGATAATCTTCGTCGCAATTGGTCTCGCCATTTGGTCGCGCACACCGCAAGGGCGACTGACAATCGATCGTCTGAAGTTGAAGATTCCCATCGCAGGAAAACTCCTGGTGCAATTGTCAGTCGCGCAGGCGTCCCGTTCGCTCGCGACATTGCTCGCGGGCGGTATCACGCTGGTGGAATCATGGGAAATCGCGGCTGAGTCGATAACTAACCTCGAATTGCGTCGGCGCAGTTCGGCAATCCTGCCGCTGATTCGCGAAGGCCGTTCGTTTACAGAAAGTCTGGAAGACGCCGGCTGGCTGCCTGCGCTGGCGATTGACATGATCGGAATCGGCGAGAGATCGGGCAGCCTGCGTGAAATGCTCGATGAAGTCGCGACATTCTATGACGCCGAAGGCGAGGTTAAGTTAGAGCAGTTGACGACCACACTTGAGCCTGCGATCCTTGTCGTGATGGGCGGTATCGTAGTGGTGATTCTGTTGGCGATTTATCTGCCGATCATCGAGTCGATTTCCGGCGGACCGTTGATGAAGCGTTAGCGTATTCAGAAAATGGGGGGTTCTTACGTCGATTCCAGCGTCGAGAATATGGTAATCGATGCGAGTAGAAAACAATTGGTCGCCTCAGGACCGCACCTCGCAGCGAGTATTTTGAAGAAATAATGAAGCAATTTACTGACGATCAAACCGATAAGACCGTGCCCGACGCAGTCACGAGTGGGAATCTCACGAGTGCCGACGGCGACCTGCCGCAAGCTGCGGAACCACCGGAAGTTCGGCAGGCGAAAGAGCTCGCGCGTCGCTACCGGCTGCCGTTCGTAAACCTTCTGCCGGTAGAAGGCGAATCGCCAATCGATTATTCCTTGCTGAACGAAATTCCCGTCGACCTGATGTTGCGTAATCAGTTCGTGCCTTTGCGGCGCGACAATGGAAAACTACACATCGCCATGGCCGATCCGACCGATCTCGATCGGTTGGATGAGCTCGCGAGCGCTTTGCGGACGCGTCTGGTTCCGTACGTGGCAACCGCCGGCGCCATCGATGTTGTGCTGCGCAAAGGCGACGCAACGCAGCGTGTTTTGCAGGAAGCCGCTTCCGGCTTTCGCATTTCGCTGGTCCGCGAAACTGAGCAAGGCGAAGAAGTTCTCGACCTCGATCGCCTCGCGACTGACAGCGAGATGTCGCCGATCATCAAACTCGTCGACACGATCATCTTTAATGCGATGGAATCGCGCGCATCGGACATTCACATCGAAACGCGCGACACGGAAGTCCAGGTGAAGTACCGCATCGATGGCGCGCTTTACGCGAAAGTCGATCCAATCGACCTCGCCTATCACCAAACCTTGATTTCGCGTATCAAGGTCATGTCTGAACTCGACATCGCTGAGCGGCGCGTACCGCAGGACGGCCGTTTCCGCGTGCGCTACAAAGGTCGCAACGTTGATTTCCGCGTTTCCATCATGCCGACCGTGCACGGCGAAGATGCGGTCATTCGTATTCTCGACAAAGAGCAGATCAACGAATCTTTCAAGAACCTGGATCTCAATGTCGTCGGTTTCGACCCGGACGATCTGCGCAAGTTCCGTCGTTACATAGCTGAACCTTACGGCATGGTGCTCGTGACCGGGCCGACCGGTTCAGGTAAAACGACCTCGCTGTACGCTGCGCTGAACGAAATCCGCAACGAAGAAGACAAGATCATCACGATTGAGGATCCCGTCGAGTATCAGCTTCACGGCATCACGCAGATTCCAGTCAACGAGAAAAAGGGACTCACGTTTGCACGCGGACTGCGATCGATACTGCGTCACGACCCGGACAAGATCATGGTCGGGGAAATCCGTGACGAAGAAACCGCGCAGATCGCCATCCAGTCAGCGCTGACCGGCCACCTGGTATTCACCACAGTTCACGCGAACAACGTCATTGACGTAATCGGCCGCTTCCTGAACATGGGAGTTGAGCCTTACAACTTCGTTTCGTCTTTGAACTGTGTGCTGGCGCAGCGACTCGTGCGCGTGCTTTGTTCCATTTGCCGCCGCGCGTTTCATCCGTCTGACGTTGAATTGATCGAATCAGGTCTTCAACCTGAAGAACATCGAGGCCGCGTATTCTACGCTAATGTGGGCTGCGACAGCTGCAATCACACCGGCTACCGCGGGCGCACGGCGATTCACGAGTTGCTGGACTTAAGCGACAACATCCGCGAGATGATTGTCGAGCGCCGCCCGGGTTCGGAAGTGCGCCGCGCGGCGGAAGCCGAGGGCCTTACCAGCCTGCGCGAATCCGCGCTCAAGAAAGTTTTCGCCGGTGTCTCGACGCTGCACGAAATCAATCGCGTCACATTCGTGGAAGAAGTAAATCTCAACGTCCAGAGGTAACAGGCTGTTCCTTCAGTCGCCCCCCCTTAAAACACAGGTCTTTTTCTGCTAAACTGGCCGAGTTTGTCGCATTGCGGAACCGACTGAAGATCGTCCGCGTGTAACGAGCAGTGAACTCCGGCTTCACCGGCATCAAACGGAAGCCATTCGCCGAAAGGTTAAGTTATGAAATCGCAAAATCGCTGGACTCCAATCGTTTCCCTGTTTGTGGTGGTCTGCCTGCTGGCGTTTCCAATGACCGCCTTCGCCCGCAAAGGCCGGGATCATTTCAAGAACGGCTTGAAACACGAGCAGGCGCAGCAGTGGGAGAAAGCGGCGCAGGAATTTACGCTCGCGCTCGCAGCCGATCCGTCGAATGCCGACTTTCAACTCCATTACCGGCGCGCGATGTTCAATGCCTCGCAGATGTACATGGAGCAGGGGCGCGCGCTGGCGGAACAGCGCGATTATGTCGGAGCTTACAACGCGTTTCGCCAGGCGTTCGGGTACGACCCGGTTAACCAGCTTGCGGTTTCTGAAATGGAGCGCATGCTGCGCCTCCAGGATGTGAAGCAAGGCGGCACCGGAAGCGGAGACGGCGCGAAATCCGACGGCAGCGGTGCGACGCCAGCCGCTCCGCAAAATGCCAAGACCCCGGAAGAAGTCGTGCCGGCGCGGCCGGAGCAATTACGGGTCGTCAATTACAACGGCGATTTAAAGCACTACATTCGCACGCTGGCGGAACAGTTGGGCCTGAACGTAATCTTCGACAAACAATCGTTCTCTCAACCACGCACGCTGGAAATCAATCTCACCCAGCCGACCACTACCGCCAAGGCCCTCGATTTCATTTTCTTGCAGGAAGGCTTGTTCTTTCAGAAGCTTGATCGCCACACGATTCTCGTCGCCGATCAGGCGCGGCGTCCGCAGTACCAACAACTAGTCGTGCGCACGTTCTATTTGTCAAACGCGAAACCGTCGAAGGCCCTTGAAGTGATCACAAAGGCGCTGCCGGCATCAGTCGGCCGTCCGCAGTCGATCGTGGTGGTAGACGAAGACACGAACAGTTTGACCGTGCGCGACACGGCTGAGAACGTCAAACTAATCGGAGAGTTGCTGACGAGCATCGACAAAGATCGCGCGGAAGTTGTCATGGATGTGGACATTTTCGAAGTCTCGCGCACGAATCTGCTGCAATTCGGAAATCAGCTTGGCGCAGGAACTTTCAATCTTGGTGGTTCGCCAGGCTTGTCGATCTTAACCAGCAACGGCGCAGTTAACAGTGCCCATACAGGTGTTAATCTCGCCAGCATTGTCGGCCAAACGCCGACGGCAGCGGCCGCCGCGCTGGTGATTCCGGCTTCAGTGCTGACAGCCTTCGCCAGCAAGACTAACGCAAAGCTGCTCGCTTCGACCCAAGTTCATGCTTTCAACAACGAAGAATCGACCGCGCGCATTGGCCAGCGCGTTCCAATTCAAACCGCGAGCGTTTTTAATGGTTTGTCAGCGACGCCGACAACCGGCACTGCTCCCGGCGTAACGAACGGAGTGTTTGGGAGCAATGGTTTTCCGGTGATCAATTACGAGCCGACCGGCTTGACGTTGAAATTCACGCCGCAGGTTTTCCCGAATCTCGATGTGCAAGTAAAGATGAACATCGAATCTAAGGATGTCACGGCTGCCAATACGCTGACGCCGACCTTTACTGAGCGGACAATTACCGGCACGGCCCGGGTCCAGAACAATCGCACTATGATGCTGGCCAGTGTTTCGCAGGACATTCAGTCCAGCGGGCGGTCGGGTCTGCCGATTCTGAGCGGGCTTCCGATCCTCGGACGCTTTTTTTCCTCGCCCACCAGAGACAATCGTCAGGTTGATATCGTCATCGCGGTAACGCCGCGCGTGTTGCGCGCCCCGGCCGTGACGCCGCGCGACGAAGAGATGCGCCCCAGCGGAACGCTGCAATCACCGACGACGGGATCGTTGGAAGCGATGCTTTTGGAAACCGCGCGCGAAGATCAGATTGCCGCAGCGCGACGCGTTCCGAAGGATGTAAACATCCAGTTGCCGGATGCGCCAGCGGCAACTTACGAGCCCGCGCCCGGGCAAACCAGCGACCGGACGAAGGCCGCCCCTGCGGCGACTGCTCAGACGACTAACACAGATGCGAAGAACGGCAGCAATCCGTCGACCGTCGCATCAAATGCGTCGACGAACGATACATCCTCGGCAAAGAACGCGCAGGCTGATTCAACAGTCCCGCAACCGAAGTCCGCATCAGTCTCGCCGCCGGCCGAATCGAACAGCGCCAAGTCAATTGACGTCGCGACGGCCATCAAGAACGTCGTGAATTCGGATGCGAACGTTTCGGCGACTGCGTCAAATGCGAAAGAGAACGTGAATGTGACGGCCCCGGCCGACGATCTCGCGCCGAAGAGTGCTGTGAACGAACCCCCTGTGAAGCCGACTGAACCATTGCCAACGGTGATTGAGCTGCGTCTGAGTCCTGACAAGAACGAAATGACTGTTGGCGAGAAACGTCAACTAACAGTCGAGCTGAATTCGGAAGCGCCGCTCGGTCTGGTGGTGGTGATGCTGCGGTTCGATCCGAACATCATCAAAGTGCAAAGCGTCACGATCGGCAAGCTTTTCGCCGACGCGAAAACAGCACCGACAATCACCCAGTCAACGAACGACAAAGGTGTCTTGTTGGTTTCGCTCGCGCCGGCCGCCGGCTTTTCGATCTCAGGACAGGGCGCATTGCTCAATGTCGAAGTAGAGGCGATCGGCGCTGGCGATGGCTCGCTGGCGTTCGACGTTTCGAACGTGCACCTGGTTTCGAGCGACGGCCGCAATACGGTGCTGCAACTAGCGCCGATGTCTCTGACGGTGAAGCCGCAAGCTGCGGCAAAATCAAACAACTGAGCACTGGGATAGAGAGGTCTCTCGCATAGCGATGCGTCGCGCAACACGAATAAACGGATTCACGCTTATCGAGCTGGTGATCACGGTCGCCGTCCTCGCGATTTTGACCCTCGGCGTGATTCCGCTCATGCGAGTTTCAGTCAAGCGGCAAAAAGAAGAGCAATTGCGCGCCGCGTTACGCGAGATGCGCGAAGCGATCGATCAATTTCATCGCGAGGCGCTGATGGGGGCCTCAATGCAGGCCATACAGCAGGCTCAGTCGTCTACGGCACAACAGGAGCAGGCACCGCGGTCCACCGCGGCCCAGACGCAGCAGAACATTTTTGCCGATCCGCGGGTGCGTGTTTTCATTACCGATCAGACAATCTTCAGCTCCGACAACCCGGATCGTTATCCGCCCGATCTGGAAACACTTGTCGATGGTGTGGACGTGCTGCCGTTAACGCTGCCTGCCCAATTGCAAGGCGGCCAGGGAATTACGGGCGCCGGCATACTTGAGCGAACTGAAAATTCGGCAATTCCCAAAACTAAGATTTATCTGCGGCAGCTTCCCATCGATCCGATGACCGGCAAAGCTGACTGGTGCGTCAGCTCCAGTTATGAACCCGCCGAAGATTCGAAACACGGCTGTCACTCGAGCGGCGATGGCGAAAATGTCTTCAATGTTCACTCGAGGTCAGAAGGCGAAGCGCTTGATGGGACAAAATACCGTGACTGGTAACGGCAGACGGCAGACGGCGGGGAGCAGAAGGCAGGAGACAGAGCGAACTTTTCTGCCGTCTGGCTCCTGCCGCCTGGCGCCTGGGTTTACTCTTCTCGAGCTGATGATCGTAATTTCGGTCATCATCATTCTCGCCGCGATCGCTCTGCCGCAATATCAAAAAACGATCATGCACGCGCGCGAAACGGTTCTGCGCGACGATCTATACCGGATGCGCGTTCTGATCGATCAGTACGCCGCCGACAAGGGCAAGCTGCCGCAATCGCTGGAAGACCTGGTCAGCGCTGGTTACATGCGCGAAATCCCCAAGGATCCAATTACCGACCAGCCGGATTGGGTGCCGGTGCAGGGCGACGACCCTTACACGGGCGAAAGTGGCATGATCGATATCCGCAGCGCATCTACGGAAGCCTCGACTGAAGGAGGCAAGCCATATAATGAGTGGTAGTCCGCGATTTTTGATTTTAGATTTGCGATTGATTTTGCGTGAGCGTCAATTACAAATCTGAAAATCAAAAATGCTCGATAAGCTTCTTCAACCTCGATTTCCCTCTTGCGCCGTCGGGCTTAAGACCGGCACAGCGTCAGTGGTGCAATTGGATCGATCACGTGGCGCCTTCGTCGTAAAACGCGCCGCGACCCTGAACTTGCAGGCGAACGTGCTTCGATCAAGCTTCGATGAGAGCAACGTGCTCGATCCGGACGGATTGATCGAAGCGCTGACCGATTTAGCAACGAGCGCCGGTCTGCTGCGGCAGCGCAAATGGTCAGCGACGTTGCCGGAAGCCAGCGCGCGCACGGCCATTGTCACAATCGAAGACGCCGGTGGCTCTCGCCGGGAAATCGAAGAAGTTCTCGAATGGAAAATCGAGCGCACTTTCGGCGCGCCGGTTAACGAGTTGCGCATCGGGCGCGAAGAGTTGTCGCCAAACGAGCAGAAGCAAACGCGATATATCATTACGGCTGTCCGCCTCTCTGTGCTGGCGGAATACGAGTCGGTTTTCGCTAGCGTGGGCTGGCAGACGGGGCTTGTCCTGCCGCGGCACGTCGGCGAACAGCAGTGGCTGCGCGACGGCGTGGCCGGCGATGGGTTGCTGCTGAGCGCGCATGAGGATGGATTCACGGCAGTGTTGCTGCGAAATAATCGGCCGTTGACGCTGCGCACTGTATTCTGCGAAACGGAAGAGTGCGACGACGAATTACATCGGCTGCTCCTCTTTTACCGCGACCGCTCGGGGCAAAACGGCGACGCATCGTCAGTCAATCGCCTGCTGGTGATGGGCGAACTTCTCGACAAGCAACGCGTCGTCGAGATCGCGCAAGAAACCCTGGGAGTAAGGCTGCGTCCGCTCGGCGCCGATGATGTCGGGCTGACCATACCGGGAGATTTGCCCTTCGATTTGATCGCCGCGCCCGCGGGACTTGCGCGGTTGGCATGGTAGATTCCGTCTCCCTTTGGGAGAGGGAGTTTGAAACTTTAGCTTTCCGCAAAACGTAAACTCGAAGCAATTGCAAATGAGCACCCCGATCGCAATGGCGAACCGGAACGCGTTGGCCGATGGCGAGCTGGTGCAAGGCGCGCTCGCTGGCCGCGAATCTGGTTTCGAAGAGTTGGTGCGCCGATACCAGCGGCCGATCGCGGCCTACGTATATCGCATGGTCGGCGATTATGACGCAGCGCTGGATCTAACGCAGGAAGTTTTTATCAAGGTGTACGGGTCGCTATCGCGCTATCGGCCCGAGTTCAAGTTCTCAACGTGGATTTACAAGATCGCCCACAATGCGGCAATCGATCATTTGCGCCGGCATGCCACTCGCGAAGCCGCCACCAACTCCGATGGCGACCGCTGCGAAGTCGCGATCGAGAGTCGGCGCCTAACACCTGAGCAGGAGAGTGAACGCAGCGAACGCTGCTCGGAGATCGAGATGGTTGTGCAGTTGCTGCCGGCAGCTTATCGCGAACTGATCCTTCTCCGGCATTCGCAGGATCTAAGTTACGACGAGATTGCTGAAGTGACCGGCTTGCCTTTAGGCACCGTTAAGAACCGGCTGTTCCGCGCACGCGAAGCCATGCGCGAGCAGCTCATTCAGAGGGGAATCACTAAGGCATAACGCTACGTAATCCAATGAGTTCTTCGGCTCAACAAACCTGCCCGCGTGAGGAGATCGCGGCGTACCTTGACGGCGAGCTCAACGGTCGTGCTTTGCCGGTTTTTGAGGAACACATAAAGCAATGCGCCGAGTGTGCTGCCGAGTTGCGCAGTCAACGGCAACTGCTGTGCACTCTGGAAGCCGCGTTCAGCAACTCAGGTCGAATCAAACTGCCTGCGAACTTCACGCGCGTGGTTGCGGCGTACGCCGAGAGCGACATGCGCGGCTTGCGCCACAAATCCGAACGGCGGCGCGCACTGCAACTGTGCGCGCTGCTTGCCGTGGCGGCATTCACGCTGCTGGGCGCTGCGTCAGGAGCTTTGATCTTTCAGCCGGCGCGTGGTTTCATGCGACTAGTCGCGCGCGTCCTCGATCTGGTCTGGCAAACATTCGCCGACGCTGCGGAAGGGGCCACCATAGTCGCGCGCGTGATTGGCCGCGCCGGTGTCGCCAACCCATACGGGTTCGGAATTTTCGTCGCGCTTGTCTTTCTGATCGCGATTTCTCTGCTGCCTCGCTTAATTGCCAACTACCATCGGACCGAATTCATTGAATAGGGGGCACGAAAGGAAAAAGGGAAAAGGAAAAGGGAAAAAGGGCGAAGCCGGCCGACATTTTTTCCTTTTTCTTTTTTCCTTTTTCCTTTTGAGCTTTACGGCTTTTGCTCAACCCGCGCCCGCCGGTCCTCCAACTGATCCCAACGCTCGCGTAATCGAAGGGGTAAACAACACCACAGTCTTCGGTATGGGCCAATCCATTCGGATCACCGGAACCGTGAAAGAAGGCGCGATTGCCTTCGGCGGAGATGTGATTGTCGAAGGGACCGTCGAAGGCGATGTCGCTTCGATTGGGGGTTCGGTCATACAACGTGCGGGATCCCGCATCGGCGGCGACGTGATCGTTTTGGGCGGAGGCTACTATCCGGACAAGTCTGCTCCGGGCCGCAATCCGAATTCCGTCACCATCATGTACGCGGGCTACGAAGTTCAGCTTCGCCGCGCGATGCGCGAACCATTCAGTCTGCTCAGTCCCCAATTCACGCCGGCTTTCTTAGGCATTCGTCTGCTCGCGATCCTGTTTTGGTTCATTATCTCGCTCGCGCTGTCGGCAGCGATGCCAAACACTGTCAGTCGCGCGGTCGCGCGCCTGCAACTGACCAGTCTGCGCGTCGCGATCATCGGCCTGGTTGGTTCAGTAGTGCTCACCGTCGGCGTCTTCCTCTGTCTTTGGTTGTTGCCATCGCTGGTGAGCGCGGTCTTGTCGATTCTGGCTGCGCTGCTGATTATCGTGGCGACGCTGTTTGGGCGCGTCGTTATCTCGGCAGCAACCGGACATTGGCTCCAGCGCCGCCTGCTGCCAAACGTCAAGTCGGAATCGGTGATCTTGCTGCTCGGCGTCGCTTTTTGGGTAGTGATGGCATCGCTTCCGTATGTTTGGCCAATCGTGGATGCGGGGTTGCTGATTGTAAGCTTGGGGCTCGCGCTCACCGCCCGTTATCGTCTCAGTTGGAAGAAGTCCGAATCGTAAAAGAAACTGTCAGTTTGGGCTGCAAGCGAGCAGCTTGCGCCACAAGGATCGATCCTCGTGCACCCTGCGACCGAACCAACAGATGACGTGCTCGTTGCTGCCGCTGCTGCGGGGGATGAAGCCGCGTTCGAGGATCTCTTCAATCGTCATCGGCGTCAGGTTGGTCGCATCGCGGGTCGCTTCTTCGCGCAGCGCGAACAGATTGAGGAGATCACTCAGGACACGTTCACGAAACTGTATTTCGCGCTGCACACCTATCACGGGACTCATGAAGCTTCATTCAAAGCGTGGCTGGCGCAAATAACCGTTAACGCCTGCTACGATCAATTGCGTCGCGTTCGCCGACGTTCAGAGCAGACGCTGGGTGAACTTTCGGAAAACGAAACGAAGGATTTCTCGACTCAGCTTCGCGCCGCGCGCAGCGACGTTGAAGGCGCGTTAATTTCACGCGACCTGGCGCTGAAGCTTCTGACGCGCTTGAGCGCGGAAGATCGCCTGGTACTCACGCTCCTCGATGTCGAAGGTTTCTCGGTGGCCGAAATCGCCGAGATGACGAACTGGTCAATTTCGAAAGTGAAAGTGCGCGCGCACCGCGCGCGGGCGCATCTGCGGCGTATTATGCGAAAATTTGTCTGATTTTCCGCCTGTTTTGTCGCAGGCATCTGAATAAGACTGTAACCCTTTCGCGTTCAGAATCGTCTTTGGTTGTGAGGCTGACGGAGGCAAGAACCGGTATGTTCAAGAGAAATCCGCAGAACAGAGAGCATCCTGACTGGGCCGGCAAGCTGGTCTTGCGCGCGGCCGTGGCTGATGAGCAGGAGATCGAAGCGGCGTCTGAATCGCCGTTTCTCTTCACACGCGTTCGCGCTCGCATTGCTGAACGGCAACGCGAGAATGAATCCGGCGGCTGGCAGTCTCTGCCGCTGATCGCCTGGCGCGCAATTCCGGCGATGGCACTTGTCGCGTCACTCGCAGGCGGGCTGATGCTGTGGACTGCGCGACCGGCAAACACCGAAAACGCAGCCAACACTCCGGCAGTCGGATTTGGCATGTACGAAGATGCGCTGACGGACACGACAGATCCGGGCGTCGAGCAGACAGTTCTCAGCCGCAATAATCTGTCGCACGAAGACGTTCTGAACATCGTCATCGAGCGCGGCGAAGTGGAGAAGAAGAAATGACTTTGACGGGTCACACGAAAATGAAGATTTGGCTGGTGCTGGTGGCCGTGTTCGTTTTGGGCGCAGTCACCGGCGCCGCTTTGACCG
>DASXTE010000019.1:0-9192 GCA_036505595.1 Pyrinomonadaceae bacterium
CGTCCAGGTGTGTTGGTTTCCGTGGCGAGGCCAAAACCTGCCGCGCCCAACCATCGCACGGGAACGCCAAAGTTCGCGCGGTTAATAAAATTGAAAATGTCTGCGCGCAGGATCAGACTACGTGTCGGCGAAGAAAGAAAGTCTTTGCTAACTGAGAGATCCAACTCGATCACGTTCCCAGTGCGAAAGGTATTACGGCCAATGCGACCGTCCTGACCAATTGGCGCCAGCAGCGTCGTTGGATCGGGAGCAGTCACAACCAGGGGCTGCTGACGGTCGCCGGTAATGACTAGCCCGTTCAAGTTGTTGAGGCGGTCGGTTAGATTGCCGTCGAGGTTCACATCAAAAATGCTGTTGACGGTAAACGGCTGACCGGTGCGCAAACTTCCCGTGCCGGAAAACAAAATATTGCCGAAGAACGCCCGCAAGGCGCGCGCGCGATTCTTGAAGGCCGGAAGCTCGGCAATGAAGCTGTATGCCAGCCGGTGACGCACATCAAAATTCGCTGGTCCGCGTTCACCAGCGAACGTGAAACTGTTTTGCGGCAGGGCGGGCGCGCCGGCCAAATCGAAAATGTCAGATACGTCGTCGGTCGCTTTCGAAAATGTGTAAGAGATTTGATATTGGGTGTGGCGTCGAAATCGTCCGCGCAGTTGCACTTGCAGTGAATCGAAACGCGAAGTCGCCGACGACTCGTAAATCGCGACTGCGCCCGCGCGATCGACGGGACGCCCGCCCGTCGTTCCCGGCCCCGATGGCAGTTGCCCAGGCCCCAGCGCCAGCCCGCTGACATTCGGTTGAAAACTCACCACGTTCACCAACGTCGGAATCAAGAAAGCGTTTGGTCCAAGATTCGGAGTCGTCAGGCGCAGCAATTGTCTTCCCAGCGTGCCGACGTAAGCCACCGCGATCACGTTGTCGGCGTTCAGTTCCTGCTCCCACGTAAGCGAGTAATGATGCGCCAACGGCATTTCGAGTCGCCGCTCAGGCAGCGTGAAGCCAAACCCGCCCGGAAACGACGAATTGATTCCCACCAGACATGAAAGCGGCACCGCCGGATTCAGCGTGTTCAGTGTGCCCGGTTGAACAATTGGCAGAAAGCGCGTACCGCTCGCGTCAGTGCACGGAAAAAACGGCAGCGTAGGATCCGTGATGTTAAAGCCGACGCCAGTTTGATTCGCCAAGCCACCAGCAAGGTTCAGCGTCAGAAAGTTCGGAAAGACGTTCCGCGACTGGCTCACCACCGCGCCGATCGCCTGATCGTAAAAAACTCCATAGCCACCGCGAATAACCGACGCGCGGTTCGCGCCGAAAAGATGCGTCGAGTAGGCGAAGCTCACGCGCGGCGCGAAGTTGTTGCGATCGGGATCGTAAATTGTTTGCCGGCCGGCGAGAAAATTTCCGAGCCCGGGCACCAAAGTCAACGACCCATCATTGAAAGTTCGTTCAATGCGATTGTGCGTTTCGCTGACCGGCGTGTTGTATTCGTACCGCAGCCCGAGCGACAGCGTGAAGTTCGGTCGCACACGCCAATGATCCTGCGCAAAATAGTTGTGTTGGTAATAGCGCAGGTCGATGCGCGCCTCGGGACTGGTCTGCACCACCTGCAAGATTCCGCTCGGTGCTGACGCTGCGGTGAGATCGATTGGTTTCAGAAATCCAACTAACTGCGCGCCGCCGCCCGGCAGCCGCTGCGCGCCGGGCGTACCGTTGAAAACCAAAAGCGGCCGCGCGTTGCGCGGCAAATCGCTATGCAATTCCGTCCGGCGAAAATCGACGCCGAAGGTGAAATTGTGGTTGCCCAGCCGCAGCGTCAGATTGTCGGCTAATTGATAGGTGTTGTTGATGCGCTCCTGCGGAAAATTGAAAACGTCCACGCCGACGGGACTGAAGCCGGCAATCGAGATTTGCCCGACGGGACCGAGAATGTCTTCCGTCCCAAAGTTGAAAAAGCTGTCGTAAAGGACCGCGGTCGAACTGGGAATCGTGTCGTTTACAAACAGCGGCGCGTTCAAAAGAAACCGCCGCTCGTTCGGGCGCAGAGAATTTGCCAGGCGGCTGGGTCGCAGAAATTGCGTGTCGCGATTTTCTTCGAACAGCAGCCGCGTGCGGCCGTACGACGCGCGCACCTGATTAAAAATTGCGATCTCGCCCGGCCCGTTGATTTCGCTGTTGAGAAAGTTCGACCAGTTTTGCGTGCGGATGTTCGGACGAATTGTTGAGAAGATTGCCCCGCCGACGACAGGAATATCGCGCCAGTCATCGGTAAAGTTATAGCGTGAGGTGATCGACTGTGCGCGTTTGCCGATTGTGAAGTTGCCATCGACCTTGCCCGAAATGTTCTTAGACAGGCCGCCCGCCGGCAGCGACTGCGTAAGCGTGTTCGTGCCATAAATGCCATTCGGGTTGTTCGGAAACGGAAACAGACTGAAGACAGCATCGCCGCTGACCGTCGTCGGAAACGCAACGAGCGGCGCGCCGCTAAACGGATCGCTTGATAAACCGGTAGCGCCACTTCCGAAGATGCCTCGTTCTTCGACCGTCGGCACGGCAAAACTCGCTTCCTTTCGCGCGTTCGTGATCTGACCTTCGGCCGAGATGAAGTAGAACGCGCCGCGGTTCCTTACCGGCGACGCCGGAGCCAAAGGCCCTCCGATCGCCAGGCCGGCTTGCGTGAATGTGAAAGAATCTTCCTCACCACTTTGATTGGTCACGGTCAGCGGTCTGCCGTTCTCCAAAACCGGCTTGCCCCCGGCTCGCAGCGCAGTCGTTGAGTTGCCGAACGGCGTGTCGAAAAAACTGCGCGCGTTCAGTTGGCTGGTATTGAAAGTTGAGTAAAGCGCCCCGTGCGTTTCATTGCCGCCCGACTTTGACACGGCGTTGACCTGGCCGCCGAGATTGCGGCCGAACTGCGCTGGCGCGAGCAGAGTAATCACCTGATACTCCTGCACGGATTCGATTGGCTGCGGCACCAGCGCGACAAAACCCTGCCGGCGCACGCCGATGTCTTCGTCGTTGTTGTCTGAGCCGTCGACCGTGAAGTTGTTCGCGCGCGAGCGGAGGCCATTAACCGAAAACTGCCCGGCTGAACCCACGCCCGGCCCGACGCCCGGACCGGCCACACTGCCAAGCGTTTGCGGTGGCGGCAGAACTCCGGGCAGCAGCAGCGCCAATTCGTCGAACGTGCGGGCGAAGGTCGTTGCGCCGAGCGGTAGCGTCGAAACTTCTTCTTCCGTAAACGAGCCGCTGCGTCGCCCGTCGGTGGTAATGATGCTGGCCCGGATGTCTGTGTCCTCAGGCGCGGGCGCGGGCGTCGGGGCGACCACAGGCGGAGGTGTCGCCGGCGCGGGATCGAGGGCGACCGGAACAGGAACTACTTCGCCGGTGTAAGTGATCTTTAGCCGTTGCAGAACTTCGCGCGTCTCATAGCCCTGCGCTGAGACGCGAATTCGATAAATGCCTGGAGTCAACAGCCCCTGGTAGAAACGTCCGCGAAAATCGGTCCGCAGAGTTATTGTCAATCCTGTTTGCTGATTTGTGATCTCGACCAATGCGCTCTTTAGCTGGGTACCGCTCTGGCTGTCGCTGACGGTGCCTTCGAAAGCGCCGGTGACCGTGTCCTGGGCGGAAACTTCAAACGGTAAAGCAAAGAATATCAGGCAGAGGATGCAGTAGAGGATTCTTGTCATGGATTCGAAATGTCTTTGCTAATCGATTTAAGAGATGAACACCTTTTCCATTTCGGTTTCAGTATGGTTCGCGCTCGCTAAAGAATCAGATCCAAAATTGAAAACAGCAGATACTCAACGAGTTTTGGTTTGGTTGATTTCGGGGCGGCCGCGGGACTGCTCGGCGAACCAACGATCTGTAGGTTCGGAGTGTTCGCGCTGTTAACGCCGCGCAAACGTATCCCTAGCGGGTAAGTGCTGGGCGACAAATCAGGAAGGCGAAACACGATTTCCGAACCGCTAATTGTCGAATTCGGGCCGACGCTTTCAACTGTGTACGAGTTAACGCCTACCTGCACAGACAACGTGTTGATGTCCGGCTGCGTCGATTGTGCGAATCCCAGATCGGTGGTGAAGAAGATGATGCGCGTGCGCTGATCGCTGCTGTAGTTGCGTGTGTTAGTCAGAGCAAACGGCCCGCGCACCAGAGTCACAGAATCCACAGCCGCGAGATTATTTGTTCCGGTTTCCACAAAAATCGTAGGCGGAGGTGCCGGTGTTGGCGTGGGCGTCGGAGTTGCCGCAGGCGTAGGTGTGGGCGTGGGCGTCGGCCCCGGCGAAGTGCCCACCGGAAAACACGCTGAGAATTCCGAAGTGTTACCCTGCGGATCAGTTGCGGTGCAATTGATGATGCCGTTGTTAATGCCGCTCGGAAAATCAAACGGAATGCTGAATGTTGCGTTGCCGCTGCCATTGGTGATTACGTCCGGAACCTTCCCCAACACGAGTGGACGGCTGGCAGCTTGATTCGTCGTGCACTGCGCGTCGGCGCTGAAATACCAATGCACGGTGAAGTTTGTGTTCGGCGTACTATTAAGTGTCCCGTTGACGGTCAGCGCGGCCGCGAGTATCGGATCGGGCATCTCTTGCCCCACCTCGCCGGCGCGTTCCCAAATGGTTTCTCCGAAGACGGTCGCCACCGCCGACGTTAACACCGGAAAGTTCTGCAAGGTGTTTGGCCCGCTGTCCGTATCTTGAGGATCGTTCGGCGTAATCCCCGCATCGCCAAGATCAATTCCCAACTTGGTATTCGCGAAGATTTCGTTATCGACAATAGTGATCCGAATGCCCGGTTGGTTGTTGCCTGTGACGTTCGTGATCCGAATACCCGAACCCAAATTGTAGGCAATGCGGTTTTGTCGAATCTGATCACCATCGGCGTTAGCAGGAATGATGATGCCGCCGGAAGGGTCCACGTTGTTGCCATTCGCCAACGGATTGTTTCCAGTGAAGTCGGTGCCAATGTAGTTATTCTGGATGACATTCGTGAATGTTGATGCCTGATTGATTTCGCCAATCTGCACGCCGGCTTTTTGATTTCCCGAGATGATGTTGCGCGCCTCTACTACCGCTCCGCCAATTGTGTTTGAGGTCGCACCGAAGATTAGGCGCACGCCAGAGAAGATGTTAGCCAATGCCGCAGTTCCGTTTATTCTAGTTCCTATAAAATTACCCTGAACGAGATTCCGTACCGGCGGTGGAGAACTCAGGTTGTTCGTATTAATGAAAACTCCATACCAATTTCCTGATAAGAGATTGCGCGCCGCCGGCGTTGTGCCTCCGATCAGACAGTCTCCCACGCCGGCGTCCAGTTCCACCCCGCCGCCGCCGGAGGTGCTGAGCGCCACCGTTCCACTGACGTCAGTGCCGATAAAGTTTCCCTGGACGAGAGTGCTTGACGAACCCACATAACTGATTTGGATACGATCATTACCGCCCGCAATTATGTTTCTGGCCCCCGCCATCGTGCCGCCGATTTGGTTATTCGGCGAGCCAGGTGCACTGTTGAAAGAAATCCCGGAAAAAGTGTTTCCAAGTGCTGCCGTCCCTGCAGCATTAGTTCCGATATAATTTCCTGCGATTACGTTGTTCTCCGCGGGGTCGGAATAAAATGTCCCAAAGATAATTCCATTGTAGTTGTTTCCCGAGATTAGATTGCGAGCGGCGGTGGTGGTTCCGCCGATAGTGTTGTTCGCGGTATCAATGTCAAGGCCGCTATTTGTATTTCCACGGTCCAGCGTTCCGGTGGGGTCGGTGCCGATGTAATTCCCTTCGACGATGCTTGAGGTACCTTGCAACAATACGATTCCTTCATCACCGAAACGATTTACCACTAACCCTCTTACGACAGAGTTACCCCCCAGCAAGACTAACCCATCACCACCGACATTACTTCCATTTAGCTCGATGATCGGCGCGCCAGAAAAGCCGGGCTGCGTTGTTCCATCAATCGTCACCGCTTCAGTGAGACTGGGCAAGGACGTTTGCGGTGTAATTGTCTTCAGCCCACCACCCGTACCCGGATCTATGTTGAAGATGATGCGGTCCGCACCAGGCTTAGCGTTCGCAGCGTTAATCGCTTCACGCAGAGTGCAGTTTGCCGCGTTGCATGTGGCATCGTCTGTGTCGGCCGTAGAGTTCACGACGAAGTCCTGTGACGGCGGATCGTCGCCAAAGGTCAGGGTCCAGCCGTCCTGGAACTGCGAGTTGCCGGGTGAAGCAGTGTCAAGAACCACGAAGAGCTTCCACGTGCCATTCAGATCGTTGCCGTTGAATGTCGAAAGCGTACTGGCAAAGGGAGCGGTCGGGCCCGGGGACGGAAAAACATCAGGCGATCCGTCATCGACGTTCGTCGGTTTGTAACTTCCGGATGGTAATCCGCTGGTAGGAAGAAAAGCCGGTGCAGAATCATCAAAGGTCAAATAAAGCACACCTGAAAGCGTCGACCCGCACGTGTCAGACATCAGCATGACTTTTTGACCAGCCGGGCTAACCAGGACAAGCTCGAGACTGTTTGGCACCCAGCTATTAATTCTGTTCAGAGTGACCCGAATCTTGGCGTTCGGATCAGTAATTCCCGACACTTCTATGGTGGACGGATAGGGCGAGCCTTTGCCGGGCACGCCAGAAAATGTGTCCACCAAAATAAATTCGTCTTTCGTAAACGTCGCATAGTTGGTGGCCAAGGGCGGCGCCGCCGTGGCATCGCTTTGATTTGCCGTAAGCGCAACGCTTGGAGCTGCCGCACCCTGTCGGAGAATTATCAAATCGCTCAACGCATCACTATCCAGGCGCATCGGTAAGACGGCTGCCGGTCTTGTCGCCATCTCAAGCGAAAGGGTCTGCCACGAACGCAAAACGGCTTTATCGACATTGCTTTGTGGCTCAAGTTTCCATCCGGTATTCGTTTGTCCAATGTTCGCGACAATGTGCAGTTGTTGCTCATGCGGACCAAGCAACACTAAAGAATCCGCCGCGACGCTTGATTGTCTGGTTTTGACCAACGCTTGGGCGCCGGGCCATTTCTGATTGCTCGTGCTCTGTAATTGCCACTGAGAAAGCGGAATTTGAGGCAACACTCGCGCTGGCGCATTCGGATCTGCGCGCCTTTTGCCGATATTAGACTCGCCGCCAGCCGTGTAGTTTTCCACATCCTGTTTTATTCGGGCCCATTCTTTATCGTCCAGCGCCGGTTTAGTCAGGAAAAGTAAAGCACCGTCGGCGGAAAGAAGCGCGACATCTTTCGATCCGTCGCCGCTAAATTCACCGATCGCAACTGAGCGCAAATCGAAGTCGAACCGCCGATCGCTGACTTGCACCGGGCGAACACCTGCCTGCTCCTGAGGCGAGAGCGAAAGCTTTCGATCGCGGCCATGAACAAGAACAAGGCGATTGCCCGCCGCGACTACGACGTCCATCGCGTAATCGTCATCGACTTCGCCAATATCAACCGCCATGGCCGGTGCGAGCAGGGTTAGCATTTCTGGAGCGCTGCGCAGTGCACCCAACGGACCTTCGAAGATTGCAATGTGTGACTTGCCTGTCTCCACTAAACCAACCACCAAATCTGTTAAACCATCGCGGCGATTCACTTCGCCCGTAGCGAAAGCAGTAATTTGACCGTTGACGGAAACCTCCTTTTCTAAGTTGAACCACCCGGTTCCGTTTCCTGCCAACAGATGCAAACTTGTTTCACTACGCCTAGCCAGCACAATGTCCCAATGCCCATCAGCATCGAAATCGCCTGCCCCGAGGAAATCTGGAGCAACCGATGACTCAAACACCGTCGCAGGTGAGAGAAAGGGCGCGTCGGTAAAAGTCCCGTTCGCTCTCCGCCGCTTGGCTTCGGGAGCGTTCTGATAGATCGAATCAACATTCCCGCGATGTAAGGTGATAATTCCGCGGCCGTTGTATGCGTAGCCCGCGACGAGATCCGGCATTCCGTCTTCATCGAAATCCGCCGTCGCCAGGCTCAAAGGTTCAGCGACGTTTTGTTCCAGAGCCATTCTTAACTCAGGCGGCCCGACGAACTCTGTTAACAAGTCGCGACCGTCGGTTAAGGGCACGGTTGTTACATTTCGCCCGGACAGTTTGATAGAAGCGTGAGAACTTAATCGGGCGCGCGCGGCCCGGGTAGACGCGGTCGAGCGGCTCGGGAAAAAGTAATAAAGAAAGCCCAGAACACAGACCGTGACCAGCGTCAGCGCTACACACCACCGCCTTACCGGACTTGAGCGCCGCCGGTTTTTACCGATTGCGACCTGAGCGGGAGACCTCCTCATCCCTGAGTAACCCCCTCGCGTTGCTTATCGGTTATTGAAAATCGCAGTCGTCTGCCTTACAGCGGACGAACTTGACACGCGCAAAAGGGATCAGCGCTACGATGCCGCCCATTATATTGGAAAAGGTCAGCTTATGCGCAAGCCTTTCGGCCTGAGCGCGAATCCGCTGCGCAAATCGTGGACGCTGCGGCAAGTCCGTTTTGCCCAATTAAGTATTTTGCCCAATTAAGTAAAGGAGGGAGTCTCGGGCAGCGCGAGAGTGGTAAACAGCGGGCGATCGGCCACAAGCCACGGCGTGTTCCGGAATCGCACCAAGACAGCCACGAGCAAAGGAGTTCCCTTCTGATTGGCACTCGATACGCGGTCTCAGACAGCGGATCATCGTCCGTAGCACCAGAGTTGAAAAAGTCTTACGAACGAATCAAGCAGAAGAAAGGCGCAGGCAAAAGCGATCATCGCCACCGCCCGCAAATTCCTGGCGATCATCTACCGAACACTCAAATACAAGTGGGTGTTCGCCGGACTTCCCAAACTTTGTCCTCGCCGAGGACTAAAACTTGTTCCTCGGAGTAGACAACTCATCATAGGAGGCATCTATAGGTGCAGCATTAGCCGTTAGCGCACTTCTTCTTCTCCTCCTTCTCCTTTTAGTTCGTTTCTACTTTTACTGTTTCGCGTCGCACCGGCAAAGCGGATCAAAATCCACAGCATTGGATTTCAAACAAGCTGTACCTCAAAACACACGAGATGACGCTAAGATGACGACATTTTGTCGCGAGACCTAACCGGACGAAGTATGACTTTGACTGCTGCCAGTCCGGTAAATATTAGTTCATCTCGTTTGGTAAGATTAGGTAAGATGCTTACGGTTGGACTTAAAATCCGTTGGGAGTAATCCCGTG
>DASXTE010000020.1:0-6268 GCA_036505595.1 Pyrinomonadaceae bacterium
CAGTTTGCGTACGGCGGATGGCAGACCGCCTGCTTCGTCGCGGGTGAAGTGCGCGAGCCAAAGAAGACTCTGCCGCGCGGATTGATGTTAGGTGTCCTTGGCGTGATCGTGGTTTATTTGTCAGTGAATTACGTTTGCGTACATGCGCTTGGGGCGGACGGCTTGGCTCAAACGAAGACTCCGGCTTCCGCGGTGATGCGCCTGGCGCTCGGCAGCAAAGGCGGGCGTCTGATTGCCGCAGGCATCGCGATTTCGACGATTGGTTTCCTGAGCCAGAGCATGCTGACCGCCCCGCGAGTCTACTTTGCAATGGCCGATGATGGACTGTTTTTCAAACAGCTTGCCTGGCTGAATCGTGCGCGTGTTCCGGCATTCGCGATTGCTTTGCAAGGTGCTTTGGCAATCGTGATTGCGCTGGTGGCGACTCGCTTTGAGCAAATTCTGAATTACGTCGTCTCGGTCGACGTGGTTTTCTTTGCGCTGTCGGCCGCATGCGTTTTTGTGTTTCGCCGGCGCAGGCGGCGCGATGCCGAAACATTTCGCGTTCCCGGTCATCCATTCACGACGCTTTTCTTCATCGCTGCATGTGCTGTGATAACTTTCAGCTTGCTTTACAAATTTCCGCTGAACAGCGCAATCAGCTTCGGTATCATGCTGCTGGGCGTGCCGGCATATTTTGTGTGGGCGCGGCGGCGTGATCCAATGAGCTAAGAATTCTGTGTCTCTGTGCGATCTCTGTGCCTCTGTGGTGGCTTTTCTTGGCGATAGAGATTCACCACAGAGACACTGAGCAAGCACAGAGTCACAGAGAACTAACGTGAACACTCAATCAACTTACATGCAGTGGGCGAAGAAGCGGCCGAAGGTCACATACGACCTCGCTTTGAGCGGCATACTCAATCTTCCCTTCCCCGAACTCGAAGCAACAATCGACGACATTGATTTGAACGGCGACAACTCGTACGGGTATGCGCCGCTGATTGATGCCCTTGCCGAGCATTGCAATGTCGAGCGGGAGTGCGTGGTGACGATCTCCGGCGGCACGTCCATGGCCAATCATCTCGCGATGGCCGCGGCGATTGAGCACGGCGACGAAATCCTGATCGAGCAGCCGACGTACGAACCCTTGCTCGCACTGGCGGAATACTTCGGGCTAAGAATCAACCGATTTCAAAGACGGTTTGAGCAGGACTATCAGATCGACATCGATGAACTCGCAAGCAAGGTTACGAAGAGCACGCGCCTAATTGCTTTGACGAATCTTCACAACCCCAGCAGCACGTTGACTGATGAAGACACACTGCGACGCATCGGCGATCTTGCGCAAAGTGTCGGCGCGCGCGTGCTCGTCGATGAAGTTTATCTGGAAGCCATGTTCGAATCCGCGCCGCGCTCTTCAGTTCATCTCGGCCCGCAGTTCATCGCGACGAGCAGCTTGACCAAAGGCTATGGCCTGAGCGGCTTGCGCTGCGGCTGGATTCTCGCGGAGCCTGAACTCGCGGATCGGATGCGACTTCTGCACGATATCTTCGGCGCGCTCGCACCGCATCCGGTTGAAAGGTTGAGCGTGCACGCCTTGTGCAGACTGCCGAAGTTCATCAAGCGAGCGAAAGGAATCCTGGACAGCAATCGCGCTGTTTTGCGCGATTTCCTGGACAGTCGCGAACAATTGAAGGGTTCGGTCCCGGAATCTGGCACAACGTGTTTTCCGCGGCTTGAGAAGGGGAATGTTGAAGACCTCTGGACTTTGCTTTATGACAAGTACGACACCGCGTTCGTGCCTGGACGCTTCTTCGAATCGCCGCAACACCTTCGCATCGGCATGTGTGCTGAGCCGGAACTCTTCAATGAAGGAGTGAAGCGTTTGGGCGCAGCTCTCGACGAACTCTCCGCATGAAAATCAAAATCATCGGCGGCGGGCCGGCGGGGATGTACTTCGCCATCCTCATGAAGAAATCCGACGCTGCTCACGAGATCGCGATCTTCGAACGGAACGGCCCGGACGACACGTTTGGCTGGGGAGTTGTCTTCTCGGGAAAGACGCTCGCGAATTTGCGCGAGGCAGACGCAGAATCGCACAGCGAGATCACTCGCGACTTTGAAGCCTGGGACAACGTCGACGTCGTGCATCGCGATGAGAAGATTTCAATTCACGGGAACAGCTTTTCCGGTATCGCGCGCATTCGGTTGCTGAAGATCCTGCAAAGACGATGTGAAGAACTGGGGATTGAAATCAACTTTAGAACTGAGATTGCCGATATCGAATCGTTGCCACGCGATTGTGATTTGCTCGTTGGGGCTGACGGCGTCAATAGCACCGTCAGGCAGAGATTTGCGGAACAGTTCCAGCCAAACCTCGGCATGCGTCCCAACAAATACATCTGGTTTGGGACGAACCAGTTATTCCATGGATTGACGCTAACTTTTCGGCAAACGCCAGAAGGTGTCTTCGCCGCGCACTCGTACAAATTCGACAAGACGACGAGCACGTTCATCGTCGAATGCGACCCGCTGACTTGGAGCAATGCCGGGTTTGCCGCGATGTCAGATGAAGACACGCGAAGCTGTCTTGCTGACGTATTCGCATCGGATTTGGACGGTCGCTCGTTGCTTTCCAACAATTCCAAGTGGATCAACTTTGTGCTGGTGAAGAACAAGACTTGGCATTTCGAGAACGTTGTGCTGCTGGGAGACGCGTTGCACACCGCACACTTCTCGATCGGCTCAGGCACGAAGCTGGCGATGGAAGATGCAATTACTCTGAAGGATTGCTTCGATCAAACGTCAAAGATTGCCGACGCGCTCACGCGGTTTGAAGAAGTTCGCCGGCCTGTGATCGAAGACTATCAGGCGGCGGCTTACGAAAGCATGATTTGGTTCGAGAACGCCCGCCGGTACATGCACCTCTCGCCGATCGAGCTGGCCTATTCTTTGATGAAGCGCAGCGGGCGTGTTGATGATGAAGAGTTGCGCAAACGTGATGCCAGCTTTATTGCCTATTATCGCGCGTTGAGGTCAGTACAATCTGCGTGAGCAGATGGGTCAGAGACTCAAGTTGAATCTTGATCCCACCCGCTCACGCAGGTGGTACTGACCTCGCGGCAGATCACGGTTTCCACTCCGGCGGCAGCAAACGCCGGCGGCCATCGCTGGCCATGGGAATTCCCAACTCATCGAGTTGTTTTCGGTCCCAAAGCTTGCACGTCACCTGCCGATGCGCCTGGTCGAGAGCTTCACAGTAATTCGTGTACGTGCAGCGACGCACTTCCTCGCCGCGACCAAGCCTGACTTTCCGAAACCAATCCGGATCGGCGAGGGCCTGACGCGCCATACCGATGATGTCTGCATCGCCGTTTTGCAGAATCGATTCAGCCTGTTCGAAGGTGGTGATGCCACCGGTCGCGACCAGCGGCGTTGTAAATCCGGCGTCGGTGACAGCGCGTTTGATTTGCGCGACGAGCGGTACCGCGCGACCAAAGGGCCCGCGTTCATCAGACAAAGTTGTCGGCATGCACTCGTAACCACTCTGGCCCGTGTATGGGTAAACAGCCGCGCCGACCTTCGGTTGTTCGGCGTCTTCGAACTTTCCGCCTTTTGAAATCGAAAGATAGTCAAAGCCCGCTTTCGCGAACTCAACTCCAAAGTAGACCGCGTCATCGATGCGATTGCCGCCGGCAATAACTTCGTCGCCCAGAAACCTTACCCCGACTACGTAATCCCTACCGACGCGTTCGCGGACTGCGCGATAAACTTCCAACGGGAGACGGATACGATTTTTTCGCGGCCCGCCGTAACCATCATCCCGATCGTTCAACGCGCTGAGAAATCCGGCCATGGTGTACGCGTGCGCATAGTGAAGCTCGACGCCATCGAATCCGGCTTCGCGCGCGCGTTGGGCAGCGTCGGCAAATATTCCCGGGAGCGCCTGCGGCAGTTCACGAATGTGCGGTAAGGCCGTGTCCGTGACGCGTTCGCGATAACCGAAGCGGAGAGATTCTAGTTCTCGCTCATCGAGAACGTGTTCCAGGACTTCGTCTGAAGCATTTTTCAGAAACTCGCGTAGCCTGATGTCATCGCCGTTGAGATATCGCGGGTCATTCGTTAGCTGCGCAATGACTTCGCGGTGTTGCGGCGTGACCTTAAGAAAGCGATCGAAGTACTTTCCTGGATCGGGGCGGCGCTTGACCGCGAGAAAATCAATGATTTGAATGAACAACTTCGTGTGACCTTCGCTGGCTTCGCGCACAGTCTCGACCAGCTTCTTTAATCCCGGCAGAAAGCGATCGTGTCCAATGCGCAGGAGCGGGCCACTGGGAATATCGCGAATGCCCGTCGCTTCGACCACCAGCGCCGCTGGCTGACCTTCGGCAAATCTTCGATACCAGTCAAGATTATCCTGCGTCACGAATCCATCTTCAGTCGCGCGCCAGGGCACCATCGCCGGCACCCAGGTGCGACTCTCGAGCGCTAGCGGACCAATCTGAATCGGCTGAAACAGAAGGGATCGCGCTGCTTCGTCGGCAGTGGGCCAGCGCGTGTCGGGAATCGGATGTTTGATGGGATTCGAAAACTTCCACATGAACGATTCACTTTAGCATGTAAGCGGCCGTGCGTTCGCGGCTTCGCCGCTTGATATGCGGAAAGGCTCTGCCTTTCCGGTTTGCTTTCCTGATTTCCTTGGGGCTGTGCCCCCATTTGGGCGTAGCCCAAAAAAAACGTTTCGCTATCTCGCCGGAAGGCCGGAGGCCTTCCGCACATCAAGCGGCAAAGCCGCGCCCAACGTTGTGTGATAAATTATTCGAGCCTAAAACGGAGAATCTCTTTGGCCGACGATCTTCTCAAATACCGTTCTGAATTTCCTATCCTCGACAGAACTGTGTACCTGATCTCGCACAGTCTCGGGGCGATGCCGCGCGCAACGTACGATCGAATGCACGAGTACGCGGACGCATGGGCGACGCGAGGCGTGCGCGCGTGGGCCGAAGGCTGGTGGGACATGCCCGTGACTGTCGGCAACGAAGTCGCACGCATCATCGGCGCCGACGAAAACACAATCGTGATGCATCAGAACGTTTCGATCTGCCAGTCATTGATTCTCTCTTGCCTCCTGCCGCCGAAAAATCCCAAGCGCAACAAGATCGTTTTTGAAGAGCTGAACTTCCCGTCCGTGATGTACGTGTACGAAGCGCACGCGCGCGCCCACGCTCTGCGAATCGAGCGTGTGAAATCGGACGACGGCATGACGATTCCGCTCGAGCGAATGTCGGCAGCGATAGATGAGGAGACGCTGCTCGTTCCCATCTCGCATGTTCTGTTCAAGAGCGCTTTTCTGCAAGACGCGAAAGCAATCACTCAGCGCGCGCATCAAGTTGGCGCGATGGTAGTCCTCGATACTTATCAATCGGCGGGCACTGTTCCATTCAGCGTGAAAGAGCTGAACGTCGATTTCGCGACCGGCGGCTCGGTTAAATGGCTATGCGGTGGGCCCGGCGCCGGGTATCTTTACGTGCGACCTGATCTGATCGATCAATTACAACCAAAGACAACGGGTTGGATGGCGCACGAACATCCGTTCGCGTTTGAGACGGAGATGCATTACGCGCCGAACATTACGCGGTTTCTGCACGGCTCGCCGGCTATTCCGGCGTTGTATGCGGCGCAATCGGGCTACAAGATCATCAACGAAATTGGCGTCCCAGCGATTCGCGAGAAAAGTATGCGACAAACTCAGAAACTGATCTCATTGGCCGAAGAAGCCGGCTTTCGCGTGACTAGTCCGAAAGAGCCGGCACATCGCGGCGGGACCATTACGGTTTGGGATGAGAACGCGGCGGAAATCACGAAGGAGCTAATTCGCCGCGAGTTCATTGTCGATTATCGTCCCGGCGCAGGCGTGCGCATCTCGCCGCACTTCTACACGAAAGATGAAGAGTTGGAATCGATCGTCGCTGAGATGAAAACGATTCGCGACAATCGCGAGTACGAAACGGCAGGAAAGGCCGGCGCAGCATTCTAGTTTTGGAGTGCGGCGGCTTGACGCCGCTTTTACCCGGCTGGCTGATTACATAACAAAGCGGTGTCAAGCCACCGCATTCCAAAAATGGCTACCGAATACGGCAAAGACGCTCCTCTCTCTTACAACAAATACCTCCGTGTGCCGGAGCTGATTGGCTTGCAAACGTGCCTGTCGTCTCCCGCGCATCACGACGAGCTCTTGTTCATTACCGTTCATCAGGCGTACGAACTTTGGTTCAAGCAAATTCTCCAC
>DASXTE010000021.1:0-24480 GCA_036505595.1 Pyrinomonadaceae bacterium
CCGGGCGGCCGCCTGATTGAATGGCAAATCCGGCTTAACTTCTAACGCAAAGTTAGGCAGGCCAAACACAAAGCGGGGAACTCAAAACGAGTTCCCCGCTTTTTTTTCGTGGTCGGCGTCTTACCAGTCTTTGGTGCTTACTTATTCTTCAGAGCGGTGTTGATCTTTGCTATTGCTTCCCTGACCTGGGCTGCGTTCGGAGGGTTCGGCACGTCCTTCAGATACCGCTCGAATGCCTGAATGGCCAATTCATATTTTCCCTGGGAGTGATATGTCTCGCCGAGTAGGAACTGCGCCGCACCGGCTGAGGTTCCGCCGAGTTCATAAGCTTTCAGCAACGCATGCTCTGCTTCCGCCAATCGCTTTAGCTGAAACAGCGCTCCGCCTAGTTGCACATGTGCCATCACCATCTTCGGCTGGAGTTTTAGAGCTTCCTCAAATTGCGGGACGGCATCGGCAAAACGGTTCTGCTTGTTGAAGAGGGCGCCCAGACGAAAATGTGCTTCAGCCCGGATCGACTCAGCCGCGTTCGAGTCTTCGCAAACAGCGCGGAGTATCTTCTCTGCGTCGGAATAGTGGGCGGTCTCGGTAAGCGCTTCCGCGTACGGCAAGCGTGCAATTGGCAAAGCGGTTTCGCGAAAAATGCGCCCGAGCGCTTCAGCAGCTTCGCTGTACTTACCCATACGATTCAGCGTGATTCCCAGATTCAGGCGCGGATAGACAAAACTCTCATTGATCTTAATTGCCTGACGAAAAGTCGTCGCGGCGTCATTTAGTTGCCTATTCTGCAAATAGATCACGCCGAGGTCGTTGAGCGCGCGCACGTACTTCGGGTAACTGGTCACCGCGCTCTTCAAATAGTCGATGGCTGTTTGCGTCTCTTTACGGCTCAATGCGTCCATCGCCTGTTGATAACTGTTCAGCGCTTCCTTGGGAACGTTTACGTCAATAACGTTCAAAACCCCCGGCGAAACCCTTTTGGCGCCTTCCAGCGGATTCAGGAACACTGGAACATAAGTGACGATGTTGCGGAACGTTCGGAAGGTTACCGTCGTTGAGGCGAAGCTTCGGCCATCGCCCTGCACGCGCACGACGAAATCCGCGTCACGAACGAGATCGCCCGTGATCAAGAATTTACCCTTGGTATCCGTGAAGACTGTCTCGATGCGGCCGTCATCGCGGGACAACTCAATTCGAATCGAACGATCGGGTAAACTACCGCCGGGCATAAAAATCTGAATTGAAGAAGGCGCCCCCGCCTGCGCCGCAGCCACGGTCGCGGCTATTAGCACGATAAATTGGCCAATCGCGCCGCGAATCGCAGTGTTGCCGCTCATATCCATGTGTAAGGAGTTAGCGCCGAGAGGTTAGCACTCCAGAGACTTCCGCACAATGGTCAAAAAAACCTTGACGGGGAGAATCAGGGCGCTATACTGCCGCCGAAAAATCTTATCGAACTGGGCATCTCGTCTAGAGATTTTTCGACGGGTTTCTCGCCGAGGGTAAACTTCAAAAAGTGACTTTTTCGATTCGTTCTTGGCCGAGTCGTTTTCCATCAACTACCACGGTTGATGTCAAGGAGAAAATATGCGCAACCTAATCAGTCTCGCCTGCACCTTGTTTGTCGTAATGATCGTCAGCGCCACAATTGCGACAGCGCAAACTGGGACATCAAACATCACCGGCAGTGTAACCGACAGCACAGGAGCGGTGGTGCCTGGTGCCTCTGTAACAGCGATGAACGAAGCCACGGGTGTTAAGAGCACGCAAACGACAACCGATTCGGGCGTCTATGCGTTTTCGTCGCTGCCTGTCGGCAACTACACCATCACGGTGGAGAAGCAGGGTTTTAAGACTCTGCAGAAGACCAAGAATGCTCTGGAGGTCGGAACACCACTGGTCGTTGATGCCGTCCTGGAAGTTGGTTCTGTGTCAGAAACGGTGACCGTGACCGGCGGCGCGGAACAGTTGAATACGGCGAACGCGACGATCGGAAATGTGGTCGAGCAGAAAGCGATCGAGGCCCTGCCGCTCAACGGGCGCAATCCGCTCACCCTGCTACTGCTTGAACCTGGCGTGGTGCAACGATCTTCCGGCGCCGCCGGCTCAGGTGTGCACGTGAACGGCTCGCGTGACCGGGCCTTCAATGTAACCATCGACGGCATCGAGGCAAATGAGTCATCAGTACCCAACCCGGTCAGCAACCTTTATCGTATTGATCCAGACAGTGTTCAGGAATTCAAAGTCACCACCAATAACGCCACCGCCGAGGAAGGTCGCAATAGTGGTGCATCCATTTCGATCGCCACCCGCAGTGGCACCAGCGAATTCCACGGCACCGGATTTATTTTCTTCCGCAACGAGGCGCTCAACTCGAATGAATTTTTTGCCAATGCGCAAAACACAGCCAAACCGCTGATTAGGATGGACCAGTACGGCTTTGAAATGGGTGGGCCAATCAAGCGGAACAAGACCTTCTTCTTTGGCAGCTACCAATACAGCCGCATAGATTTTACCCAACCTATTGATCAGACATTCGGAATACCGCTAACGTACACGGCTCTAGCCCGGACCGGTATATTTCGCTACTTCGTTCCCGACATAAATAACCCGCTGGTGATCGGAGGTCAGACAATCTCGCGCAACAGCCCACTGCTGGTGGACGGCTCCGGCAACTTGGTTGCCGGCATCGGGCCGTGTGCGACGCCCACATCGGTGCGCTGCATTCGCACTTACGACATTCGTTCCGCGGCCAATAATCCGAACAATATCGCGAACAGAACTCTCGACACGGTTATCGGCGCGATCGTCGGCACGACGCCTGTGCCGAACAATTTTACGAATGGCGACGGATTAAACTTCGGCTCGTTTCTGTGGAATCCGCCCACCGGAGTCAGAGGTCCGAACTATCGCGCGCGCATAGATCATAATTTCAATTCAAACAACAGCATGTTCGTGCGATACCTCTTTGCTTACTACAACACTTTGAAAGGCGATCCGTTGAACGGCAGACCCCAGGTGTTTCCGGGAGGGCCCGCGTTTGGCGAGGTGTTCCGGCGCACTTCCAACGTGGCAATCAGTTATCGTCGCGTGATTTCATCTCGGGTTGTCAACGAATTCACCGCAGGCTATGCGCGCTTTGGTTTCTTGTTTACGCAAGGTGAAGCCAACCCTGCGTGGCCGGACGTGCCTCCTTTTTCTTTAAGCACAATCACGACGCCGTACCTGAACACCCCGCGCACGGCTCGATGGGTGACCACGCCACAGTTGCTGGACAACCTAAGCATAGTTCATGGCGCGCACGTTTTTCGCGGTGGCTTCAACTTGCGTTTTTACCGGCACGTGGATCAGCGCGGCCAACCAGGCGGCATTAACGTTACGCCGTCGGTTACGTTCTCGCAGGCCAATCGCGATCCGTTCACCGCCGCTGGCGGCGCATTTACGGCCGCGGGAGGCATCAACACCTCCGATGACCTGGTAAATCTCGGCAATCTCATCAACAACTTATACGGACTGCCGGCGAGGTTCAGTCAGACTTTCATCTCTGACCTCAGAAGCGACGTCTTCTTACCATTCAAGACCGGCGACAAAATCACGCTGTACGCTGAAAAGCATAATCTCGACCAATACAATTTTTATTTCCAGGATGAATGGAAGGCCCGGCCTAACTTGACCTTAAACTACGGCGCGCGCTGGGAGTTTAATCCTCCGGCGAACACCTCTCCGAACACAAATGTTTTTGTGGCGAGTACGCCGATTGCGGGCACTCCCCTGCCGGCGACCCCCGTGGTAAACACGCCGGGCGCCGTCACATTCGTTCCCGCCAAGCACTGGTATGAGGGTGATTTTAAGTGGGCCATTGGTCCGCGTTTCGGTCTGGCGTGGAGCCCGGATTTCAAATCGGGATTTTTAAATAAGCTGACCGGCGGCAGTAGCAAGAGCGTGATTCGGCTGGGTTATGGCATTGCGTTCGATACCATCTCTTCATTTCAAGTGACAGCCGCAGCCGGCCGCATCCCGGGGCTGGTCCAGTCATGTACAACTACATTTCCGTTTACGTCGATTACCACGGGCTGCGTGAATTCGCCGAGCATTACGAGTACGGTTTCCGGCGGATTTCCGCAGCAGTTAGCTGCTCCGACCGTAAAGCCATCCACGTTTTTCACGCCGCCGCAGCAGTTGCGCAGCAATGCGCCAGGCAACATCACCGCATTTGCGCCAAAGATGCAACTGCCGACCGTTCACCAATGGAACTTCAGCATTCAAAGAGAGTTGCCCTGGGGTTTAGTAATGGAGGCAGGCTACATTGGCCGGCGCGGCGAACATTTGTTCATGGCATATGACATCAACCAGGTGAACGTGGATCCGCTGGTGCCGTCATTCCTCATCATGCAGCAGAACCGAGCCCGGGGTTGCACGGCGGCCGGCACCGGTTGCCCGGCAGGTGTTACCGGAGTAACGCCGCCGCTACTGAGTACACTGCAGACCTCTGGAGGCCTAAGTTCCTCTGCGGCTACCACCTTTATCAATTCTTCAGCCACCGTCACAGACTTGAATCGCAATAGCGTCGGCAATTTCGCAGTACGAATCGAGAACACGACTTTGGGTCTAAAGTTGAGGCGGAATCAGCAGTTCGCTGTTATCACCTATCTCGACAACAGCGGCGACTCGAATTATCACGCTGCTCAGTTCACGTTACGCCGAAGATTCACGAGTGGTCTTGGACTTAGCTTGGCCTACACTTTCGGAAAGTCTATCGATAATCAATCGGTAGATCCTGTCGGCGCTTCGTCGGGTGGTGGGTTGTCAACGACAAACTCGCGTACCCCGACAGATATCAGAAACTTCCGCGAAGAGCGGGGCCGCTCCGAATTCGACCGCACACATGTCTTGCAAGGCGCAACAGTGTGGGAGGTCCCATTGGGCAAGGGCAAGCGCTTCCTGGGCTCCTCGCACGGAGTGATTAATCAGATCATAGGCGGCTGGACGGTTAACAGCATCGTCACTGTGATGAGTGGTGAACCGTTCGCCGTACGCAGTGGCTCCTTTACTGCAAACGGAAGCCACGAATCACGTGCCGGCGTGCAACGACCGGTCCAGGCACAACTTCAGTATCTTCCTGGCCAGACCTTCGCAGGTCCGGTGCTGTTTCAACCCGTGGAGATCAACCCGGTGACTGGCAATCCGTACACCTGCGGAACCAATCCGGCCGTGACTTTCTGCCTGCCGGTGCCGGGCACTAACGGAGCCGGAAGGAACATTTTCAGCTCTCCAAATTACTGGAATGTCGATCTTGGTTTCATCAAGGTGTTCCAGCTTACTGAGCGCTTCAAGTTGCAATTTCGAACGGAAATGTTCAATGCGTTCAATCACGCTAATTTCGACAACCCACGTGACGCGTCCGTCGGATCGCCGAGTATCAGGTCCAGCCTCTTCGCGCAGACTTGTTGCGCGGCCGTCTCGCCTCCTTCAACACAGACGGTGGTGCAGACTGGCGAATCGGCGCGCGTAATTCAATTTGCGCTGAAGCTGCAGTTCTAGCGCATCCTTCATTGGAGGAACAGCGAGGCACCGCACCGGTGTCTCGCTGTTCTAATTAGCGAGGCATTTGAAAGGAAGTCAAGAATGCGCAAACCTGCGAAACGGAAACACTCAATCTCCCTCAGCATGATCTTTCTTCCCCTCGTCTTACTGGTCTTTGGTTCGATCAATGCATCATCTTCCAATCCTGAGAAGATGAAGCCGGAAGAGCTCGTCGCAAAACATCTGGAGTCGATCGCTCCGGCCCAGGCCCTTGCAAGAATAAAGACCCGGATCATCGCCGGGACTTCCCAAGTCATCTTTCGCACCAACCCGGAAGGTCAAGCCTCCGGTCGCGCAGTATTGGCGTCGGAAGGAAGTAAGAATCTTCTGGGAATGAGCTTTCCGACTCCGGTTTATCCGCGCGAGCAGCTTGTCTTCGACGGAGGTAATTTTGTGGCCGCGTTTGTCACCCCGGGCGTGCGGTCGGTGCTGGGGAACTTCCTCATGACTAACCAGGCGATCTTCAAGCAGGGCCTGATGGGCGGAACGCTGTCTTGCGCCTGGCCATTGCTGGACGCGGCGTCGAAGGGTGCTCAACTTGAATACGCCGGCACCAGGAACGTCGACAACAAGGTCTTACATGTACTCAAGTACGTGCCACGCGGTGGCTCTGATGTGAAGATCACGCTGCTCTTCGATCAAGACAGTTTCCAACACGTGCGGACGGAGTATGAACGTGTGATTCCGGCCCAGATGGACACGCGCTCTTACACTAACGTGCAGACGCGCGAGAGCCGCTACAAAATGATCGAGGAGTTTTCGTCTTTCAAGAAGGAAGGCGAGTTAACATTGCCCCACACTTATAAGATAAGGCTTGAGGTTGATACACAAGGTGGAACGTTTTTGGCTGATTGGACGATCAATCTTACCCAGTTCACTTTTAACGAAAAGATCGATCCTGCCGCATTTAACTCCAGCGCCAACTGATTCTCTCCGTTCTTACTTCCAGCTGCACGAATAAGTCACGCCCTGTGATCTCGCGATCTCGGTAAAGCGGTCTTCGTAAGGCTTCGCGTATTCTTCGACCGTCCGCTTGATCTTATTGAACAAGCGGCAGTGAAAACCTTCTTTCGCGACGCGGTCGCGCAGATACAGCATCGCGTTGGCCTCGCCCCAGTATTCGCGGTCTTCCCAAATTTGCACCGGATTGCCGCCCATCTGCTTTGCCAACTCGACCAGCCGCGGGTCGTCTACGTTGTGGCCGTTACTGAGAAAAATTTTGTTGTAAAGCGGAACCAGCTTGAGCTGTAGCTTGTAAAGCGACTCAGGCGTTTCGGCAATTTTCATCACGTGACCAAACTCGTGCGCAATCTTCGTTGCGGCCAGGACATTCCGACTCAACAACTGGTTGGTCTCGTAAGTCTCGAGCGAGTTCATCACCGGATAATAGACCTTGCTCGGGTAACCTTCATCAATGCGCGTACCCAGAACGATCGTAGCCTCGACCAGCTCGCCGTTTTCATTCCACTTGTACTGCCCGGTTCCGGCGCCGTTTTTGTTCCCGTCCGCCACCGTGATCGTCAGCAGCAGATGAGGGTGCCGGTTGTAAAGTTCCCATTGCGCGCGCCCGATATCAGCCGAAAGAAACTCGTTCTTCCAGTCTTCGTACCGTTTCTTGTAACGGACGTCAACCACTTCGCGCAGCCCGCCTGTCGTAGGCTTAGCATGATCGGCGGAACCAGCAGTCATCACTGCGGCCGGACCAGAAGCGCGGCTGGTTGCAAGTAATCCAGCGCTGACGCAAACGATGAGACAAACGAAAAACAGGAGAAAGGTTCGGAGAGCAAACACTGGCACATCCTCCGTTCGGGAAAAGTTCAGACCCTTCTAAGCTATCTGAAGCAACAAGTCAATTAGTATTTTGTCGCGTTAGTTTCACGAAATGTCGCGGGCCGGGAGTTTAGAGAACGCAGCGTCCAACCGCGAAAAACTTGAATTGCTAGTCGTACAGGAGCGCCCTGGCTCGTGCGCTGCGGAACTGCTCCAATCCCGCGGCCCACGAACGGACGATTGAGTCCGGTGTCTCGCCTCGGTTCAATCTCTCGAATGAGTCGCGATTCGCCAACAGCCTTATGAAGCCGTCCGCTTTCCACTCGGAAGGATGCAACTGACGCAACGCGGCCGCCAGTTCGATACCCAGCGCGACCGACTGAAGCCGCGCACGATCGGTAACAATGATATTCACGCCGCCGCACTCCTGGTCCTTGAAAACGGAAGCTTTCGGCGTAAAGCGAACGGGAACGAAGCGGACGCCTGGAATTTGGCGCCCGTTCAGATAGCTCGCGAGTTTCTGGCCATCCAGCCACGGCGCGCCGATAATTTCAAACGGAGTGTCGGTCCCACGTCCTACCGAAACATTAGTCGGCTCAAGCAGGCAAACGCCGGGATAGAGCGTAGCCTCGGTCAAGCTCCGCATATTCGGCGATGGATTGACCCACGTGAGATTCGTCGCGTCAAACCACATGGCGCGTCGCCAATTCTGCATCTTCACCACGCGCACGTCGGCGCCAATCTTTCGCTCTTCACTGTAAAGTAGCGCGAGCTCGCCGACCGTCATGCCATGCCGGACAGGAATTGTGTGATAGGCCGTGAACGAGAGCTTGTCACTATCCGCTAAAGGTCCTTCGACGTCCACGCCGTTAATCGGATTCGGGCGATCGAGAATAAACAGCGGCAACTTTGCCTTCGCGGCTTCCTCCAGCAGGTAGCCGAGCGTCGAGATGTACGTGTAAAACCGCGCGCCGACATCTTGAATGTCATAAACAAGCGCATCGAGATCCTTCAACTGCTCGGCCTTCGGCCGTCGTGATTCACCGTACAGCGAATAAATCGGTAATCTGGTCTGTTCATCTTTCGTATCCGAAACTTTTTCGTCAGCGACGCCGCGAATGCCGTGCTCCGGCGAGAACAACGCCGTCAGTTTCACCCCGGGCGCTTTGAAAAGGACGTCAATCGTCGAGCGACCACCGCGATCGCGACCGGTTTGATTTGTGACCAGTCCAACTCGCATCCCTGTGAGCTGTTTGAATCCGTCGCGCTCCAACACATCGATGCCGGTCAGGATTTGGGAATCCGGAACATTCGCGATTAGCGTCGCGGTTCGGCTTGTGTTCAGGCGCGCGAGACTAACCAACAATTCGGCGGCGGCGGCAGACGATTCCGCGCGCGCTTTCGCGACCGTGGTGTCGGTAATCGCGCCGGCAACGATCGATGCGACACGCCCGCGTAACGACGCGACGTCGCCTTTGCCGTCAGGATGAACGCGGTTGCTCAGGAAAACTACGAAGGTCTCGCTTGCCGGATCGATCCACAAAGACGTGCCGGTAAATCCCGTGTGACCGAACGAGCCGAGCGGAAACAGATCTCCCTTGTTTGCCGAAAACGAGCTGGCGATGTCCCAACCCAAACCGCGGGCCGCTCCAGTTTCGCTAACCGCGCGAGGCTGCGTCATCATTGCCACCGCCAATGGACTGAGAATCTTGGCACCCCGATAACTGCCCCCACTGAGAATCATCTGACAGTAAGTCGCCAGGTCGTCCGCCGTCGAAAACAAACCTGCGTGACCGGCGACTCCACCCATGCGAAACGATGTCGGATCGTGGACCTCGCCACGCAGCCACTGTTCGGCTTCAACGCCGGCGTCCGCACTGCTATCGCCCAGGTAGTTCATTTGGCCGCGGCGCTTTTCGGTTGGGGCAATCCGAGATCTCAAATTAGCCGCGGGCTTAAAACCTGTATCGCGCATGCCAAGCGGAACATAGATATTTCGGCGGGCGAACTCATCGAGTGTCACACCGCTCACTCGATGAACCACCTCGCCGAGGGCAATGTAATTGATGTCGCTGTAAACGAAGCGCGCGCCCGGCGGATTTCGCAGCGGCTCGCGATAGAGCCGTTTCATCGCCTCGTCATAACCGTTCCAGCGCTCGCGCAAATCAAAGTCCGGCGCGAACCCCGAAACGTGCGTCAGCAATTGCTCAATCGTGATCGAATCGCGGGCGCCGCCCTTCATCTCGGGGATGAATTTGATAACGGGGTCGCTCAATCGCACTTCACCGCGCTCGATCAAAATCATGATGCTCGTCGCGGTGGCGGCGATTTTGGTCAGACTTGCGAGATCGAAAATCGTATCCGTTGTCATCGTCTCGCGCTGCGGCTCTACCGCTCGCGCGCCGTAAGCTTTGCGCCAGACAATTCGTCCATGATGGCCGACCAACACGACGGCACCCGGCAGTTCTTTGTTCTTAATTGATTCGGCAATGACTGCGTCCATGCGGGAGAGACGCTCGATCGAGATGCCCGCGTCTCGATGTGGTGGGGCGGGAAGTTGCGCAGCGATCGGCCGCGCCAGCAGAAACGCAAGCGCGACGATAACTTTCGGGTGTCTGGCGATCATTCTTGAGATTGAGTAGCGGCAGCTTTCAACTGAATTCCGGCGCCGAGAGGATACAAACCCGGAAGCGAAATAGGCAAACGACCTGTGATGTCGATCCGACCCAGAAGCGCGTCGGCAGCCGCTTTTTGCAGACTCGGCATGTCACCGTATGCGACGACGTAGGTTTGCAATTTCGGAAAGCTCATGAGCAGGTAGGGATTGCCAAAGCTAATGCCGATCACGGGCTTCTTTCTATCCATCAAAGCGTTCACAGCCTTCGCGCCCGGATTAGGTAAACCGACGCTCCCCGCTTGCCCGCTGCGCACACGGCCGTACATGGAAACGATAACGACGTCGACCTTGTCGGCGGCCTCGAGCGCCTTTTGAGCTTCGGTGTCCGAGGACCGCTCATCGAGGACGACGGTCTCCATCTTGATGCCCGCGCGCGACATCCCGGCGACGAAAGGCTGCGCGATAAATAACCGATCGTCGCCATTCGTGATCGCGAGGTTGAATACTCTTGTTGTGGACGTGAAGGTTAGCGGCAGCAGGCTGGCGTCGTTGCGCACGAGCGTGACTGCATGTGTCGCGATCTCATCCGCCAACGCAGTTGCTTCTTTTCCAGCAACCGTTGTGTCGATTTGATCGACTGGAGTAATCCGCTCTTTCCAGAGCCCCAGATCGTATTTGGCGGCTAGTGTCTTCCGCGCGGATTGCTCGATGCGCTGCTCGGTCAATCTGCCGCTCTTCACTGCTGCGAGTACACCCCGAAATGACGCGTCGGGATCGGCCGGTTTCAGAAGTTGATCGGCTCCGGCTTCGAGCGCGCGCACCGATGCCTCTTCCTGCGTAAAGTAGAGCGTGAGACCGCTCATGCTCATCGCATCAGTGACGATTAGCCCATCGAATTTCAAATCGTTGCGCAGGATGCCGTTCAGCACCGGGGACAGCGTTGTTGGCAAAGTGCTCTTCTCGGTGACTATTTCGGCGCCATCATTGGTGTCGATTGGTTTGAGCTTGACGTTCTTAGGCAACGGCGTGATCGCGGTCGGATCGATGCGCGGCAGAGCGATGTGACCATCCATCACCGCGCCCACGCCCGCATTTACGGCAGCGCGAAATGGAACCAATTCGACGCTGTTTAGGCGGTCACGCGTGACTTTGATTTCAGGCAGGCCCCGATGAGAATCAATCGCGGTGTCACCGTGACCGGGAAAATGCTTTGCGGTGGCGATGACGCCGGCGTTTTGCGCGCCTTCGACAAAGGCAGCAACAAACTTCGCAACCTGCGCCGGATCTTCGCCGTACGAACGAACGTTGATGACTGGATTCGCGGCGTTGTTGTTGACGTCGGCTACCGGCGCATAAATCTGTTGCACGCCCAGCGCGCGTGCTTCGCGCCCGGTCAGCTCGCCGGCGCGGCGCGCGTACTCGGGATTTCCAGTCGCGGCAATCGCCATGTTCCAGGGAAAGTTCACCGTGTCATCGAACCTCATGCCGGCGCCCGCTTCCAGGTCAGCGGAAATCAGCAGCGGATACTTCGCAAGCTGCTGCATGCGATTGACGATCACGACCGACTCGTAAACAGGCCCGCGAAACAGGATGATGCCGCCGACGTGGTTATCGACGACTTGATGCCGCAGCGCTTTGAATGCTTCGCTATCCTGATTCAGATACGTCGCATTGATTCCCACCGAGATTAGCTGGCCAACCTTCTCTTCTAGAGACATCTGTTTGAGTTGTTTGTCGGCCCACTTAACGGCGTCCTTCGACGGATGGCGCGAGTAGGGTTTGAACCTTGGCGAGGCAGCAGGGACTGGTGACATAGCAAAGTCGGTCCCGGCGTTTCCGTTTACGCCGACGATTGACGTCATCGTCATCGTCACGAAAAGGAGAATTGCGCTGCTTCGCGCGGTGAAGGATCTGAGAGATTTCATTGCTCGTTATTTCATTGCTAAAACGACAATCTAAACTCCGGGTGCGAGCTCATCCTGTCGCGACTTCGGCGCTGTGGCAAAGGCTAAACTCGCAATCCAGGCAACCACCAGTGTAATCAGGCTGCCCAGCAGAACGTACCATGTCCACGCAATCGGCGTATAAAAGCGCACGTACATCATGACCAGGATGCTGGCAATCATGCCGATCAGTGCCGGCGGCTCGCTGACGCGCCGCAGGAATGTGCCGACCAGGAAGACGCCGAGGATCGGACCATTGATCAGCGACGCCACGGAGAGCGCCTTATCAAGCGCCGAACTTGACGTGCGCATCGCCACCAAAGCCACGCCGACCTGAACCACGCCCCACAAAAGCGTCAACCAATGCGACACGCGCAGGTAATGGCGGTCGTCGCGTCCGGGCTTGAAGGGCTTGTAAAGATCGTTGACTGCCGTTGCGGCGATCGAATTCAAAGACGATGACAGTGCCGCCGCGAAAATCGCTGCCACTACTAATCCCGAAAGACCTGAAGGCATGTGCTTGGTAATGAAATCGGGAAACACTCGGTCGCCGGCACTGAATGGAAACGCCGCCGCGGCCGCCGTCGCATAGCCGGGATCGGTGTACGGATGATAGAAAGCAAATAGCAGTACGCCGATGAAGAGAAACCCGACGAACTGCGCCAGCACGACAGCGCCGCTCGAAAGAAGCGCGGCCGCTGCGCGCCGTGACCGGTCGGTGCAAAGATATCTTTGCACCAGGTATTGATCGGTGCCGTGCGTGCTCATCGTCAGAAAGCAGCCGCCGATAAGTCCTGCCCAAAGCGTGTACGTCTTCGTGAAATCGATCGGCAGGGTGAAGTGTAATGCGCTGGAAGTAAACGGGAGCGCGAAGGCATACGAAGTTGGTCTGAACCCGAAATCGATCAGACTAAACTTGCCAAACTGCCGGCCGGCAGCAACTGCACCTTCGAAGCCGCCATTGATGTGCGAGAGCAAAACCAATGCGGCCGCGAGCGCTCCAGCAATGTAGATTCCGAGCTGCACGACTTCCACCCAAATCACCGCTTCCATGCCGCCGTAGTACGTGAAAATCAACATCACGAGGCCCAGCAAGATCACCGCGCCGGCGATAATAATTTCCGGGTTCACGCTGGGTTGAAACGCCGTGTAAACGGCCGCCACGACAATTGCCGTCAACAAGAGGCGAATGCCGTCGGCGATATTTCGCATCACCACGAACAGAGAAGCCGCTAGCATCTTGATGCGATTTCCAAACCGGCGCTCGAGCAATTGGTAGACGGTCAGCAACTCGCCGCGAAAGTATGACGGGATGAACAAGAGCGAGATCATTACCCGTCCGAGCATGTACCCGAAAACCAATTGCAAAAATTGAAAGTTACCGCCACGCGCAAACGCTATTCCCGGCACTGAGATGAACGTGATGGTTGACGTTTCAGTCGCGACGATCGACATGGCAATCGCCCACCACGGAACGCTGCGATCGCCGACAAAATAATCTTCAGTTGTCTTCTGGCGGCCGGCGAACCATACGCCGAACAGCGTGATGCCGATCAGGTAACCAAAGATGATCACAAGGTCCAGCAGTTTCATGCGTTTTCCGAACCGATCATTTCCAGGGCCCGCCCGATTACTCCACCCGCCGCTTCGAGCGCCGCTTTCGCCCGAGCGTGTCCCGATTGCGTCTTTGCCATGACGATCGCGACCGGTAAGTGGCCTTCGGCGGCATCAAGCGCCTCGCTGGCTGTCGCTTCATCGATGCCGGCTTCGCTCATCAGAATTCTCACTGCCCGCGCTCGCAGTTTCACGTTGCGAGTCTGGACGTTCGTCATTCGATTGCCGGTAACATAACCGAGCCGAACCATCGTCGCGGTCGAAATCATGTTCAGAACCATCTTCTGTGCCGTGCCGGCTTTCAGACGCGTTGAGCCGGCAATGACTTCCGGCCCGACGATGGGCACGATCGCGACTTCAGCCGCTTTCGTGATCGCGGAATCGGGTACGCACGTAATCGCTGCGGTAAATGCCCCGAGCTGCCGCGCGAATTCAACTGCGCCGACCGCGTAAGGAGTCCGGCCTGAGGCGGCGATACCGATTAATGCATCTTGCGCGGTGAATCCGCGCGCTTTCAAATCGTGAGCGCCCGCTTCGGCGTCGTCTTCGGAAGCTTCGACCGCACGATAGCACGCTTCGTAACCGCCGGCGATCACAGCCTGAACCAAATCCGAAGAGACACCGAACGTGGGCGGACATTCTGCCGCATCCAATACGCCCAATCGGCCGGAGGTCCCCGTGCCTATGTAGAACACTCGGCCGCCGTTTCGCAAACGCTCGACGATCCGATCAACTGCCTCGCTGATTTCCGATGACACTGCACCAACGGCACTCGCAACTGTCGCGTCTTCGTCGTTCATTGCTCGAATGATTTCGAGCGACGAAAACGAACTCAAGTTGCTGGTGCGTGGATTTTCCTGTTCAGTGAGCGGAACGGTTGGGGATTCACTTGTGGGCATGTTTGAAGTTTCAAGTTTCAGGTTTCAAGTTTAGGGTATAGAACTTGGAACTCGGAACTTGAAACTTGAAACTGCATTCACACCGCGAGCGCCAGTTCTTCGCGGAGTCGCGCATGGGCCAAACGCGCTGCCGCCACAACCGGAGGAAACAACGGTTGCGCCAGAAAGGCGTGTTTGGCAGTCTTCTTGATTTCTTCTCGCATTGAATCGAGCACCAGATCGCCGGCGCCATAGACACCGCCAACGTGCGCAACCGGAAACTTTTCGTTCTCCATTCGCAGCTTCTTGATCACGGCCGCTGCCACAATTCCCAGTTCCCGTCCGGCTTGTCGCAGGATTTCGACAGCCACCTTGTCACCGGCCCGCGCCACGCGAACTACTTCGCGGCCAAACCCCGCCAAGCGCTCGTTTGTCATGTTCGGAGAATAGATCGCCGTTGAGAGATCGTCAGGTATGGCGACTTTGAAATAAGCCAGCGCCGCGCTGGTCAGCGCCGTCTTTGGTCCACGTTCGTCGCAGGCGTGCGCGACAGCCTGTAACCCCTTGCGCGCGATCCATGACGCCCCACCTTCGTCACCGACGATCGGGCCCCATCCGCCGGCGCAGACATGTTTTCCCTGGCGATTGCGACCACAGCAAATCGAACCAGTCCCCGCGATCACGACCAGTCCGGGCTGGCCATCGGTCGCTCCATACAGCGCAATCTCACCGTCCGGCAGCAGTTCGATCGACTTGATCTCTTTCAAACATTGACTGATTTTTCCGAGCGTAATCTCGCGAATGTCTTTGCGTCGCACTCCGGCCAAACCGACCGTGGCATTCGCGATGTCGTCGCGATGCACGCCGGCCTCGGCGCACGCGCGATCGACGGCCTGTCGCACATTGCTGGCTGCGTCCGCCACGCCCACTCGCAGGGGATTTGAGGGGCCGGCGTGGCCCTCGCCGACAACACATTGTTGCTCGTCCATGATCACGGCGCGGGTTCCGGTGCCGCCGCCATCTACGCCGACGACGAGCCAACGCGCGCGCGGCGAAATCCCCTGAAAAGCGACTGCCCGGGATTTTCGAGCGTTCAATTCCAAAACGCCGGTGTTCATTATTTGTGATTTTAGATGCCCAAATCGGTATAATGGAAACTAAAAGATCTTATTCGTGCGATAACCCTGAATGATGCGAGTGACAACATGGAAATCAGGCAACTAAGAGCCTTCGCGGCAATCGCCGAGACTGGAACTTTTACGGCGGCAGCGGAATGCGTTCACGTTACGCAAGCCGCCATCAGCATGCAGATCCGACAATTGGAGCGCGAGACCGGCGTAAGGCTGTTCGTGCGGGCGCCGCGAAGAGTCATTCTTACCGAAGCCGGCGAGAAGCTGCTTGAGCGCGCCCGGCTGATCCTCCGCGAACACGACGCGGCCTTGCACGAGTTGGCCGCGCTTACCGGCGCCGAGAAAGGCCGGCTGCGTATTGGCAGCGCCTCGGCGATGGTCAGCGGCGATCCCCTTCCCCGGATCTTGAAGAAGTTGAAGACAGCACATCCGGGCGTGGAAGCGTCAGTCGTCTCAGGCACCAGCGAAGAGCTGGTAAAGCGTCTGATGGCTGGTGAAGTCGACGCCGCCTTCGTGTCGCTGCCGGTTGAAGCCCGCGGCGTTCAAACTGAGTTGCTGAACGAAGATTATCTGGTGGCGATTGCTTCGCCGCGACACAAACTCGCGAAGCAAAAAGTTGTCAGTGCTTACGCGCTGGCAGGCGAGAAACTAATTCTCGGCGAACGTGGCGGAAACACGCGCCGCCTCATCGATCTATTCTTTGCTCAGGCCGGAGTGACGCCGAACGTCGCGATGGAGTTGAGCCGGCTCGCCGCAATCAAACGCATGGTCGAAGAGGACATGGGCGTCGGTATCGTTCCGTTGCAATCGGTGCGCGATGAAGTTGCGAGAGGAACACTCGTGCGTTGGTGGATCGAAGGAGCGCAAATCAATTGGCAGCTTGGCCTGGCGCGGTTGGTTGGCGGGTACGAGTCCCCTATTCAGCTAAAGTTTCTGCAACTTTGTCGCGAACACTACGGAAAGTCTCCGGCTGCCGCACGCAGCAAGGATAAACATAAGAGAAAAGCCGCGAAAGTTTAGAAAGTTTGTCCGCGAATGTCGTTCAGCGCCGTGGCCAGCCGCTCGATGTCGCCCTCATCATTGAAAAAATGCGTGGCCACGCGAATCCCCTGAGGCTTTTCGGTAACCACAATGTCGCGACGGAACAAAGAGCGGACGACTTCCGCAGGTCTTTCTACTTCAATCAGCGTCTCGCCGGATCGTGACGCTTCATTCTGTAGCGGGGAAAGAATCTGCCAGCCATCCTCAGACAGCCGTTTAGTTAATTTTCGATTCAGGTCGAGAATCCGCTCCTGAATATTTCGCATTCCAATCTCTTCGATCAACTTCACCGCGGCGCCGAGCGCAAATATTCCGGCGAAGTGTGGACAACCTAATTCGATGCGCGCCGCGGCATCGTGGCGCGGGAGCAACTCGTCGTTGCGCATGGCAAACGGATCTTCAACGCTCAGCCAGCTTAACGCCCGCGAACGCGTCTGTTGCAAAAGATTTCGGCTGAGATAGACAAAGCCGGAACCGTAGCCGGCCAGCATCCATTTGTGGCCGGTCGCACAGAGCGCATCAATCCTCATTTTCTTCACATCAATTTCAAATGCGCCGGCTGATTGACTGGCGTTAATTACCAGGGCGTGGTCGCCTTTGATTCGCCCGAGTTCTTCGAGGTCAATGCGGAAGCCGTTCGAGAATTGCACGTGACTCAGCGCGATGACTCCCGTGGAGCGCGTCATTGCCTCGCGAATGGATTGCAACCGCGCTTCTCCGTCAATCGCGGGCAACAGATGAACCGGAATCCGCCGGTGCATCCATGGCAATGTCGTAACCGGAAACTCGAGCTCGCTCGAAATGACTTCCCCGCGTTCTTCCAGCGCATCGACGATCAGGTTCATGGCCGAGGAAGTGTTGGTCGTGAACGCGATCTCGTCGGGTTCGGCGTTGATGAATTTCGCCAGCCGCTCGCGCACTGCTTCACGTTCGGCGAGCCACCGGTTCCAGTGCACATCGCCGTCGTTCATCATCTTGTCGTAGTAGTCCACTGCCGCCTCGTGTGCGGGGACAGACACTGGGCCGGCGGCCGCGCTGTTGAGATAAGCCAGGCGATTCGTTACCGGAAACTGTTTGCGGATTTCGCTCCAGTCGATCATCGCTTTGCGGTTTCCTCCGCACCGTAATAGCCTGCGTTGGCGTACGCTTCGTCGAGCAGCTCGACGGGATGGCAGACTCGGAGTGACATGCCGGCGAGCTTCGCGCCGGCGGCGATTTGCATGTGACAACCCGGGTTGCCCGTCGCCAGAACTTCGGCGCCGGATTCATTGATGTGCCTTAGTTTTTCGTTCAGGACTTCCTGCGACAACTGCGGCTCCAACAGGTTGTATACTCCTGCTCCGCCGCAGCAAACATCACTTCCGTACAACCGTACAAACTTCAAATCCGGAATCGCCCAGAGCATTCCGAGCGAAGCGTCAGCCGCGTGTTGGCCGTACAGCAGATGGCAGGAAGCATCGTAAGTTGTCCGGTCGAATCCGATGCTTGCTCCGTTCCGAAATCCGATAGTTTGAAGTTGTTGGCCAATGTCGCGCACGCGCGCGCTGAATTGCTTCGCTCGTTCGGCATAATTCAGATCGTCAGCGAGCAGATGACCATACGAGACAAGCATCGCACCGCATCCGCCGGCGTTCGTGACTATTGCACTCGGGCTCGCCGCGTCTGATTGCTCATCGAATGCGTCTATATTCTGTCGCGCCAACTTGCGCGCGCCTTCGAGATCGCCCGCGTGGGCATGCAGCGCGCCGCAACAAACTTGTGCTTCGGGACCCTTCGTGTGGCAACCACTTACTTCCAGGACCCGCTTCGTCGCGCCGTTGACTCGTTTGAATAAGCCTTCAGTGACACAGCCCTTGAAGAGCAGTACCGGAGCGCCCGCCGTTGGAGCGTCCGCCGTTGGAGCGCCCACCGTTGGAGCGCCCGCATCCTGCGGGCGGTTCGCAGGCATCCTGCCTGCGCTGTTTCCTTGTTGGCGCCCGCTAACACGTGATCCGTCGAGCAAGGCCAGCGCAAACTCAAATCTCGGCGACACCCGACGCGCGATTCCAGTTCGCAAGAGAAACGTTGCTAGTCCCCAATCACGCATCCCTCGCGACAGCGCAAATGCTGCTCGTAACCTTGCTGGCTGCAACCACACGTGCTGCAACACGAAACGCAGCACGCGATAAACTCCTTGAGGCTTTTGGTGATTCGTAATCTCAGCGCGCGCGGCTTCAAGAAGTTGACCGTACTCGACGCCCGCCGGACAGGCAGCTTCGCACGCGCGACATCCGAGGCATCGGTCTATGTGAGTTTCAAACGCCGGTGAATCGGCTTTGAGCCGTCCTTCCTTCACCGCCCGCATCAGGTAGATGCGCCCACGCGGACTGTCGTTCTCGTCGGAAGTGGCGACGTATGTCGGACAAGCTTCCAGACAAAGCCCGCAGTGAACGCAGGCGAGAATTTTTTCTTCTTCGTGCGCTAGTATTGAATTGAGCGATGAGTTAACCGAGATGTCTTGCAAGATGAATCCGTTTTGTTATCATTCAGCCCATGGATTATAGCAAGATCATCACGATCGAGCCGGGCAAACGCAGCGGCAAGCCGACGATTCGCGGAACGCGGATGACGGTTACCGATGTGCTTGAGTACCTCGCCGGTGGTATGACTGAAGAAGAGATCCTCGCAGACTTCCCCGATCTCACCAAGGAAGATATCAAGGCATGTCTCGCGTTTGCCGCCGACCGCGAGCGCAAACTGGCTTCACTCCCAGAGCATGAAACTGCTGTTTGATCAAAATCTCTCGCCTAGACTTCCCCGGTTATTGGCTGACATTTACGCCGAAAGTATTCACGTAAGAGAAGTGGGCCTCCGCGACGCCGACGACTTTGAGATTTGGGAATACGCCAAGACTAACGGCTACGCAATTGTCTCGAAGGATTCAGACTTCCAGCAGCGGAGTTTGTTGCTCGGAGCGCCGCCGAAATTCATTTGGTTGCGTGTGGGAAATTGTACCGTGAAGAGAACTGAGAGTTTATTGAGAAGTTACTCAGCAGCGATTCATACGTTTGATTTAGACGACTCAAATTCTCATTTAATGCTGCCCTGACTTCCTGCCCGAAATCTCTCTCTTGCCGCCACGATGTAGGCCACTTCCCTTCCCGGCGCCGTTAGTTCGGCTTCCAGCAGGCCAACGCGTTGATTCTTGTAAGAGAATAGCGCACTCGTCGCATCAAGAAGATTTCCACGAAGCAGATTTGTCGCGGCCGCTATGACCGTTTGGAGTTTTCCAGTGTGCGTCTTCATTCGGTGAAGATTCATGTGCGCACGATACCGGTTAATCAGAACTTCAAGCCGCAAATTGATTTCATTTGGAGTCAGGTCTCCCCGACCAACTTCGCTCATCCAGTTTCGCAACTCCAGGAACTTGTTTTGTGAATCTGGGTCGGATCTAAACTCGATAATCTGTTCCCATGACACCGTCGAATCCGGGGTTGGTAAGGCATCAATTGTCAGATTTACCACATCTACGGTTTTCTCAGGAACTTGGAGCGGAATCGGTGGCACAATTTCTGAAAAGACGGGACACGCATCGCTTCCATTTAACACCCTCAACTGAACCGCGACCTTCCTTGTGATTAGCTGCAATACAACCACGAGGGGAAAGAAAATTGCCCCTACCCTGTCCACCTTATTCAACGTGTCCTCATCAATGGTGATATTGGATTGATCAAGGAAGTCGTCCAGCCCGGCGTTTTGAATCGCTTCGAGTGCCCAAGGCGCAATCCGATTCTCAACGGTCATCAAACTCGCAAACTCACTATCCGATTTCAAGAAATCTACTGCTGGTCCATCAGCCGACGAGACGTCATCGAAGACGATGTTGTGCTTCCGTAGGTAATCGACGTGGCTGAAAAATCCGGTAGCTATTGAATGTAGTTGTGCGGACAGCGGATGGGCACTACTTCCCAACGCCTCAAACGCCGCCACCATCTTGTCCAATTGCGGACAAGCAATACGACCGAACATCATAGCTTCTCGCTTGAAAACATTCTCGACCGGAAGTCTTGTGGAAATGACTTCTATCAATAAATCTAGCGGCGATTTGACTCCAACAAACTCTCGCATTCTCTCGCCTCACCGTTGAGCTCAATATCCAACTGCCAACCCATCACTCCTTCTCGGATCGGTCGCACCCAGACGCATTCCAGTCTTCTCTTCGATCATGATTCCTTCGCAATCGCCGAGGTAGCGCGGCTTATCGACCAGTTTGTGGCCACGTGCAGCCAGAGCCTTCTGCGTGTCGCCCGATAATCCGTAAGGCTCGTAAACCAATTCATCGGGCAGCCACTGATGATGAATGCGCGGCGCGTCAATCGCTTGCTGAATATTCATGTTGTAATCGATCACATTTGTGACCACATCGAGCACGGTGTTGATGATTGTCGGCCCGCCGGGACTGCCGACGGTAAACCAGAGCGAGCCGTCTTTCCGCAGGACGAACGTTGGTGTCATTGCCGACAGAGGTCGTTTGTGCGGGGCAACTGCGTTGCGCTCGCCCTGAATCAAGCCGTAAAGATTCGGCGTGCCGGGCTTCGCGGCAAAATCGTCCATCTCATCATTCATGATTATGCCCGTGCCCTTTGCAACCACCGCCGAGCCGTACGAATTGTTCAGCGTGTAAGTATTCGCGACGGCGTTTCCGTCAGCATCCACCACCGTGAAATGCGTCGTCTCATCCGATTCATAACCGGCTGGCTTCCCTGCCCTGACCTGTTCGCTTGTCGAGGCATGCTCAGTGCTGATTGTGCTACGCAGCTGCGCCGCGTATTTCTTGTCAGTCAAGCCGGCGATGGGAACTTTCACGAAGTCCGTGTCGCCCATGTACTCAGCGCGATCCGCGAACGCGCGGCGCATCGCCTCAGTTGTCAGGTGATAACGATCGGACGATGCCCAATCCATCTTTTTCAAATCATAACCTTCGAGGATGTTCAGCATCTCGATAAGCACCGCTCCGCCGGATGAAGGCGGCGGCATCGAGATAATTTCATAGCCGCGATAAGTTCCGCGCAAAGGTTCGCGCTCTTTCGCGACGTAACCCCGCATGTCTTCCATCATGATCAGCCCGTTGTGGCGCTTCATGTCATCGACGATCATTCGGGCGGTCTGGCCTTCATAAAATTCATTTGGTCCGCGCTGCTGCAAACGCGTGAACGTCGCCGCCAGATCGGGCTGCACGAACAGATCGCCTTCGTTGTAGAACTTACCGTTGTTCAGGTAGATCCTTTTCGTTTCGGGATACTTTGACAGGTACTCGCGATTACCGCGCAGTCCGCGCGCCAGCGAATTCGTCACGGTGAATCCATTTGCCGCCAGACGCCGCGCGGGCTCAATCAACTGGCTCCACGTCAATCGATGAGAGCCATACTTCTTCAGGGCCAGTTCCATTCCGCGCACGGTCCCGGGCACGCCGGCCGCGCGATACCCTTCGATCGAGCCGCCTTCGCCTTCGATCACATTCCCGTTCTTGTCGAGATAAACGTTGCGATACGCCGCCGCCGGCGCCATCTCGCGATAATCGATCGCGGTCGTGTGCCCATCCTTCAAACGAATCATCATGAAACCACCGCCGCCAAGATTTCCCGCCGCCGGATGCGTCACCGCCAAAGCGAACGCCACTGCAATTGCCGCATCCACGGCGTTGCCGCCTTTTCGCATGACCTCCACGCCGACTTTCGAAGCAACTTCATTCGTTGAAGCCACGATGCCGTGGCGCGCGCGCACCGGTTCGCGGGAAGCGGCGAGTGCCGGATCGTAACTTTGGGGCAGTAAGACAACGGATCCTGTAAACGATAGCAGCAGTAAGGTCGCTGCAATTCGACGGACCAAGCAATTTGAGTTCTGTTTCATGTGTACCATCCCCACGGCTGACGCTCATCATCGCTCCGTTAGGAGCGAAATCTTTATAGAACCGCGACACGAATAAATCAATAAGCTCCGTTAGGAGCGAAACGGGTTTGCGTTTCGCTCCTTTCGGAGCGCGTAATCGAGAATGGATCGGATACTACAAATATTTCGTCCCTGACGGGACGAGGCACGGCACTTAAACTCTGAGATTGTCTCAGGCGTCTGCGAAAAACCTCCCTGGCGACAACTGATTCTCCGGATCGAGTTGCAGCTTCACTCTCTTCATCAACTCATCCGCGGCACCGAAGTTTCCCCACGCGTCAAACTCACGCTTAATTTCTGCGGGCGCTTTCTCCAGGACCAAACTGCCGCCCAGATTCTCTGCTTGTTGGCGCAGCCGTTCAAGCACGCGCACTGCCTCCTGATGATAGACAGGACTGCGGGCGATCGCGCGCAAACGACCCTCACCGATTGACGCATGCCAACGGACCGCGCGGTGCCAGGCATCATCGTGCTCCAGCATGGCAACGGCGTTGACCTGAGAAGGCAAGTCAGTTGGTCGCACTCGAGCCATCCAACTCAAATCATGCTTAGTCTGCAACGGTGCTGTTCCCAGTGCCTGCCAAAGCCCCGCGTCGTCATCGTGGGTCGCACAACGGAAGCTCTCGTCACGAAGCGCCTTCAAGGCTTGGGCCGTTTGGGTAATCACCGTTCTCGTGGACGCCGCGAATCGGATCAGCAGGGCGCACTGATGGCGCTGCGATTGCAGCCCGAGATCTTCCACCAGCAGCGGCGAGATCACTTCCACAGCAACCGGGAAGAAGTTGTTCGCAACACGCCTTGCCGCGCTGACCAGATCTTCGCGGGTTCCCAAAGCAACAATCGTCCGCGCCTCAGCCGGCAAAGGGCGTAGCTTAAACGTTACTTCCGTAATCAGGCCCAGCGTACCGTAGCTTCCGCTGAACAGTTTACTGAGATCGTAACCCGCGACGTTTTTCACGACCCGGCCGCCCGATTTGATTTGCCGCCCATCGGCGAGCACCGCGCGCACACCGATAACAAATGATCGCAATGGCCCATAGCCAAATGCCTGAGGGCCGCTGGAGCCGGTTGCCAACACGGCTCCGAGTGTCGCAGTTCCGTCATCAGGCGGATCGATGGGCAGCCATTGACCTCTTTGCGCCAACTGCTCTTGGAAATCCGCTAGCGTCAATCCGGCTTCCGCAGTCGCAACCAGGTCTGCCGGCTCGTGTCGAAGCAACTGGTTCATGCGACGAGAGCTGACGATAAGATCTGCTTTGGTCATCAGATTTCCAACATCTAACCAGGAGCGCGCGCCGGCGGGAATGACGGCGAGCCCTTCCCGCGCGGCAAATTGCAAGACTTCGGATGCTTGCTCAGCCGAAGCCGGCGCGACTTCGATTAAGCGTTCCGCGCGCTCGCTCGACTGCAACTCAATTGCAAAATCCGCCAGCCGGCGCACACCCACATCGCCCAACAACCGGGAAAGCTCGCGGGCAATTCGCGTCTCGTTCATGCGGGCAGCGAGCAGTGGCTGCCGTGATGCGGCTTTGCCGCTCGGAGTTGCGGAAATGCTTTGCCTTTCCGAGGACCCAACAACGTGATTTGAGAGTGAGGCTGCGCCTCGCTCGTGCGGGCGAGACGCCCGCGCTCCCAGCACACTTTGCGTCGCCACGGCGCGTGCTTCACCACATCCTCGCGGCATCGGAATGATCTTTCCCGGATTGCACAAGCCCGAAGGATCGAAAGCGGCGCGCACGCGCAACATCGCTTCCATGTCATCTTCAGAAAAGATCAAAGACAGGTAAGCGCTCTTGTCGAGACCAACGCCGTGCTCTCCGGTGATCGTGCCGCCGGCACGCACGCAAGTTTCCATGATTTCGCGTCCTGCTTGTCGGACATTCTCCAGATCGGCGCCTTGTCGAAGATCGAAACAGATCAAAGGATGCAGGTTGCCGTCGCCGGCATGAAAGACGTTGGCGAGTTGCAGATTGTAT